>NZ_JADEXR010000018.1 GCF_015206995.1 aff. Roholtiella sp. LEGE 12411 | reverse complement strand
CCCCATTCCCCATTCCCCATTCTCCATGCCCCATTCTCCATGCCCCATTCTCCATGCCCCATTCCCCATGCCCCATTCCCTGTCTCTACGAGTCAGTTCACGAATCAAATCGGATTACTATAGTAGATGCATACCTTTTTGATTATCTGGCATAACCCAGATTTCTAGACGCTACAAGTTTCCACTTTCTTAGAGGTAAGCCAGAGACTTGCTACAGCATATTTAATCACCACTGATTCTTGTGTTGCATTGCAGGAACTCTTTAAACGTTGGGTTTTACTTCCATCTTTTACAAGTTTTGCCTGACAGGTGTAGAGAGAACCAGAAGGGTTTTCAAAACTTAGCTCAGCTAGCATTGTATTATTGTCTAAACTTTGCTCTAAGATTTTACCTGCCACTTTGTAGTTAAACCAATCCCAACCGTGATGAAGGATTAGTTCTCTTTCCAAAATCTGAAGTCCAGTAGGCAAAATTCCCCAGCCTCGATAGACTTTATTCAAGCATTGAATATCACCTGTACGGGTCAAAATTGATCTGAATGAATCTTCATCAAGAAGACCGTAGTATCTTGCTTGTGGTAAGTCTATGATTGTTGGAGCAAAACGATGTCCACCAAAATGAGTTGATTTCCAAATCCGCACATTGTCCAAGCTCAAATCAGAAATAGTGGCTGTAGCTAGGAAGTAAAAGGGATTCCCATATCTAGCACAGCATTTATCATGACTACCGTGGGTACAAACTAAAATATCTCTGATTTCACTAGTTTTCACTTCCGAGTCAGAACTCATACCCCATAACCATTTTTGAATAACCGCTGCTACTTGTTCAATATTTGCTAGCCTAAACTCTTGCTTGCGGTATCCATTACTCAGCCCCTCTTGTTTTTGATAAATCAAAACAGTCGTATGGTCTACTTTATGTGATAACTTGTTAGCAACTAAGAGAAATCTGATTGGTAATTTAGCCCGCTTCATCTCCTCTACCAAATTCCTCAAATTATTTGGTACCCATTTAGAATTAAAAGCTTCTGATATCCAAGGTGGAGGGCACTCAATTAAAATATAAGTTTGTTCATTGGTCGCGCTACCAATTACATCTTCTCCTGTTTGCCGCGAATGGTCAGAACAAAAAAAAGTATTCATTTAACTATACTCATGAATTGATTTTCTGGACAAAGGATATGAAAAGACAACCATTGTGTTCCTGGCTACAATTCCCTTGATTTCAGGAGATATAAAATAACTATATATATTTCCTAGTTAAAACCAAGTAGCCACTTTATAACATCATTTATAGCTAACGTCTTTCTAGTTAACAAACTCTCTATAATAGAAAAAAATAGCCATAACATAGATTTTTACGTACTAATAATGTTATTTTTCTACCTCTTATTGTCTGGCAATTAAGCAATTATCACACTCGGTAACTAGACTTTTTTGAGCTTGGTTTTATTGCCAAAATCGGACATATTCAACCTTGTGCGATCGCATCGAAAGTAGCGAGTAATTAGCTGCTTAACTTCTCTGTGTAGCTAATATTGCTAATAAAGATTTGGCGACAACAAAGTACTTATTTAAAGTTTTGCTTAAAATATCTACATAGCTAGTTACATCTCCCATTTCTATATATAGGACTAATATTTGATTTGGAAAAAAATTCAGTACACCTTTATTACTTCTTCCCCATGCCCCATTCCCTATCCCCCATTCCCTATCTCTACGAGTCAGTTCACGAATCAAATCGGATTACTATATATAAAGATATACTTCTACACTACTCTTGCGAGGAACGCATTAAAGTTAGGTAGGGAAACATTTGATTAACAGTAATGGTCTTGGCGAGCCGATTCTGTTTTAAGATTTCCACACTATCTGCTTTTAATGTATCTATATAATATAGATATTAGGAATTATTCTCAACTAATCTGGAAAAAATAAAAACAATTAGCTACCGAACAACGCGATGTGAATGCTGCCAAAGTGATTCTAAGTCGTCCAAGCGAAAGGTTGCCAGGAGGGTTTCCCTCCAAGCAAACTTTTCAAGACAATGATAGGGGTGGGCAACTCCAAAGTAACGCCAGTCGAGATGTTTCCTCTACTTCTTTGTGTTAGTCGTATCGCCCTTGGCGTCTCCCCTTGGGAGAAGATCTGCAAAAGCGAGGAACGTCAGTGACGCTAGAATCCCCTGCCTTTAGGCATGGGGAGTGTCAAAGAGCTAATCATATCTCCTATCTCCTAACCCCCAATTCCCAACCGCCCAGCCAAGGCAGGAGTTAAGGGAAGAAGTGTGGTAATCATTAAGAATAGAGCCAAAAGACCCAAAGCGGCTCTGGCGTCATCGGGTTCAGTAACTTCATTCAAGCTGGGGCGTTCTGGATCTCGTTGCAAGAAGAAAATCACGATCGCCCAGTACATGGCAAGAACATTACCGAGAGATACTAGAGCCAGCAAAATTAGGGTTGCGATCGTTGCTCGTCCTGCGGTTTTGCGTCCATAAATTGCTTGGACAATGCGCCCACCATCTAGTTGTCCTGCGGGCATCAAGTTCAAAGCGGTGATTACTAACCCCAGCCAACCAATTACAACCAAAGGATGAACGCTCACCAGGGAAGACTGCAAAGTAGAGCCAAGTACAACTCGCGCCAAGCTTCCCACTAAAATCGAGCCTTGGAAAAACTGATTTGGCAATTGAAATAAACTGCCTGGATGGGAAAGTAGTAAGCCAGTGATTAACATCAATAAAGAAACAATACCACCAGCAGCTGGCCCTGCTAAAGCGATATCAAATAGAGCCTTGCGATTGGGCAATAGAGACTCAAAGCGGGTAATTGCACCAAAGGAGCCAATTTGCACAGCGGGCAGAAAGAAAGGCCAGCTGAGGCGGACTTGGTGACGTCGAGCAAGTAACCAATGACCGATTTCGTGCGCTACCAAAATCGCAAATATACCAGCGCCTATAGGCAGAGCTTCTTGGAAGCGACTAGGGTTGGCAAAGAAATCAAAATTCAGCACTAACCCGGCGGCTTCTAAACTTGTGGCAATGGTTGCTACCAACAGGATACCTGCAAAAACTTTTTGCGATAACAACATCGGACGGGGATCATTGCGGCTTGGTAGGACAATTACTACGGGTTTACCGTCTGTGTTTTCCACTAAAAACAGACGATATTGATCACCTAGACGTGTCTGCAAACTTGCAGTTAAACGATTGTGAACTTCTTCTGGTTCTCCTCGCAAATTGCCTTTAAAAATGGCCCCGTCCTGGTAGGCGATGGTTTCTGTAGCGAAAAACGTATCAATACCGAAAATACCTTTGATTGCATTCAAGTCGTCTTCTGGTATTGGCAGTACTTCAGATTTCAGTTCTGTAGTTCCTGCTGACTCTGAGGAATTTGGCGCAAGGGAGGAATCAGCATTGAGTCTTTCTGTTGCTCGCTGCTTGAGTAGGGCATCTTGCCCAGCTGCGCGTAACTGTCTTCCCAAATATACATATAGCCCAGCGGAACTTACTACCAAGAACAATATACCAACTATATTGATGTAAATTCCGGCTGCAAACAATCCAAAAAACAGGAGCCAGGGAGCCATTAACACCACTGACTGTAACCAGGCTAAGATTCCCAGCTTACCAAAAGGCCTGGCGCGATAAAACCCCCAGCCTAAAATGCCGAAAGCTACCAGCAGGATTGCCGCAAGGATAGAAGTTTCTGATAAAGTAGACATCTCCAAACCTTTGCTATTGAGACTAAACCAGAACAAGTCCGGTATTGCAGATACATTAATAATCTATAACGCCATCTGTAGTCTGCCCAAATTATGCAGCTTTGAGGGTGGGTAAGTGCGACGGTTACTTTGTTGTAGCAAACTCCCAAAGGATTTGATTGTAGAAGTTTGTTGAGAGATGCTAATTGATCACAAAATCAAATAATTGATGCGCCATTTCCAATTTAGAACAAGGTGCGATCGCAGTCTGACACCCTTGCTTGTCTAAAAATATTGCTTGATTATAATCACTGCCAAAACCGCTATCAGGTTGATCGATGGGATTGGCAACAATCGCATCCAATTTTTTCCTTTGTAACTTTTCCCACGCAGGTGTGATAATATCCCCAGTCTGTGCTGCAAACCCAATTAATATCTGATGCGGTTGCTTGAGTTGTGCCAATTGGGCGACGATATCCGGCACAGGTTCCAGGGGTAGGGCTTGGGGGAGCGATCGCTTGGGCAATTTCTTTGTACTATAATCTTTTGGCTTCACATCTGCCACCGCTGCCGACATCACAATGACATCAGCGTTGGCTAAATACTCTAGCATAACTTGCTGCATTTGCTCGGCACTAACGACGGGAATTGCTTGCACTCCCAATGGTACATCCCAATGAGCTGGCCCATGTACCAAAGTGACACTTGCGCCTCGGTGGAGTGCAGCTTGCGCTAAAGCCAATCCCATTTTACCTGTGGCAGGATTGCCAATAAACCTCACTGGGTCAAGATACTCTCGCGTTCCCCCAGCACTAATTAATACTCGTTTACCTGCTAAATCTCGTTTGCCTTGAGTGTGCAACAACGATTGGATGTAAACCAAAATTTCTGGGGGTTCTGCCATCCTACCAGCACCGACGCGATCGCACGCCAATAACCCCGACGCTGTATCGATACCATGATATCGACTATCTGTTAATAACTGTTGCCAATTCCGCTGCACTGCTATTTGTTCCCACATATCCGTATTCATTGCTGGAGCCAACACCACGGGACAAATAGAAGCCAACACAGTATTTGTAAGTAAATTGTCAGCCATCCCATAGGCTAACTTTGCTAGTGTATTAGCTGTTAAGGGGGCAATTACCAACACATCCGCCCATTCACCTAACTCAATATGCAATGGACGAGAGTGAGTTGGTTGCCAAAAATCATCATCTGTGTAAGCGGGATGACGGGATAGGGTTGCTAAAGTCAGAGGTGTGATAAATTTTTTTGCCGAATCGGTAAGGATGACTCGGACTTCTATCCCACTTTTAAATAGTATCGAAACCAGTTCACAAACTTTGTAGGCGGCGATACCGCCGCCTACACCAATTAGAACCCTTTTTTTGATGTTTTCGTTTTTGCTTTTGGATTCGAGATTAGGCATAGCAAAAAGATTAAGATTAGTAGTTAAAGGTTAAAAATACTAACTGCTAACTACTAATTCTCAGGTCTTTATGCTTCATCGTAGGGTTCCAAGTCTAGGAGATAGATATAGGGTTCAACTAACTCCGGACGCTGAAATGCGATCGCTCGTAGTAGATGCCAATCATTCAAACCCTCAAAAGCATTACTGTAATTATCTAGTTCCAAACGTGTAGCCAACTGTTCTACTTCTGCCGAAGTCATGGCAGCAATTTCTTTCTTGGAAATGCTTAGAGTTGTCATAATGCTTGCCCCTCCCTTATGCGGCACTCGCCTTCAGCATGGGTGAAATTGCGTTATTACGCAGCCACCCAATATATATTACTCATTAGAAGACGTGGATTTCGTGAAATTTTTCAGGATTTATACTAGAATTTATAAAAAATTTGTAACGTTTGCCTAGTTAATTGCATTCTCGATAAAATTCCGTACCACCTCTAACATTTGCGGACTGATTTCATGCCCCATGTCAAATTCGTGGTATTCTACTGCCACTCCTTGGGATTCCACAGTCTCTCTAGCTTTTAAGGCAGCTTGCAGTGGTACAACTTCATCATATCTTCCATGGGCGATTAAAATCGGCGGAATACTACTTTGAGTTACTGCTCCTGCACCAGGATGTAAATATCCGCTCATCACAACTAAACCAGCTAGGGGCAAATTTAATCCTACATCTAGAGTCATCGCCCCACCTTGTGAAAATCCACTCAAAATAGTGCGCGATAGAGGCACACCAGTACTAATCTCTAAAGATTGCAACCAATCTATTAACAGTTGCCGACTTTCTGCTAAGCCTTGATACATATTTTCCGTCCTGAGGTCATACCACGCCTTACCTACAGGAGAATGGGGATGAGGATAAGGCGCATCAGGAAACATAAACTGATAATCTGGCAAGTTGAAAAATGGCAATAAAGATGCCACATCCTGGGCATTTGCACCCCAACCATGCAAAGTGACGATTAAGCCTGCGGGTGGCTGAGAAGTTGCGGGAGGAACGGTAATAAATTGCAAAGACAGGGGTCTACTCCTAAAATCTTACTCTTCTAGTAAATCCTATCTCTTGGAGTGGACTTAATTGCATATTTAAACATGAGTTAAAAGCAAAGCCAGAGACATTTTCGTCAATTTCGCTTAACTTCTTACTCTCCTGATGACGACTAATGCAACCTTACCAAAATTTCATCACACAACAATAATTCTCATTTGTATGTAGTTGCTTTCAGGCAAGATTTTTGATTTATGGGCATAGTGCATGGGGCATTGGTTGCTTCTTTCCCATGCCCCATCCCCCATTGACCCTTATCCCCAAAGGGGGGCAAGTTCCCCATGCCCAAAAACTCCATCCACAAGGGGATGGAGTTTTTCATAATTCAGTGTGTGGTGATGTAAATTCTATGCATTAATAATAATCAGCTTCAATAAAGATATTACTTCAATAATGTTGGTTCTAGTGGAGGAAGGTTATGAAGCGTCGCGAATTTGTCTATTTAGTGGGACTAGCAACTGTTAGTGGTGGGTTAGCGATCGCTTGTAATCCTAATCAAACTCCCACAAATACTACCGAATCGCCCTCATTACAGACTACACCAGCTGGTACGACTGCTAGCGGTGAAATCGAAAAAGAGCTAGTCGTTTACTCAGGACGTAACGAAAAACTTGTCGGGGGGCTAATTAAGCAGTTTGAGCAACAAACTGGCGCTAAGGTACAAGTCCGCTATGGCGATACCGCTGAGTTAGCATCAGCGATTTTGGAAGAGGGAGCAAACAGTCCCGCAGATGTCTTCTTTGCCCAAGATGCGGGCGCACTCGGAGCTATTGAAAAAGCAAATAAAGCAGTATCGTTACCTACGTCTCTTCTGAATCAAGTAGATAGTGCCTATCGTTCACCAGACGGGAAATGGCTAGGTATTAGTGGCAGAGTTCGTACAGTAGACTACAACACTAAATTAGTAAAGCCAGGGGAATTACCAGCGTCTATCTTTGGCTTTACTGAACCCAAATGGAAAGGAAGAATTGGCTGGGCACCCACAAATGGTTCGTTTCAATCTTTTGTTACAGCCTTGCGGGTTATAGAAGGAGAAGAGAAAGCTAAGCAGTGGTTAGAAGGTATTAAAGCTAACAACGCCAAAGTTTATTCTAATAACACATCAATAGTAGAAGCTCTCTCCCGTGGCGAAATTGCTGTAGGATTTGTTAATCATTATTATTTAGAACAATTCAAACAAAAAAATCCGCAAGTTCCAGTGGCACATCATTTTACGAATGATCTTGGTTCGTTGGTAAATGTAGCAGGCGTAGCGATTTTGAACAGTGCCAAACATCCCAACATTGCCCAAAAGTTTGTAGAATTCATGTTAAATGAAACTGCCCAAAACTATTTTGCTAATAAGACTTATGAATATCCTCTAACTTCAAAAGTTGCCCCTCAAGGTCAATTAAAATCTCTCCAACAAATTCAAAAACAAGGTAAAAAAATTGACTTGAGTAACCTCAGCGATTTGGAGGCAACACTCAAGCTTTTGCAGCAAACACAAGTTATTTGATGAGAGTCATCTATTAAGGCAGGAAAAAAAGAAATTTTTTGAGCAAGCAGTTGAAATCGGTTCGTCCTCCATTATTTCTCACCTTAGCGGCAGCAGTAGTAGCAATTGCCATTGCTCTGCCATTACTATACTTAGTCATCCGCACGATGGGTATTGGCGGGGAAGAGTTCTGGGAATTGATTTCTCGTCCTCGCAATCTCATGATTTTTTTCAACAGTGCGGTGATGGCAGCAACAGTAACGTTATTTTCAACACTAATTGCCGTACCGTTAGCATTTTTAACCGTACGGACAGACTTACCAGGACGACGCTTTTGGTTAGTGGCGACAACATTGCCCTTAGCAGTTCCTAGCTATGTAGGCAGTTTTGCCCTAATTGCGACTTTAGCACCACGGGGTAGCTTTTTGCAGTTGTTGCTTCAACCTTTGGGGGTAGAAGAACTACCTTCCATTTATGGTTTTCCTGGGACAGTTTTGGCAATCACTTTGTTTACCTATCCTTATATGCTGTTGAGTGTACGCTCTGGCTTACAAGGTATAGATCCATCCTTAGAGGAAGCTGCCCGCAGTTTGGGTTATGGCGGTAGAGAAACCTTTTTACGGGTGGTTTTGCCACAGTTGAAACCATCGATAATTGCAGGTGGATTATTAGTAGCTTTGTACGCTTTGCGCGACTTTGGTACACCCTCATTGATGCGGTTTGATGCTTTTACAAGGGCAATTTTTTTGCAATACAAAGCTAGTTTTAACCGTAACTCAGCCGCAGCTTTATCTTTAATGTTGGTGACACTGGTGCTGCTAATTTTATGGCTAGAATATCGAATGCGATCGCGTGCTGCTTATTATAGTCGTGGTTCTGCTTCCCTACGTCCACCAAAAATTGTCAAGTTGGGAATTTGGAAATGGCCCGCTCTCGGCTTTTGTCTAAGCATTACTAGCTTGGGTGTGCTGCTACCAGTGGGCATTACCCTATTTTGGCTAATTCGCGGACTCAGCAATGGCTACAACTTTCCTAATTTGCTACCTAGCATTCTCAACTCAGTTGGGGCATCTGGACTAGCGGCTTTGGCTATTACTATTTTTGCCCTACCAGTCGCAATTTTATCAGTACGTTTTCCAAGTAAAATCACCGCCATTATTGAACGCTGCTCTTACATCGGGTTTGGTGTACCAGGAATTGTTGTTGCCTTATCCCTGGTATTTTTTGGGGCAAATTATCTGCCAGCACTGTACCAAACTTTACCAATGCTGATATTTGCATATTTAGTTTTATTTTTACCGCAATCCTTAGGAACAGTACGCAGTTGTCTTTTACAAGTAAATCCCCAAATAGAAGAATCAGCACGCAGCTTAGGTAGGACAGCTTGGCAAACTTTAAGAGAAATTACCTTACCTCTAGTACAATCTGGTGTATTGAGTGGTGCAGTGTTGGTGTTTCTGACAGCGATTAAAGAACTACCTGCAACTATGCTGCTAGCACCCATAGGTTTTAGTACTTTAGCAGTACAAATTTGGCAAGCCACAGAAAATGTTGATTTTGCCGATGCTGCGGCTGCTTCACTAGCTATGTTATTGGTTTCTATGGGTTCAACTTTATTGGTGCTATCCCAAGAAAACGTCAAAAAAGAGAAAGTAATAAATAAAACCCAAGCACAAACAAAGTTTTAAGCCACCCCCTTTTATCTACTTATGCAACAAGCAATTCTACAGTTACAGAATGTCACCAAGCGGTTTTTAGAAAATGCCTCTGCCGCTGTAGATAAGGTATCTTTGACGTTGCAACAAGGACATGTATTGGGATTGCTTGGCCCATCTGGTTGCGGTAAAACTACGCTGTTGCGATTGATTGCTGGTTTTGAGCGGCTGCAAACAGGAGAAATTAAAATTGGTAGACAGATAGTTTGCGATGCCTTTACTTACATCCCTACAGAACAGCGCGACATCGGCATCGTTTTTCAAGATTATGCACTGTTTCCTCATCTAAATGTGTCAGAAAATGTGGCTTTTGGGTTGAAACATTTCACTAAACAGCAAATACAAAAACGTGCAACCGAAGCCATTGCTCTAGTGAGACTTGAAGGCTTAGAAAAACGTTATCCCTACGAACTTTCTGGAGGACAGCAGCAGCGGGTTGCTCTCGCCCGCGCCCTAGCACCCCAACCTCAACTCATGCTCTTGGATGAACCTTTAAGCAATCTTGATATCCAAGTGAGGTTGCAGTTGCGCGAAGAAGTCCGAGACATTCTCAAAGCAGCAGGTACTTCAGCAATTTTTGTTACCCACGATCAAGAAGAAGCGCTAGCTATTTCGGATATAGTGGGTGTGATGCGACAAGGACATTTAGAACAAATAGGCACACCAGAAGAAATCTATACTCACCCAGCATCAAGATTCGTGGCGGAATTTGTCACTCAAGCTAATTTCCTCCCCGCTCGCCGTCAAGGTAATTTATGGGAAACAGAAGTTGGTAGTTTTGAGCTAACAGCTAACCACACCCACGATACTGGCGAAATCATGATCCGCCAAGAAGACTTTATTTTAAAACCAACCAATAATGCACCCGTAGTCATCCGCACCCGCCGCTTTTTAGGACGCGAGTACCAATATTGTTTGCAAACTCCCTCTGGTAAAGAACTCCATGCGCGGACGACGACTGATGTGGCATTATCTGTAGGTACACGAGTGCAGATATCCATAGTCGGTAATGCTGTCCACATTTTTCCGTAAGAGATTTTAACGTGCGATCGCTCTCTAAGCTTGGTTAATCTCTTAGACTTTCACGACTTACGCAAAAATTGCCAAAATCGCACTTGGTTATTGTACAAGAGTGCAATTATAACGAATAAACAGCAATATTCGATAGCACCCTAATTGTTACTTATCACAAGTGTGATTACATTTACGAACTTGTGCCCTCAATTTAATATAGGCTGAATTACTAGTAGGCTTTGCTATTGGCTCTATTTTAAGTATGACTAGTTTCTCTCCTCGTTGCAGTTCATTAAGTATCTCCGAAGCAAAAGATTTTTCTTTTCTTAAATTTACAATGTATTTAAGGGTTACTATTGCTCCTGGTGATGGAACAACAGGAGGATCAATACTAGGATATTCTTCAATATTTTCTTGTTTAACAATTAGTGGTTTTCCAACAGATAAACTACCGGAACTATTTTTAATTATGCCTAACCATATCCATCCCGTATAATTTACTTTTTGTGTTGAATCTAAAGTAGAATTAGGTTTTGATAAAAAACTTTCAGGGATGTTTGATGAAGAAATTCCTGACAGATTAGATTGTTGAAAAAATAAGCGTATAAACATTCCACATACTGCAATTAAAACAAGTAGTCTTATGGGAATCTTGCTTACTCTACGATGCCGACGAGTTCTTGATGGTTGAAATAAGTACAAAAAGGTTTCTCTTATTATGTATATCAAAGCATTCCCAGCAGCCTTTAGAACAGGTATTACAACTTCTCTGGTCTGCTGAGAATATTTTTTAATATGGAAGGTAGGATCGGTAAGTTCCTCGGCTACTTTCTTTATACCTTGAGCAATATTGGCAAAAGCATTATCATACGGATTCCAACAAGTAACAGCTCTCTCACCTTCTGGTAAGGCAGTGAGATTATCTAATGCAACTTTCCAAGTATTAAGCACGGGGCGAAGGAGAATAGGGATAACCCGTGCCTGTCTAGTCCTATGGCGTTGCATAGCCTGTTTTATCACAACTTCCCAATGATAATCGCAAGCCATAAAATCCGAACTAATTAGCACTAAAATTATATCAGCCGTTTTCAATTGCGTATCAATCTCTACTTCCCATTCTCTTCCAGGGCTAATCATACCTCTATGCCACTTAGTAATCACACGCTGTCGCTCCAAATCTTTGAGATGATTCTCTAATTTTTGCCGCATTTGTTCATCTTGAACAGAGTCGGAGCAGCAGTAAAAAACTTTGACAAGCTTATTCAACGGCATTGATATTATTACCTATTAATCTTAACTAAAAATTACTTTTATATTGAAAAAGTACTTGTTTTCATATACTGATAATTTATTCAATTCTAATAATGCAATTTTAATAGGTATGTTTTTATAAATTTTCTGCTAATTCTTTTGCTGCTATCCGAATACCTTTAGCAACACTTAAAAATGCGTCATTGCGATTTCCCCATTTTTTCACAGGTTTACCGCGTTCGGGCAGGGGTTGAAGCCTTCCAAATGGCGCATTTATCCAATCAACAGATTCAAGAATTACTGGGATAACTCTAGCTTCTTGAGCTTCATACCGTTCCATAGCCCGTTTTACTTCAACATCCCAGCAATAATTTGAATACATAAAATTTGGACTAATAAGTAGCAAAATTATATGAGATGTATTTAGGTGAGTATCTATCTCATTTTGCCATTCTTTTCCTGCTCCAATTTTTCGGTTATGCCAGTCTGTGATTACTCCTTCTCGTTTCAAACTACTAAGATGCTTTTCTAGCTGCTCTCGCAATTTTTCATCTTCGTGAGCATAGCAATAAAATAATTCGATAGCTTGATTAGGTTCCACCGACATAAGTTTATTACTGACTATAGACACATTATTAGTAAAACGCTGCATATCAATTTCTTTAGTTGCTAATTCTGATGGAGGGACACCAATAGAAGAAATAGACAGATAATTCAGTTCTGTTTGTCTATGAAAAATCTGCTGCTTGATTTCTTTGATGTCATCGTTAAATTTGCGTTTACGACGCGGATCATCTTCAGAACGTAGCCTGTCTTCTAGTTCTTTCAGCAGCTTAAAATCTTCGCTCAATTGTTCTTCAAGATGTTTATGAAAATCCATGGCTTACTTATTTCGTAACTTGCTTACTAAGTGTTCCCAGGCTAATTTGACATTGAACCCGCTTCCTATTTCCAACTCACCTTCGTAATCAATAATAAAAGGAACTATAGGCAGAGTAATTTTTAGTTTATGCTTGGCATCTAGCTCAGTTGCTTTGATAATTTCAGCAACTACTGCCTGACTAGGAGGTAGAGAAGGGATCTGTTTTTCCAATACTGCCAACATCTCCTGAATTTGTACTTCCGATAATTGATTGCCCTCTAGTGCATCCACAAAAGTTTGTGTTATGGTCAATTGTGTCTGGCTTAATTGCTCTGCAATTGATGCAATCATCGCTATTTCAGCATCGTCATAGTGATTTAACAATGTTTGTCGCATTTGATAAAGGTTTTCAGAGACATCATCCTGACCATTCAACAAAATATCTAACTTGGTATCTATCTGATGCAACTGTATTTCTAGACTCTGTATATTTGTGACTGATTCATCAGTAGTTATAATTTCCTGAAGTTCGTCATATTCTTGCTGGTAGAGAATTGCTGACTCTCTCAATTGCTTAATATCATGGCGATATGCAGCTTTAACACGAGGATTAGTTTCGTAGCGTAGTGCATCCTCGAATTCCTTTAGCAACTTGAAATCTTGCTCAATGTTGTTTGCTAAGTCTTGAAATCTTTGCTTGAAGGTGGAAGAGATCACGATCTGGGTTTTAGTTTGCAGGTTGGTGAATTATATTACCTTAGCATTTTTTACGTTTAAGGCGACTATACTCTATTTCATTTTGTTCTAAGGTTCATCAGAACTATCCTTCTTCTGTAAGGATTCATCGTTAACTTTGCTAGCTCAAACTGTTCAATTACACTGGAAATTAACCTTTAAATAATTAGATTAGCTACGCCACTACCGTACCTCATAATGATTCCTAATGGTCTTGAAGTGAACCAAGGCTTATGCAAAACTTGAGATCCTTCGCTTCATAGCCTACATTTAAGGAATTGATCAATGGCGCGTCTAGCCCTGCTGAGTGTATCTAACAAAACTGGTTTAACTGACTTAGCCCGTAGCTTGGTTGAAGAATTTGAATTTGATTTAATCAGCAGTGGGGGAACAGCCCAAGCTCTCAAAGATGCGGGGCTACCAGTTACGAAAGTTGCTGACTACACGGGTTCTCCAGAAATTTTAGGTGGTCGAGTCAAAACCCTACATCCGCGAATTCATGGCGGAATTTTGGCGCGGCGAGATGTTCCTCAAGATATTACAGATTTAGAAAATAACCAAATTCGCCCGATTGATTTAGTGGTGGTGAATCTATATCCTTTTGAGGAAACGATCGCTAAACCAGGGGTGACATTATCCCAAGCGGTTGAGCAAATTGATATCGGTGGCCCTGCTATGCTAAGGGCATCATCGAAAAACTTCGCCCATCTTGCTGTATTATGCGATCCAGCACAGTATGACGAGTATTTGGAGGAATTGCGGCAAAATAAGGGCGTAGCATCCCTAGAGTTTCGCCAAAAGGCAGCATTAAAAGGATTTTCGCACACTGCTAGTTACGATCAAGCGATCGCATCTTACCTTGCAGGAACACAAAACTACACCCTTAGCGGTACACAATTGCAATCTCTGCGCTACGGCGAAAACCCCCATCAAAGCGCCGCTTGGTATCAAACTGGTACTACCCCAACGGGATGGGCAGACGCGACGAAACTCCAAGGCAAAGAACTCAGTTATAATAACTTAGTTGATTTGGAAGCCGCACGCCAAATTATTGCTGAGTTCACCGATACCCCAGCAGCTACAATTATCAAACACACAAATCCGTGTGGTACAGCACTAGGCAAGACGATTGTGGAAGCATACCAAAAGGCTTTTAATGCTGATGCTGTTTCTGCCTTTGGTGGAATTGTCGCCCTGAACCGTCCGATTGATGCTGATACAGCAAGCGAGTTAACCAAAACATTTTTAGAATGTGTGGTTGCACCAAGTTGTGATGCGGATGCTCAAGAAATTGTGGCTGCTAAATCGAAAGTACGGGTTTTAACTCTAGCAGATTTAAGCAGTGGCCCCAAGGAAACAGTAAAAACGATCGCCGGTGGCTTCCTGATCCAAGCTGCTGATGATGCGATCGCTGATACTAGTCAATGGCAAGTTGTCACCGAACGTCAACCCACCGCTAGTGAGTTAGCAGAATTGCTATTTGCTTGGAAAGTATGCAAACATATTAAATCGAATGCAATTGTTATAAGTGGCGATCGCACTACTCTGGGTGTGGGTGCTGGTCAGATGAACCGCGTCGGCTCAGTGAAAATTGCCTTGGAAAAAGCTGGAGACAAAGCCAAAGGCGCAACTCTAGCTAGCGATGGATTCTTCCCCTTCGATGATTCAGTCAAAACAGCAGCAGCAGCAGGAATTACTGCCATTGTTCAACCAGGGGGAAGTTTGCGGGATAAAGATTCCATCAAAGCTGCTAACGAACTGGGTTTAGTGATGGTGTTTACATCAATGCGTCACTTTTTACACTAAGTTATTGGCTGTAAGATGTGCAGTTGGCAAAGTGTCACTCAATATACTTGCTCTTTAATTAAATCAGTGATATCTTACAGTTGTGTGTGAGGAGCAAGTTAAGAAATAAAAAGCGTTTGGGGTGGAAACACGGCAACACTCCCAGACGCTTTTTAATTTGCTACTAAAAATAAGATTATTTGTACAGTTTTGAAAGTGTCACTCAATATACTTGCTCTTTAAATAAATCGGTGATATTCTACAGTTGTGTGTGAGGAGCAAGTTAAGAATAAAAAGCGCCTGGGGTGGAAACACGGCAACACTCCCAAGCGCTTTTTAATTTATTACTAGAAATTAGATTATTTGTATGTACACTTTTGAAAGTGTCACTTATATATACTCACTTTTGAGTGAACAAGTGTTACTTTATATTTGTGTGAGGAGCAAGTTGAGAACAAAAAGCGTCTGGGGTGGAAACACGGCAACACTCCCAGACGCTTTTTGATTGGTATGTAGAAAACTTCCTTGCAGATTCGCTAGAATTTTTTGGATAATTAGCTGCGGTTCAAAATCGAAAATTCAGGTGCAAATTAACCGACTGACAGCATGGTATCTTAAAGAAACCCCAGCTCTGAAGATTCAAAGCTGAACCCTCAGACAATAATGGAGTGGGTACATCGTTACAATCAAGCAGGTACAGAGACACTAGTTTACCAACATAGCGGCGAGCATCCCCCCTTTATCTATAGAGATATAACAGGCAGTAGCTGAGGTTTATTGCCATAATCCATTAGTCTAGTTATCATAATAATACGTACGCTAAGCAATTTCTGAAATGGTTTCTACATCCGATCATTCCCAAACTGTGGAGTCATGGCAGCAAGTTCTAGCACCATACAGTATGGGCTATAGAATTAAATTGTTATCACAGTTGCTTAGTCGCAAGTTTACTGAGAAGCTAGAACCGTTTGGACTGACGCCATTTCACTGGTTAGTATTATGCTGTTTGTGGCAAGAAGATGGATTACCAACTTCTTGTATTGGGGATAAACTTAAACAGGTGGGAGGGACTTTAACTGGTGTACTAGACCGCATGGAAGAACGCAGCTTAGTGCGTCGAGAACGCGACCTTCACGATCGCCGCATTTGGCGGATATGGCTAACGGATGCAGGCAAGGAACTAGAAAAGGTTTTACCCCCAATTTCGGTAGAATTGCGTGATCAAGCAATGCAGGGTATTTCCTTGGCTGATCGTGAACTGTTTTCGCAACTCTTGAATCAGGCGATCGCTAACCTCTTTTAAAAGCATTCCACAATCACCCGACCGGAGGAAGCGCTATTAGGGTTTATTATGAAAAAATATTACGCATACTAAGGAAACGTCTAAGAAAATTTCTTGATTAAATATTACGTATTCTAAATAACCATCAATCAAACAAGTGAGTTAACAGTCATGGGCGCTACTAATTTAAACGGACGCAACAAAAACAAAATTGCAATTTTAGAAAAACAAATGATTACTAATTCAGAGACTTTAGCAGATGAGACATCTACAAGCGCACAAGCAACCGTTGTAATTCGTGAAGCCCCTGCAACCGAGGTAAATCCCCAGCCAGAGGTGAGGAAAGAGGTTAAACCAAAAAGTAAAAAACCCATCGCTTTGATTTTGGCAGGATTAGGAGTGGGTGCGATCGCCGCAGGAACTTTTGGTTATCACTACTGGCAATACGCCTCTACCCACCAGCAAACAGACAACGCCACCGTTGCAGGACACATTCACCAAGTTAGTAGTAAGATTCCGGGAACCGTCAATCAAGTGCTGGTGAATGATAACCAACTAGTGCAACCAGGACAATTGTTAGTAAAGCTTGATCCACAAGACTATCAAAGTAAGGTGCAGCAAGCAGAAGCCGCCTTACAGAATGCCCGTAGTCAAGCCCAAGCCGCAGAAGCGAATATTGCCTTAACTGCACAAACAACCACTGGTAAGACAGCTCAGGCGCAGGGGGATGTCAGCAGTGCTGTAGCAGCGATTTCTACCGCACGAGCAGCAGTACAGGAAGCACAAGCAGGGATACCAGCAGCACAAGCTGAAGTTAAGTTAGCCCAAGCTGGAATTCCCACCGCTCAAGCGCAAGTAGCTCAGGCAAATGCCAATTTAGAAAAAGCGCAAGCTGACTATAACCGTTACAACAGCCTATTTAAAGAAGGTGCAATTCCTAGCCAGCAGTTGGACACAGCTAGGGCAGGTTATGATGTAGCCGTAGCGCAAAAAAGCGCCGCTGTTCAGGGAGTAGAACAAGCACAAGCCAGGTTAGCTTCAGTGAGAGTTGGTGTAGCTAAAGCGCAGTCTCAACTGGCACAAGCACAAGAAAATGTAACTGACGCCCAAGCTAAATTGGCAGCATCTAGGGGAGGATTGCAACAAGCTACTGCCGGCGGACAAGACACAACAGTAAAACGCAGTCAGTACGAAGCGGCAAAAGCAGCGATCGCCCAATCTGAAGCTTCTCTCAAGGACGCACAATTGCAATTATCTTACACCAACATTACTGCCCCTAGTGCTGGACGCGTGGGCAGAAAAAACGTGGAAGTTGGGAACCGACTACAAGTGGGAACACCGCTAATGGCGATTGTCAATAACGAGTATTGGGTAATTGCGAACTTCAAAGAAACCCAACTAGAAAAGATGCAGCCAGGACAGGAAGTAGAAATCAAGCTGGATTCTTTCCCTCATCACACCTTTGTTGGTCATGTTGATAGTATTTCGCCTGCTTCCGGCGCTCAGTTTGCCTTATTGCCACCAGATAACGCTACGGGTAACTTTACCAAAATCGTACAACGCATCCCTGTAAAAGTAGTTTTTGACCAAAAGAGCATTCAAGGCTACGAATCGCGGATTACTCCTGGGATGTCTGCGGAAGTTGCTGTAGAAGTCAAGTAATACCAAATTGCCTTCAAACAGATAAATATAATTATCTGTTAATAAAACGAAACGCAATATTTTTTTAATATGTAAGTTATGGATTTTTAATATTGCTTAAGATTTAATTACCTTTTTTCGTCTTAATTTTGAAACTGGAGCAATAATATGGCTGATGCCGGTGCAATTCGTCAGCAAGGACAAAATCCTGCTGTACCGCCAGATCATGTACCGCTGAAAACCTGGATTGGTGTATTAGCCAGTATGCTTGGCGCATTTATGGCAATTTTAGATATTCAGATTACCAACGCTTCACTGCAAGATATTCAAGCAACTTTAGGAGCAACTCTAGAAGAAGGTTCTTGGATTTCTACTGCTTATCTAGTCGCAGAAATTGTGGTAATTCCCTTAACGGGATGGTTATCACGGGTGTTTTCCCTACGGCGTTATCTATTAGTCAATACTGTACTATTTATCTTTTTTTCAGTATGCTGCGCTTGGGCATGGAATCTCAATTCCATGATTATCTTCCGTGCTTTGCAAGGCTTTGCAGGAGGTGTTTTAATCCCGACTGCTATGACGATTGTTTTAACCACTTTACCTCCATCAAAGCAAGCAATTGGATTAGCTGCCTTTGCTATTACAGCAGTTTTTGCACCATCAATTGGCCCTACATTAGGAGGTTGGTTAACAGAAAACTTCGGTTGGGAATATAGCTTTTATATAAATGTAATTCCAGGAATATTGATGCTAGCTGGCGTTTGGTATGGAATTAGGCAAGACCGACTCCAAATTAATTTGTTAAAAGAAGGCGATTGGTGGGGAATTATTTCAATGGCGATTGGATTAGGTTCCTTACAAGTTGTTTTAGAAGAAGGTAGCCGCAAAGATTGGTTTAGCTCGACATTGATTATACGTTTAAGCGTGATAGCAGCAATATTTATAACGCTATTTTTCTTTATCGAATTAACTCGTAAACAACCATTTATTAACCTGCGCCTTTTGCGTTATCGTAACTTTGGTTTAGCTAGTATTGTAAATGTGTCTTTAGGAGTAGGATTGTATGGATCAATTTATATATTACCGCTGTATCTAGCCCAAATTCAAAAATATAATGCACTGCAAATTGGTGAAGTATTAATTTGGTCGGGTATTCCTCAATTATTTATTATTCCGTTTCTACCCAAATTGATGCAACGCATTGATGTGCGCTTAATGGTTGCTGTCGGTGTAAGTTTGTTCGCTATAAGTGCATTTATGAACGCAGGAATGACTTATCAAACAGGATTAGATCAATTAAGGTGGTCTCAACTTGTGCGAGCAATGGGACAACCGCTAATTATGGTGCCGCTTACCTCTATTGCCACTACCGGTTTGAGTCCAAAAGAAGCAGGTTCAGCGAGTGGTTTATTTAATATGATGCGTAATATGGGTGGTTCTATAGGAATTGCATCTTTAGCAACTTTATTAACTAATAGAGAGCAATTTCATTCAAATAGATTAGGTGAAGCAGTATCTCTATTTAACCCAGAAACTCAACAGCGAATTGACCAAATGACACAGTATTTTGTTAGTCGAGGAGCAGATTTTAGTACAGCACAAAATCAGGCGATCGCATCCATTTCTAATCTAGTCCGTCGGGAAGCTTTTGTAATGGCTTTTAACGACTGTTTTTACTTTATTGGCATTGCTTTATTACTCAGTGGAATTGCTATTCTATTCTTCAAAAAGGTAAAAGTGGCTGGTGGCGCTGTCGCTCATTAGACTGGTTATATGAGTTAAAATGGTATCGGATCAATAATCCGGGGTACGAGAGAAAAATAACAAGGTAAGCCTATTTTGTGATATTTATTTTCTATCAAATGACCTGAGAACTACTTTCCAAAATTGCTTGCCACTCATGCTCAGAAAGAGGTTGGACAACTATTTGCATATCAAAACAATCACTAGCTGCGGTAATTAAAGCTGCAATAATCGTTTCAATATCCAAACTTTGAGGCAGTTGTACGGTGGTAAAAGATTCTGTACCAAATACTTGATCAAATAGTTCCGCGTCTGGTTGTAAACGGATGGAACCATGTTGCAAAATTGCTTCTCTACGTCGCAGTTGGGCGCTACCAATGAGTTTAGCGCCATCTGGCAAAACTAAATCTGCACCAGTAGCAGTACCAAAACAATTAGGGTTGTGGATATAGCCTCGCCCAGCTGTACCGTAATGTAATTCTACGCCGAGCGATCGCCAGCCTTGAATCAAAAACTCACAAATTTTTTCGTATACTTGGAGGCGACTACCCATTAGTCCAGATGTAATGACAGCGTAAGTTAAATCACCTTGGTGCAGTACTGCTCGTCCTCCCGTAGGACGCCGCACTAAATCCAGTTTTTTGCCTTCCCAAGTCAAATGTTGCCAATGTTCAGGATATTGACGTTGATGATAGCCGAGAGAAATGGCGGGTGGCGACCAAGTATAAAAGCGCAGAGTTGGGGGATACTTTCGGGAATAGTGCTGTTCTAGTAACCAACGGTCGATCCCCATCTGTACATTGCCAGTAGCTTCTAGTAAAGGAATTAGTCGCCAAACCTGCTTGCTATGCATCCGATGCAGCAGACTCCCATCTATGAAATACGTCTTGAAAAGTTGAGCTAGTCGCGTGCGGATTTTCGCAAAATTTAAAATTGCTTAAGCTGCACCATACTCAGATTGTAGAGCTTCATCGTTGTCATCAGCGATCGTGGCCACAATGGTAATCAACCGAGATACTTCACCAGGCGACAACTCAGCTAAGGTACGTGTTGATATGACAACTATCCGATTTTCAATAATACCGAACCGGGCTTCAAAGGTGCTAGAGCAGTTCAACTCCAATAGATATCGCAGCAACCTGGGTTCATCTTTAGCAGGTAACTGAAGCACCACCGACCAAACTGTTATAGTGTCTTCATCGCTTTTCCCAGTAAGTTGTATAAATACTTCTACACTGCCGTATTTAAACTTCCAGAGATAGCCACCCTCTGGGGTGTGGCTAACCATCGCACTGTCATCTTGTTCTAGAGAGTCGATGACATTTTCAATTATTTCTACATAGTTCATGCTTGTCGTCTCGGCGATTAAGTTATTGGTCAACTCTTCGCTAGTTAGGGATTCTTGGTAGCTTGTCATACAGATTTTTTGCTCAAAATACTCGCTCTTTTATCTACACATACTTTATAGCTTGTGGACACGCTTAGTTTTAGCTTCCTTAAGTGATAATCTGATCATCAGTCATGCAGATCGAGTGCAGGGTAAACAATAGTAAAAAATATTACCATTATTTACGTGATCATTATTTGTAAAATATTTCTGCCAAAACACTATTACAGCCTGAAGCTGGATGATTGGCGAATATAAAAGTTAACTAGATCCATTAATAAACTACCTTTGGTCTGGAACAGGGCAAAATAAAGACATAAGCGATGTCTGACGACAAGCCACTTGGTGTCTACGCCTGTATGAGTTACTGCCTTAATCCCCGTTGTTCAAAACCGGAAAATTCTCATGATGTCAAGTTTTGCCTGACTTGTGGTGTCAAGTTACTGCTTAAAGAACGCTACCGTGCCATCAAACCGATAGGACAAGGCGGTTTTGGTAGAACCTTCTTAGCTGTGGATGAGGATAAACCCTCCAAACCCCGCTGTGTAATTAAACAATTTTATCCCCAAGCCCAAGGTACTAACACGGTGCAAAAAGCCGTGGAGTTATTCACCCAAGAAGCGATACAGTTGGATGAATTGGGTAAACATCCCCAAATTCCCGAACTGCTAGCATATTTTACTCAAGATGATCGGCAGTATCTTGTACAAGAATTTATAGATGGGCAAAACTTAGCCCAAGAATTGGCACAAAAAGGTGCTTTCAGTGAAACGCAAATTCGGCAATTATTGAATGATTTATTGCCAGTGCTGCAATTTTGTCACGCCAGACAAGTCATTCACCGCGACATTAAGCCAGAAAATATTATTTTACGCCAGAGCGATCGCAAATTGGTTCTAGTAGATTTTGGTGCTTCTAAATCTGCCACCAGTACTGCTCTAAATAGAACTGGAACTAGTATAGGTAGTCCCGAATATGTCGCCCCTGAGCAAATTAGAGGTAGGGCTGTTTTTGCTAGTGATATCTACAGCTTAGGCGCGACTTGTATTAATCTATTAACTGGGCGATCGCCATTCGACTCGTATGATATCAACAACGATAAATGGGTTTGGCAGCAATACTTGCAAACTCCGCTCAACAATCAGTTGAGTCGCATTCTCGACAAGATGCTCGAAAGTATCCCGATTCGGCGTTATCAAACAGCAAATGAAGTCCTCAAAGATTTAAATCAACATTCACCAGTAGCTGCTACGCCAGGGATACCAGCAAAACCTATCAATCAATCCCCACCTTCTCCACCTCCCTTTGTCACGAAATCTCCTAGTCAAATAGACCAAGAATTAGAGGAAATAAAAACTCAATTCTTGGGTGGTGCAAAACCACAATCAAATAAAATACAATCGCCAAATCCAACACCTCAGCCTTCCAGCACCACCAAATTAGATGAAGAATTAGAGGAATTAAAAGCTAAATATCTTGGTAATAACAACTCCTAGTACCAATTTTTCATTCGTAATTCGTAATGACGCTCCTGCTGCGCTAACGTAATTCGCCCTGGGGCTACGCTAACAGCAATTAAGTAGTCAGCACTATTAAAAAAAGTGACTCTGAAACTCAGAGCCACTGGTAAATCTAAATTTTGAAGCTTTCTAAACTTTCACTATCTGCGGATGTTGAGACATGAAGGGTTACTTCTCGGATTCAGCAATAGGAACCCATTCAGTGTGGAAGCTTCCGGGCTTATCAAGACGCAGGTAAGTATGTGCGCCGAAGTAGTCGCGTTGTGCTTGAGTCAGATTTTGGGGCAAGCGATCGCGGCGATAGCTGTCAAAATAATCCAATGATGCACTAAATGCTGGCACTGGAATTCCCAATTTTGCTGCTGTCATTATCACTTCTCGCCAAGCTGTTTGTCTGTCGAGAATAGTCTGTTTAAATTCGGGAGCTAATAGCAAGTTAGGTAACGCTGGATTTTCGCTAAAAGCCTTCTTAATCTTATTCAAGAAGCCAGCGCGAATAATACAGCCACCTTTCCAAATCCGCGCCAATTCACCCAGATTCAAATTCCAGTTATATGTTTTGGAAGCTGTAGATAGCAACGCCATCCCTTGAGCGTAAGAACAGATTTTTGAGCAGTAGAGAGCATCCCGCACTTTGTTGACAAAATCCTTGATTTGTCCATCATACTTGCCATTTGGGCCTGTAAGAACTTTGGATGCTGCCACCCGTTCTTCTTTAATAGAAGATATAATCCGGGCATTCACCGCCGCTGTAATTGTCGGAATGGAAACTCCCAATTCCAACGCAGTCTGTACAGTCCAGCGTCCAGTTCCCTTTTGACCTGCTGCATCAACAATCAAATCGACTAAGGGTAGATTGGTTTCAGGGTCAATGTAGGGGAAAATATTGGACGTAATCTCAATCAAAAAAGAATTTAGTTCATCGGTGGTGTTCCATTCAGTAAACACCTCATGTAGCTGAGTATGGTCAAGTCCAGCGGCATTTTTCAGCAAGTCGTAGGCTTCAGCAATCAATTGCATATCGCCGTACTCAATGCCGTTATGTACCATCTTCACGTAGTGACCAGAACCACCAGGGCCAATATACGTGACGCAAGGGCCGTCATCGACTTGAGCAGCAATTTTGTTGAAAATTGGCGATAGATACTCGTAGGAGCTTTTGGTACCTCCAGGCATTAGAGAAGGGCCATTTAACGCCCCTTCTTCACCGCCACTGACACCCATGCCAAGATACCGAAGCCCAGCGGGTTCTAATTCCTGAGTGCGTCGTTCTGTATCTTCAAACCAAGAGTTGCCACCGTCAATAATGATATCGCCTTCATCTAGTAAGGGTCTGAGTTGAGAAATCACCGCATCTACTGGCTTACCAGCTTGCACCATCACCAGGATTTTGCGAGGACGTTCCAATGCTGCGACAAATTCTTCTAGGGTAAAGGCGGCTTTGACGTTCCGTCCTGGCGCACGCTGCGCCATAAACGCATCCGTTTTTTCTCTGGAGCGGTTATAAACTGCAATTGGGAAGCCATTACGCTCGACGTTTAGAGCAATATTCTCGCCCATTACGGCTAAACCAATCACACCAAAGCTTTGTAGTGTCATAAACTATGTTTGGCTAACTCTTGCAGATCCTTTTATCTTTAAGGGTAGTCCGAGATTTTCGCTTCTCTCCTAAAGAAGACCTTAAGAGTTGATATAAACGACAAAAATCCACAATTAACATAGATAATTAATTTTAATTTGTATCTAAATCAACAATTGACTTGCAAAATTGTTATTTATGAGACTGAGGATTGGGGGCTGGGAACTGGGGACTAGGGACTAGGAAGAAATTTAATTCATTAAAGTTAGTTTTTCTTCCTAATATCACCCAATACCCAACACCCAATACCCAATACCCAATCCCTAGTCAAAAGACGCAATAAGGAGTAACCAAATAATGCTGGCATATGTCCTAGCTTTAGTGGTCGGTCTTGGTAGTTTAGCCATTTACATGGCAGCTTTCTTTTTTCCAGAAATCCACCGTAAGAATGACTTTATCTGGAGCGGTGTAGGACTTTTTTACGCTCTAGTATTATGGGTGTTTGCACCACGCATTTCTGGAGGGTTGTTGCTGGGTCATGTGGCTAGTGTGGCTCTTTTGGTTTGGTTTGGCTGGCAAACTCTTTCATTACGTCGGCAACTAACCCCACTGCTACAACAAACCCAAGTACCGAGTTCTGAGACAGTAAAAACTAGCATTCAGGAACAGGTCAATAAGTTGTCTGTTCAGGGACGAGTTGCTCAGTTGCAACAGGGTCTTAGTAATACCTTCGGTGGCGTTAAAGGCAAGGTGCGACAGAATGCAAGTAAAAAAATACCCACTCCCAAACCTGAAGATATTACCTCTGTACTAACAGAGCAAACTGTTGTTGAGATTGTAGACAAAACTACTCCCATACCAGAACAACCAGCAGAGGACGCGGCTGCTACTACCGACACCGAAGCAAAAATCGAGAGTATACCGGAAGCGATTCCACCCAATCCCCCATCTCCTGAATTGGTGCAAGCAGCTCAAGCAGATGCTGACGTTGAGGATAAAACACCGATTCCTGTAGAAGAAATTGCTCCAGATGCGGTACTTGCTCCCCCAGCAGAAGTACCACCGGAACAAATACCACCAGATAACCAGCCTAGTTAAATTGAGTGAAACCCAACGTTAACCTAAACATGATGTTGGGTTTTACTTGTATCAGAAGCTAAAAGCTGTTTTATTTTAAAGCGATCGCACCATCGAATGGACGACTTGGGGTAAGGTCGTTGAATTTATGCGATCGCAGGGCAAACGTGCTGCTTGGATTGAGTGTGAATTTGGGAAGTTTCCTGCGATCGCACCTGATTTACGGTAAATATTTTCGAGTTTGGTTTGGACATCTAAGCTTCTTCGGAGTCTAAAACATCTGCAAAGTCTAATGTATCTTCTAAATCTGAAGTTTCTTCTTCCAAATCCAACATCATTTGTTTAGGCGAAGGCTCTAATTTCATATCACCTTTCTTAGAAACATAATTTACAAGCTTAACCCAATCTATCTGACCATTATTCATGAAATATTGCATGAACTCAAAGGTCATTTCATTAACTTTAGTTTGGTATGTAGTCTTAAATAGTTCATCTTTCTTCTTAGCTTCCTGATCAATTGGTACGATTATTTCTTGGTAGAGATTTTCATCCTCTGAAATAAAGTTCCAGAATTCCTGCCCAGCATACTTATAATAAGATTTATCTATATCTGCATCTTCTTTGAAAGGATTACGGTCTTTTCCATACATACAACCATTGACAGCAATAATTTCATCTGTCACACCTTGCTGTTTTAAAGCTTGTTTAGCTTTTTTAAAATTGTCCTTCATCCTATTTATCTGGTCAGAGTTACCCCAATAAGTTCCAGACTTAATTCCTACTACATAGTAAATTCCATTTCTCTGAAACTCTAAATCAACACTATTAAGTCTAGATTTAAAACCACCATATAATGTTTCAGATATATAGATGGCAAATTCTTCTAATAAATTGCCAAAAATAGTTTCTTCTTGAGACGAAAGAAAAGCATCTACAATACCCTTAACGAAATCTTTAGCAAATTCTATATTTTTTGCCTTAAATAGATATGGATTCTTGCGCTTGAGAATACTTTTAAGTTTAAGTTTACTCAGCTTCTCAAACCTTTTGTCATAGAAGGGAGTGAGAACATGTTGTATCAGATATTCATAATAATCTTCATAGTTTGCATTAACATTATCTTGGTCTTTAGTACTCATAGATGGTGTCAAGGTTGTAAGTTGAGTGTTGAGTTTTGCTTTCTCAATATTTGAAACAGCCAGCTCACAATATTCTTTCTGTGACTCAATACCTATATAGTTTCTACCTAACTCTTTTGCTGCTACACACGTTGTACCAGAACCGAGGAATGGGTCTAGTACTGTATCACCTTGCTCAGTAAATAATTTAATAAACCAAGATGGTAGAGATTTAGGAAATGCCGCACTATGATTTTTATTACCGCACTCTGTTGATAAATGTAGAACATTGGTTGGATAAGCCATTTTTCTTTCCAACCAATTTGATATGTTCTTACCAAAACCGCTTTCAACTTTAGAATTATCTCTTTTTTTATCAGTGTCACTCAAGTTCTTCAGCCTAGACTTAGCCCAGTCACCCATAGGAACCATAACGCTTTCCTGATACATATTAAATTTTTTTTGTTTATTGAACTGGATACAATGTTCCCAGTCATCAGGAAAATCTTCAAAATTTTGTTGTTTATTGAATTGTATACATCGTTCCCAAGAATCTCTAAAACGATTCGACCACTTACCAGGGAAGCTATTCTTTTTATGCCAAATATACTCTTCAGTCCATAACCAACCTTGATTTTGCATTTCTAAAATTAGCTTGATTACATAGTTATGCCTTTGTCCATTAACAACTTTTTCTTTAATATTAAGAATAAACGTTCCACCTGGTTTTAAAACTCTTTTTAATTCTTGAGAGATTGGTAGAAACCAAGCAACATACTTATCTGGTGTAATGCCACCATAGGTCTTCTTGCGGCTGTCAGCATAGGGAGGAGAAGTAACAATCAAGTCAACTATGCCCTCTGGCATCTGCTGCAATACTTTCAGACAATCACCAAGAATAACTTTGCTATTCCAATGTAGATTGGCTGCTTCTATCTCCCCCAAATCTGTAATTAGTTTTACCTCTGGTATCTGAACGCTTAAATCCATTTCAGGCATGGCTTGGAGTTTTAGGGAATATAATCTATTGCTAACAAATCCCCTAATGGCATTTAGGAGATTTGGCTGCTAAATATGCAAAGATTTAGTCTAGCCTAAATCTTATACATTATTAATTCTACGTTTAAGGTTTCTGAGGACAGATGCTCATTAGACTTATCGCATAAATTTTTTTACCTCACACAGAGAAAGAGTCTGAAATTAGGACTTTTGCAAGAAGTTTATTGTTATGGAAGATGCTCGGCTCTTTTTTGATACCATAAGAGATCCGAATCTTTAAACACCGATTGACGTATGAGCAAAGGAACCCTGTTTGACAAAGTTTGGGACTTACACACCGTTGCTACACTTCCTTCAGGGCTGACGCAACTATTTATCGGACTGCATCTCATTCATGAAGTCACCAGTCCACAGGCCTTTGCTATGCTACGCGAGAGGGGTCTAAAAGTACTGTTTCCAGAGCGGACTGTGGCCACAGTCGATCATATTGTGCCCACAGAAAATCAGGCACGCCCGTTTAGCGATCGCTTGGCAGAAGAAATGATCCAAGCACTTGAGCAAAATTGTCAAGAAAATAGCATAACTTTTTACAATATTGGCTCTGGCAGTCAAGGTATAGTCCACGTCATCGCTCCAGAACAGGGACTAACTCAACCAGGAATGACCATCGCTTGTGGAGATAGCCATACTTCGAGTCATGGGGCATTTGGGGCGATCGCATTTGGGATTGGTACTAGCCAAGTCAGAGACGTTTTGGCTTCCCAAACTCTCGCCCTTGCCAAACTGAAAGTCCGCAAAATTGAAGTCAACGGCACTTTGAACCCCGGTGTTTACGCCAAAGATGTCATTTTGCATATCATCCGCACACTTGGCGTCAAAGGTGGCGTGGGCTACGCTTACGAATTTGCAGGTACTACCTTTGAGCAAATGAATATGGAAGAACGGATGACAGTCTGCAATATGGCGATCGAAGGCGGTGCCCGTTGCGGCTATGTCAATCCCGATCAAGTGACTTACGATTACCTCAAGGGTAGAGACTTTGCCCCCAAAGCGACAGAATGGGATCAAGCAGTGACTTGGTGGGAATCCATCAAGAGTGATAGTGATGCTGAATACGATGATGTGGTGGTATTCGACGCTAATGATATTCCGCCGACAGTTACTTGGGGAATCACTCCCGGTCAAGGTATCGGCGTCAACCAGTTAGTGCCTCAGCCGGAAGAACTGCTTGAAGAAGACCGATTCATTGCAGAAGAAGCTTACCGCTACATGGATTTGTTACCAGGTCAACCCATTAAGGGCACTAAAGTTGATGTCTGCTTCATTGGTAGCTGCACCAACGGCAGAATTAGCGACCTGCGGGAAGCTGCCAAAATCGCCAAAGGTCGTCACGTCGCCCAGGGAATTAAAGCCTTTGTTGTTCCCGGTTCCGAACGGGTGAAGCAAGAGGCGGAAGCTGAAGGATTGGACAAAATCTTCCAGGAAGCCGGATTTGAGTGGCGTGAACCGGGATGTTCTATGTGCTTAGCCATGAACCCCGACAAACTACAGGGAAGGCAGATTAGCGCTTCTTCCTCCAACCGCAATTTTAAAGGAAGACAAGGTTCATCCTCCGGTCGCACATTGCTAATGAGTCCGGCGATGGTCGCCACTGCTGCGATTCAAGGCGAAGTTTCTGATGTGCGAGAGTTGCTGTAATTTTAAATGGGCATGGAGCATGGGGCATGGGGTATTTGTAAAAGCTAACAGGCTATGAAAGGTGAAGTTTATGGTGAGTGAAGTTAAGATGGTTTCCGGGCGCGGTGTACCTTTAGTGGGTAATGACATAGACACCGATCGCATCATTCCTGCTCGTTATTTAAAAGCCGTCACCTTTGATGGTTTGGGCGAAGGCGCATTTATCGACGATCGCAAAGCATTAAACGGTGAACATCCATTTGACCAACCACAGTATCAAGGGGCAAAAGTTTTAATAGTCAATCGAAACTTTGGCTGTGGCTCATCACGGGAACACGCACCCCAGGCGATCGCTAAATGGGGAATCCAAGCTTTGATAGGCGAAAGCTTCGCGGAAATCTTTTTCGGTAACTGCGTCGCAATGGGAATACCCTGCGTTACAGCTGATGCTGCTACTGTTAAACAAGTTCAAGAACTAGTAGCTGCCAATTCTCAAGCAGCAATCACCATAAACTTGGAAACCTTGCAAGTGCAAATTGGTGATTACACTGCCTCAGTTGCGATCGGTGAAGGTACTAGAAGCACATTCATTTCTGGGACTTGGGACGCTTGCGGTCAGTTGGTGGCTAATGTCAACCAAGTTCGCGCAAGGGCTGCCAAACTGCCCTATGTAAGTTGGGGTAACTTAGCAGCGAGTTAGCTTTTCTAGTTCCCTTCCCCCAAACGGAGAGAGGCTTTGAAACCTCCATTACCTACAAAGTAATGGGGGCTATGTGGGTTAGGTTTGTGAGGTTTTGATGTTAGCAATAATACTTTTTAAATATCCATCTTCACCAGTAACGATCGCCCACAGCACGCAAAAGAAGCAGAGCTTGGTTGAAGAAATCGAGTGCTTTATGCCCCATGCCCAATGCCCCATAATTCTGTAGAGTGCGATCGCTGTGTACTATGAAAACATAATTGGTAGATTAATACTTATGCGCTGAAGTGGACAAGGGCTGCGCGGATCGCAATGAACCACACCGCAAGCGTGGCAAATAAGTAGAGGTAGAACCGAAGCAACATTAGATTGAATGTGCAATGCACAGCACTATGCAATACGCGAAACGCAACGAAGACCCACGCGGCGTTTACATACACTGCATCCACCTGCTTCGTGATGAACAGATATAGTACGAGCGCATAAAAAATTACCGGAATCTCAAACAGGTTCTTCAGGTTATCGGATGGATTGGATACGTATGGGGGCGAGATTTGCGCTAGTGTGTTAGATACAGTAAGGTCTTGCGAGCTGATCTTTCTACTTATGATGAAACTGATACGGCGGATGTACATATACACCCAGACCAGGAGTGTCAAAAACACTGATGCGAAGAAGGGGCTAAAGATTTTATCTTGGCTCATTTTTACCTCTTAAACTTGCTCATTTTGCTGATGGATGGGCGATAAACTGCGCCATACGGAATGGACTTCCGAATTGACTGTCATGTCAAAGTGCTGTTGAGATTAAAGCTAATATAGGCTGAGTACTGCAATGCTTCTAGACCTCGATCGGGTACACTTCAGTCAACTTCACTTATGACAAGTCCCTTGAAGCTTCTTTTTGAAGCCATCAACCAAGCCTGTAGTGAGCATGATCTGCGATCGCAAGTCGTGCCCAAAATTGGTGAGTATTTTGCTGCGAAACGATGGGGAATTTTTTTCTTTGATCAACTGCCCTTAGCCGATAGCAATCTTCAGAAAATTCTGAAAATTGTACTATCCATTGAACATAATCCTGTGGCGCGTTATTTAGTGGAGCGTCATGCGCCTGTCCACGAAGCATTAGTGACATCACCAAAGGCTTGGAAAACCATTTGTCCCCGCCCCGATCATTGGCATGTGATGGCGGGGCCGATCGTCAATCGCAATCAATTAGTAGGCGTAGTGGGTTGCACCCGTGAAAAGTCAATGCCTGCCTTTGATACACCAAATCTAACCGATTTGAGTGCCATCTGTTTGCACTTATCTGTTTGGGCTGCAACAGTTGGTTCACAAGGTATTTCCGCAGGAGAATTGCAGCACCAATCTTTCAAAACCGATCGCTTAACCCCTCGTGAGTTGCAAATTGCAGAATTGGTTGCTTTAGGGCAAACTAACGCAGTAATTGGGAATCAACTTTGGATTACTGAAAATTCAGTGAAGCAAGCCTTAAAACGAATGTTCCGTAAGCTTGAGGTTTCATCTCGTGCAGAGATGGTTGCACAACTTTCAGTTACGAAATATCATTCACCACAGGCAAACCCAGATTCATTTAACTTGGTGCTAAACTCCCACCAATAACCTTTCAGGTGGTTTAGCATATTTACACTAGTAGTCTGCCAAAATAACTTTAAAAAACTTAGGCTTTTGACATCATTCTCAACTACTGAGGCGTTCGTTCTATCGCTATAGGCTAAAAGGAAATCTATCTGTTGCTCCCGCTTCAACTAAATATTCCCGAAAGGTCGAGAGGCTTTGAAACCCCCATTCCGTTGTAGGGAAGGGGGGGTAGGTTTCTGAGGTTTTGATATTAGCAATAATACTTTTCAAACATCATCTCAAACCTCCAGGAGACTCCCACAATAGCTGTATTCAGCTTGGTGGGTAGTTTACTGTGCGTTACTTCTAATCTGATTCCAAACTGTGATTACTGCTCTTAACTTCCTCGGTAAGTGCTCTTGAGAAATATCGTTGTACTGAACTGTACCCTCTTGGCTGGTGAGGGTATAGGTGATAAAATCAGCAGAACCGCTGGGTGCTGGATAACTCAGATTTTTAAATTTACTAAATTCCCTTCTCTTTAGTAATCGTTCAAACCGTTTTACCTGTTGCACAGAAATGCGGCGAACACTACGCTCAGAATCATTAGCATCACCAATTCGCACCCGAATCAAGCGCCCGTCATTGAGTAAAACAGTTTCGTAGGTTCTACCAGCTATACCTCCACTAGAGATTTCCCGAAAAACTATACCTTGGTCTAATGGTGGTGGTAACTCACTTGTGGGAATTGGCACAGGGGCCAATTTAGTTTCGCTAGCCTTTTCATTTAGTCTGATTGCGAAACCTGTTTGATTGGTGTGATACACCAAAGTTTGGTTAGCAGACGCAACAACCACCCGCCAACCTGGTACCAAAGCTTCGGTACACAATTCATCAGCATTAGCCAATTCTAAACACCCATTGTTCCAAGTTCGCTCTTGAGCTTCGGTAATAGTTAGTTGAGATATTGGCAATTGCAAACGTACAGAGGCAGCTTGCAAAACGGCGTTTTTGACAGATTGTGGTAAATTTGCTGGTAGGTTGCTAGTAGGATTCTTTGTAGAGGCTAAGCGCAAGGAACTCCCAGTTTCTGGCGAGAGGTTTGCAGAAGCAGCGGAGGCACTTTTAATTAGTGTTAATCCGCTACCAGCAGACAAAATGGCAGTCAAAAACCAAGCAGTGACAATTCGTCCTTGATTGCTGGTGTAGTTACCTTTCAAGAGATATTTCATAGTAATATAATCCAAATTTGGGATTAACCAGTAATTAGCATATATTTAGTCAAACAAGAAGGCAGGAGGTAAAGCAGCCGCAGTCTTCTCTACGAGAGGCTTTGCCAAGGCACTTTGTACAAGCCTTGTAGATGAGTAGATTGACAGTTTACTTGAGCCTAAAAAAGAAAACATCATAGTAAGCTAAAGCCTACCTCGGCGGCTTTCATCACTTACCTAAAGTATGAGAAACCTCGCCAAAGCGGCTATCTCTAAAGTGTTTTCAGCCAGCCATACTTATAAAATTTGACCTTTTTGAATTGAATCTTTGTTAACTTATCGGAGATGACTTAGGGGTTTATGCTGCTTCGCAACAAATCTACATTTATTGGCATCATTTCCATGATTCAGCAATACCCAAAAAAGTAGATATCCCAATACTGAACTAGCTAGGATTAAATTGGGATCTGTCTTCACCGGCTGATGTATAGATAGACGCAGATGTACTGATTGTTTGTTCCTTAGCCTTTACAACAAATTCAATTAATTGGTTGCTCGCTACATCAAATCTAATAGTGCTGGCCGCCCAGTCTTTGAAATCAGGTGCTAGCCAGACTAGCTTACGAAGAATTTCATCATTGATCCACAACACCAAAGGAAACCGAAACTTTTTTTGAAACTCATTTCGGATAAGATTAGTACTGGTGATTAGTTGATTAATTGCTAACACAGATTCTAAACCCCGCACCATTAAAGCTTCAGGTTGAGTATCGCCAATTTTAGTTTTGATAGTTGTATACAGCGTCTCAATCTCAGGTGTGAGCAGAATGTCTTGGATGTTTGCTGGTGAAAATTCTATTAACGAATTTAATATTTGCTGCTGAGTTTTAACACAGTTACAACATGCTAATACCAGTGAAAACTCTCCAGCCGAAACTGTCATCGCTCTTGCGAGCCGCTTGATGGCTACTGTGGTGCTGACTCTGCTGTCTTCTGAATTCCTTAAGCTGATCATTAAAAATCCTGCTTTTATTTTAAAAATAGCTGAGTAATATCCGTTACTCTACTCTGTTAACTTTTATTTAAAAATGTGATCTACATAATTTTGATGAAATTTTCTCTGTAATACTTAGCATAATCTTACGTATCGGCTAATAATCAAAGATATTGTGTATTATCTCACATTTACTATTAAGGAATAATGAGGAGATCATATCAACAAAGTATAAAAAAATTCACTCACAAGGGCATTTGTTATGGGGCATGGGGCATGGGGAATAAGCTACCAATGCCCGAAGCCTGTCGCCCCGTCGCTTTCAATGAACGAGAGGAAACAGGCAGAGGGTGAGCAGTAAAGTTATCAGTGTATCCTCTGGTTTGTTACATATAAAAGCAACTTAGTAGCAGCTTAGTGAATTTAGTTAAAATATTTACTCAGTAAAAAATTAACAACAAACATTCAGGAAGTAGGAGAAAACTTAACTAACTACCGGTCTATGTAAAGTGATCTATAAAGAGAAGACGCTTTGTGTCTGTGTGCAACTTCTGTCTAGATGTCCCAGTCATTGTTCATAATTTGATGATGTCTGTAGCTAATGATAAAAAGGTTTGTAAAGTGGTGTGCTGAGTTATATGCTTGGTGGAAGGTTCCTCAAGATATAAAGCCCAGGTTGTTTGCCGTGATTGTTGCCTTGAGCATGGTAGCTACGGTAATGCTATCGTTTCCCTTGAACGCTGAAACTATTCCTCCGCGATCGCCAGCATCTGAGTTAAGAGGCGTGTGGTTAACAAACATTGATAGTGATGTGCTGTTTTCGAGCGATCGCCTCAAGGGTTCTTTGCAACGCCTTGATGAACTCAATTTTAATACTATATACCCAGCGGTTTGGAATTGGGGGTATACATTGTATCCCAGCAAAGTTGCAGCCAAAGTAATTGGGCGATCGCTCGATCCCACACCCGGATTGCAAGGACGAGACATACTCAAGGAAATTGTCGATGTGGGACATCAAAAAGGATTAACAGTCATTCCCTGGTTTGAATTTGGCTTCATGGCACCAGCGGATTCTCTATTAGCTAAAAATCGTCCCCAATGGCTCACCAGTCGCAGCAACGGTACGCGGATTGTTAAGGAAGGGACACATAACCGCGTTTGGCTAAATCCCTTTCGCCCAGAAGTACAACAATTTATCCAAGATTTAATCATTGAAATCGTCAGAAACTACGATATCGACGGCATTCAATTTGATGACCATTTCGGCTTGCCATCAGAATTAGGATACGATGTTTACACAGTAGCACTCTACAAAAAAGAACACCGTGGTAGAGCACCCTCGAAAAACTATAAAGATCCAGAATGGGTGCGTTGGAGAGCTAACAAAATTACCAACTTTACCAAGCGGGTATTTAAAGCGATCAAAGCCACTAAAAAAGATTGTCTGGTTTCTGTTGCGCCTAATCCGCAGCGCTTTTCCTACGACTACTTTTTAGCCGACTGGCAAAAATGGGAACGTTTGGGAATTATCGAAGAACTGGTTTTGCAGATATATCGAGATGACTTGAATGTCTTTATCAGCGAATTAGAGTATCCAGAAGTGAAAGCAGCAAAAAGCCATATCCCAGTGAGTGTTGGTATTTTGGCTGGGTTGAAAAATAGATCTGTACCAATGCAACAAATTCAGACACAAGTGCAAAAAATACGCGATCGCAACTTCGCCGGGGTATCATTCTTTTTCTATGAAAGCCTCTGGAACATGAGCAAAGAAAAGCCCCAAGAGCGTCAGACTGGCTTCCAGAAAATTTTCCCCACACCAACCGCTTACCCGAATTTACTAGCAGGTTGGAAACCATAGGGAGATAGGGAAGCAGGGGAAGAGAATAATTAATGACAATTTGAGTTGTGCGTATCCATCAACCCTTAAAAACTTCAAGCGCCCAGACTCGATGAGCCTGAGCGCTTGAATATTAGGTTGCAGAGAAACTTCTGCTGGGTAGTGGAATTAAGCGGGCATCATTTGCATAGCTCTGCAAGATTCTGCACACTTGCGGCAGGCGGCAGCACATTCCATCATCATCTGATCATCGCTCATTTTTTCACAAGCCATTGCACAGCGATCGCACATTTCAGCACAAAGCATACAAGTGCGTCCCATGAACTCAGAGCCGCCCATCATCATGTTCATGCACATCATGCACATTTCAGAACAATCGCGCATCATGCTCATCATGCTCATGTCCATGTGCTTACCGCCTTTGCTCATGCAGTAAGCCATAGTTTCCATACACATTTTGTGACATTCCATGCAAGCTTTCATGCAAGTTTGCATTTCGGTAGTCATGGATTCGGTCATCATCATCATCATAGGAAATACCTCTTGATTTTTTGATGCACAGAGAGTGTCCTTAGAAGGACTACTTACAACACTAGTCCTATCTTTTTAAGGAGTCAATAGTATTTTTTATCTCAGATTTATAAGCCTACTATCCCGATATAATTACCGGAAATTAGAACTAATCTCACATACAATTAGTGCCTTTTTAACGGAAATTATTACACATTAAGGCTTACAAACTCCCCTGATGAAGTAGGGATTTTTCCAGATGGCGAGCTTTTAACCTGGAGAGCAAAATTTATGCTTATTTATTACTCAGGAATTATGTCTTATTTTTTTGATAAAGGATTGCTAAACATAATAACTTATAAACTTATATTAACTTGAAGATAGGGCATTTTCTAAATCAGCTTGTAAATCTAACAGATGCTCAATTCCGACTGAAAGACGGACTAAATTATCGTTAATTCCGCGTTTTAGCCTTTCTGCTTCTGGTAAAGAACCGTGGGTCATTTTTGCGGGATAGCAAAGCAGCGACTCTACCCCTCCTAAACTTTCAGCTAACAAAAATAACTTGAGTCGAGAAGCAAATTTTTCCACTTCAGCAAAGCCGCCTTTTAATTCCAAACTAATCATCCCCCCAAAGCCAGACATTTGCTCTTTTGCTAATTGATGTTGTTCATGACTCAGCAAACCTGGATAATAAATTCGCTCGACTTTGGGATGCTTTTCTAAAAATTTAGCTAAAAATAAAGCATTTTTTTCATGTTCACGCATTCTTACAGCTAGGGTTTTAATACCTCGCAGCACTAACCAGCTATCAAAGGGACTGGGAACTGCTCCGATCGCGTTTTGATAAAACTTCAGTTCAGTGTATAGTTGCTCGTTAGAGGTGATAACTGCGCCACCAATAATATCGCTATGTCCGCCTAGATATTTAGTTGTGCTGTGAACTACAATATCAGCGCCTAAATCTAACGGTTTTTGAAAGTAAGGACTAGCAAAGGTATTATCAACTACTAAGATAATGTTATTCTTATGGGCAATATTTGCCACTACTGCAATATCGATAATTTTTAGTAAAGGATTTGTGGGAGTTTCAATCCAAATCAACTTGGTATTAGGTTGAATAGCAGTTTCAAAATCAGCAATGTGATCAATATCTACATAGGTAGTATTTACTCCCCAATTTTTCACAACCCTTTCTAATAAACGATAAGTACCACCATACAAATCATCGCCAGCCACAATGTGGTCGCCACTTTTTAGCATACTTAATACCGTTGTTGTAGCAGCTAAACCAGAGGCGAATGCTAAGCCAAATTGACCGTTTTCAATTGAGGCTAAAGCCTCTTCTAAGGCTGTACGGGTGGGGTTTCCAGTGCGAGAGTATTCATATCCTTTATGCTTACCGATGGCATCTTGTTGGTATGTAGAAGTTAAATAAATGGGAACAATTACCGCACCTGTCTGGGGGTCTGGTTGCTGTCCTTCATGAATTGCTCTAGTTTCAAATTCCATTTTTTTATCTTACTTATTCCTGGGTTAGACTAATCCAATATCTAATTAAATCGGCTCTGGTAATTAATCCAATTGGAACACTATGTCGCGTAATAATAATTGCTGTTGTCCCCGATAGAAGCACTCGATAAGCTTCGGAAACCTCGACTTCTTCATCAAGAATCGGTAGCGGTTTACCCATAACTGCGGAAACTTCCTGATTAGAAAAATTGATCCCATCATGAAGAAATTTCATCAAAGATGCTTCATTGAGACTTCCGACTACATGGTTATTATCAATTACAGGTAACTGAGATATATTTAGCTTTTGCAGATAGCTTGTGGCTTTACTTAAAGTATCGCGGGGATTAACAGCAACAATAGAGGGAAAATCTGTTTTCTGAGCTAAAATTTCGCCAATTTTTATCGCTCTTACTGTTTTTCCTTCCCAAAAACCATTTTCCTGCATCCAAACATCAGAGTAGATTTTATTAATGTAGTTTCTTCCCGTATCTGGTAACAATACTACAATACACTTGGGCTGCGATAATCGAGCTGCATATTTTAGGGCTGCGGCTACCGCTGTACCACAGGAACCTCCCACTAATAAGCCTTCCTCTCGTGCTAGACGACGAGCCATATTAAAAGACTCTTTATCACTAACTCGAATCATTTCATCAACTATTTGGCGATTAAAAGTCTTAGGAATAAAGTCTTCACCAATTCCCTCAATTTTATAAGATTTAGGCGAGTCACCGGAAAGAATTGAACCCTCTGGATCTGCACCAACAATCACTATATTTGGGTTTTGCTCTTTGAGATATTTGGCAACTCCTGAAATGGTGCCACCTGTGCCCATACCTGCAACAAAAACATCAATTTTACCATTGCTATCTGACCAGATTTCTGGGCCTGTAGTTAAGTAATGAGCTAAAGGATTATGTGGATTTTCAAATTGATTTGGTCTATAAGCTCCTGGTATTTCTTTGGCAAGTCTTTCTGCTACACCGTTATAACTTTCTGGTGAGTCAGGTGCTACAGATGTGGGAGTAACAACTACTTCTGCACCATAAGCTTTGAGTAAGTTGATTTTATCCTGGCTCATTTTATCAGGCATTACAAAAATGCAGCGATATTTTTTGACGGCTGCAATTAATGCTAGTCCTACACCTGTATTGCCTGCGGTAGCTTCAATAATTGTGCCACCTGGTTGTAATTGACCAGTTTTTTCTGCGGCTTCAATCATGGTGAGAGCAATTCTGTCTTTAGTACTCCCGCCAGGGTTGAGATATTCTACTTTGGCGTAAATAGTATGAATGTCTTGTGTAATGCTGTTAAGCCTGACTAATGGAGTTCTACCAATTGCTTGCAAAATGTTGTCGTAAGTTGTCATAGTTTCTCCTTGTCAGTTGTGGGAGATATGTGTTTATGGATGTTTCATGTTGGATTAATGAGAGGGGTTTTGTGTCAGTTTTGGGATGTTTTTTTATTTGGAAGTACCTAAGCGTTATCTATGTTGCTGTTATCTGAGAATTTTCACCATCTTGATATATTTATAGTAGTATACTCAAATTCCAGATCTAGACGGAATGTAACCGTTAATCTATATACTAAATTATTGAGATTAATAGTCAACTATGAAGGTACTAGTCCAAAATCATCATGAAATCTCTGCACCGTCCTGATCTATATGGCTGGTCTAATTTCAATCCGGCAAGAAATATTGATTTCAATGGGATTGCCTGGATTCGTTCCGATGGCAACATCTTGATTGACCCAGTAGCCCTATCAAACCATGATTGGAATCACTTGAAATCCCTCGGTGGTGTAGTTTGGATTGTACTAACCAACTCCGAGCATGTCAGGGCGACTAAAGAAATTGCCGATCAAACCTATGCCAAGATAGCTGGCCCTGTAGGAGAAAAAGATTCTTTCCCTGTATTTTGCGATCGCTGGCTCTGTGATGGTGAAGAATTAGTACCAGGACTCAAGGTAATTGAACTCCAAGGCTCCAAAACTCCCGGTGAACTAGCTTTACTGCTGGAGGAAACAACCTTGATTACAGGAGATTTAGTGCGAGCACGCAAAGCAGGTAGCTTAACGATTTTGCCAGATGATAAACTAATGAATCGAGAAGAGGCAGTTGCTTCTGTTCGCAGGTTGGCCCAACTGAGTCAAGTCGAAGCGGTGCTAGTGGGAGATGGTTGGCCAGTCTTCCGGGATGGACACGATCGCTTAAAGGAACTTGTGTCCACACTGTGATCAGTTCGGGGCGATCGCTCTTTCCCCCCACCAAAAAAATATCTGAGTTGAATTTGTAATTACGTCAAGCGATCGCACCGCCAATCTAAATCGTCAGATATTCAGATATAGGACAGAGCGATCGCATCTCATTAGGCGGGAGTAAACTTCAGCGAAACACCGTTCATACAGTAGCGCTTACCAGTGGGTGCAGGGCCATCATCAAACACATGGCCCAGATGACCACCACAGCGACTGCAATGTACTTCAGTTCTGGTCATGAGAAACGACCTATCTACAGTAAAAGCGATCGCTCCCTCAATCGGATTAAAAAAGCTGGGCCAGCCAGTACCACTATTAAATTTAGTGTCCGATGTAAATAGTGGCAATTCACAAGCGGCACACACATAAGTGCCTTGATCATATTCCTTATCGAGTGGGCTGGTGTGAGCGCGTTCTGTGCCATGTTTACGCAACACCTGAAACTGTTCTGGCGTTAAAATTGTGCGCCACTCTTCTTCAGGTTTGGTAATTTCAAATCCACTCTTAGAAGTTGTCATTTTTTCTGAACCCCAATTGATATAGCGTGATAACAGTGCTGTGCCAACTATTGCTGCACTAGCCTCAAGAAAATAGCGTTTGTTCATATATCTATTATTTTATATTTTCACTCTCGTTGAGTACGGAAAGCCGTCACTCTACTCAAGCCTGTGGTAAGACGCTCGGTGTGACGTGCTTTTTTGCAGGATTACGCGTCTACTCAATCCAATAAATTGCCCCTAGGGAGTGGGGGAAGTTGCAGTAAGTTTTTCCCCTCTGACTCTTGACCCTTTGTGTATAACAAAACATACTGAAAAGCGGAATCCAATACAAGGATTCCGCTAGTTTTGCAATCAGCGTGTGAAGTGAGTTGATTGAACTAAGATGCAACAGAACCAGCAGTTGCCTTATCTACAGGTTGAATTTGGCTGAGTAGACTGTGTAGTTTCTCGCCTTCAATAACTTCTGTTTCTAGGAGTTGAGTGGCGATCGCCTCCAACAAATCTCGATTCTGCTTGAGAATCTGTAGGGCTTGTTCGTGGGCTTTTTCCACAATTTCTTTGACTTCGCTATCAATGGCTTTGGCTGTGTCTTCACTCACGGCTCGGCGGGGATTGGGCGCACCATTGCCCAAAAACATTGCTGGTTGACCTTGTTGGTAAGCCAGTGGCCCTAATACTTTACTCATACCATAGGTTGTCACCATTCGTTCTGCTAAGTCAGTCGCCCGCTGCAAATCGTTGGAAGCGCCTGTTGTAATACTGCCAAACACAATCTCTTCGGCGGAACGTCCTCCTAGCAAAGTAGCAATCTGACCCCGCAGTTCCTCTTCATTCATCAAAAAGCGGTCTTCGGTTGGTAGTTGCAGAGTATAGCCTAAAGCTGCCATACCACGAGGAATGATGGAAATCTTTTCTACACGACCGCTTCCGGGTATCAACGCTCCCACCATTGCGTGACCGACTTCGTGGTAAGCGACGATCTTTTTCTCGGTATCGTTCATCACCCGACTCTTCTTCTCTAAACCTGCAACTACGCGCTCAATAGCTTCGGCAAAGTCTTCTTGAGCAACTGTTTGACGTTGATTCCGAGCCGCCAATAATGCTGCTTCATTCACCAAGTTTGCTAAATCTGCGCCAGCAAAACCGGGAGTACGAGTTGCGATCGCTTTTAAGTTTACATCATCTCCTAATTTCACCTTTTGAGCATGAATCTTGAGAATTGCCTCACGACCAGATAAATCAGGACGGTCTACCAATACTTGGCGGTCAAAGCGACCTGGACGTAGCAAAGCAGGATCAAGGCTTTCCGGGCGGTTCGTAGCTGCAAGTACAATCACCGTTGCATCCCCCGCTGCAAACCCGTCCATCTCCGTTAATAACTGGTTGAGGGTCTGCTCCCGTTCATCGTTACCACCGTAGAAACCATTACTACTACGAGATTTACCAATCGCATCCAATTCATCAATAAATACAATACAGGGAGCTTGTTTCTTTGCCTGCTCAAATAAATCGCGCACTCTGGAAGAACCGACACCGACAAACAATTCTACAAATTCGGAACCAGAGATACTAAAGAATGGAACTCCTGCTTCTCCGGCTACGGCTTTAGCCAACAGTGTCTTACCTGTCCCTGGAGGGCCCACCAACAGGACGCCTTTAGGAATCCTCGCCCCAATTTGGGTAAAACGTGCCGGAGTCTTGAGGAAATCTACAATTTCTACTAACTCAGTCTTAGCTTCTTCAACCCCAGCTACATCTGCGAAGGTAATTTTTGCCGATTCGCCTTCAACATAAACCTTGGCTTTGCTCTTACCAATAGAGAGAACGCCTTGCTGTCCACCACCACCACGGGAGATAAAGAATTGCCAAATACCAATAAAAATTAATGGTGGAATGACCCAACCCAGGAGAGTTGTAAACCAAGTATTCTTAGGCGGAGGCGCAGCAGCAAACTCAACTCCTTTTGACTCAAGCAGTTTAGGCAACTCTAAATCAAAGATTGGTGTAGTTACAAACACCGCACCCGGTTCAGCATTCTCGGTTTTTAGCTGGTAGCGAATCTGATTTTGTCCGACAGAAACACGGCTAACTTCCCCTTCCTGTACTTGATGAATAAATAAGCTATAGGGAACGCCAGCTGGCCCGGACGCAAATAAACCAGGCAAAAACAGATTTAAAAGCAGGAATAATCCTGATACTGATAGCAATATGTTTGCAATAATCCGAAACCGAGGCGGCTTTGGCTGTTCTTTAATGGTCATTGATGTTACCAATCCTTACGATAGAGATGGGGGATGGGGAAGAAGTAATAAAGGTCTACTGAATTTTTTTCAAAAATCAAATATTAGTCCTATGATGATGAGAAAAGTCAAGAATCAGAAGTTAGGAGAATCCCACTTAATAAAGGGATAGAGCTTCAATGTTCTCTATAGAATTCTTGCTTTTTTTGTTAAAACTGTCGAAAAGGCGTTTCTATCTCAAATAGTTGAATTAGTTGCTTACACTGTTTCCAGCCAGTCAAAAATTTGGGTTAATTGATCCAGCGTCACTAGTCCATACTGCCAGAGGGTCATGGGCAATAAGTTGGGGGTTTTCTCACAATATCGCAAGGCGAGAGAAATTGCTTTGCCAGATATGCCTAACTCTTCTTCTAAAAAACGAACCAATTGCTTTGTAGCTTCCATGACAATATTAAACAATACTAAGTAAATCTTATTTCTGGCGGAGCTTGAGAAACTTGATTAAAAACTGGTCAAAAAACTAATCGCACCATGACCAGTCAGAACTTCCAGAACTATGAAACAGACAAACCCAATCATCGCCAAGCGACTATTTAACTTTTCGGCATACTCAGTAAAACCAAGCTGAGGTTGTTGTCTGACATACATTTCAGGCTGAGGTGCGTAGACGCGTGCGCTAAATGTCTTGTCGTCAAACATCGCAAAGTTGTTTAATCTGCTTTGCTCGTCAAGGTTACTACTGCTTTTCATAAGTTCTCCTGGTTAGTCGCTATTTTTTAATTTATGTAACTAAACTTAACAATTAAATTAATCTTTGTGAACTAACGAACAAATACGGTTTACCGTACTCAATCAGAGTTACAGGGCTATTGCTGCTTTTTAGGAGGAGTGGGGGGAAATGAGGGAAGGGAGTATCCTGTTTTGGCAGATCGCCCTGCCCTAAGGCGCACGCTACGCGAACAGACTAGAAGTCTGGGGCTATACAAACTAAACCCGCGCAGGCGGGTTTGGGAGAGTCCGCGTCGGCGGACTTCTCTGCGAGACGCTATTGGCGAACCTTTGTGTAGCCGCGATTTCCAATCGCCTTAAAGTAGTATTGTAAATATTTATTAAAAATTTTGGTAGATAAAAAAGCAGGTTACTAATTATTTTGACTCATCAATTTTTCCAAATTGATGTTAATTCTCAACGCTAATCAGATTACTATAGGAATCATATTTGATTTGTGAAAAAAATTCAGTACATCTTTATTACTTCTTCTCCATGCCCCATTCGCCATTCTCCATTCCCTGTCTCTACGAGTCAGTTAACGAATCAAATCGGATTACTATATAATCAATAGTAATGTGAATTTTTCAGATACAGAATATTTGCTGATTCAGCAAATTTGAAGTTTAAAGACACTGGCAAAAACTAGATGTTTTCTATGTGCGATCGCTAAAATTATCTACGATAAATTAACCACATTCAGTGATACCTATCGTAACTGTTATGGGCACAAGTACAAGATACTGCTATACTCTCAAAAGTATCCTGAGATAACTCACCTTAACAATTTGACTTTATTTTATACAAAATATTAATTTTTTTAGAGTCTTATAGTAAAAATTTTGACATACTCTCTTATATAAGAGTATAGTTTCAAACAACGTCAATTGCCAAAATGACGTTTGTACCTAGGAGTAGGTAAATGAAGACAGGTGCAATATGAAACTACAAGATTTTTTGGGAAAAGAAGATAAATGGGGATTTGAGGCGATCGCTCAAGACGTAGATTTGACTCGTCAGATTCAAATACTGTTAATTGGCTTGGGACTCTTAGAACCTCCATCTGATGGTAAGTTTGGCCCAGTTTCTGTGGCAGCTCTCAAAAAATTTCAAGACTTAACAAAGACTGAAGAAAGCGAATTTTTAGGAAAAGTTACAGCTAAAAAACTAATTGAAACTAAACCAGAGGAACTACCTAAACCGCCTTTAAAATTAGGTAGTGATATTGCCAGCAGGATTATTAAATACATGCAGGCAAAAAGTTATCAGGTGTTTACAAACCTAAGAGAATACAATATTGTCTATATAGAAGGAATCAATGAAGACTGGAGTCTCAACAGTGACCCACCCAATCAATTTAATGATCGGCGGATTGTCATTGAAGTAGTAGATGGTATTCCCAAAATTGTAAATCACTGGCAAGCTACAACTGAACCAGGCAGATACTATACCTTCAATCCGATGAATACTGAAGGAGCTGCCAGAATTAAATTTGGGCAATATAAAGCTTGGGCTGTGGGCTGGCATGGCAATGCAGATCGTCATCAAGCATTAGTACAAGTTGCGCCCATCACTGTTCACCGAGATTTCAATAAAGACTTTCAACGAACTGGCGACAAACTTGATACAGGTCTTTTCCTAGTAAATCAACACTGGGGTTATGATGCGCCTGCAAATGATATCAAGAATGCTAGTGCAGGTTGTTTAGTAGGACGTAGGCGTGAGGGACATCGAGAGTTTATGGCGATAATTAAACAAGACCGCCGTTATTTAGCCAATAATGACTATCTTTTCTACACTACAGTCATTCCTGGGGATGACTTAGTGAAGACATTCCCACGATAAGGTAAGCTAAAATAAAACCCGAAACCCTGTAGAGACGTTACATGTAACGTCTCTACATGTGATTCATCGCTTTAAAAAAGCAACAGCCATGAAACTTCTTTATCAAAAAAAATATATTATTTCTGATTTTTTATTTACACAATTAATCTGCTAATAATTTTTTTCTAAAGCATAGTTAAGTTTTATACCTTGATAATTATTGAAGTATTTTTGTATAAAAAATTGAGCAAAATTTAGTTATAAATAATAACGATTTTTGCTTGATAAACGTATTTATTTACACAACAGGCTAGTAAGGTGCGATCGCATCTGACACAATACTCTTACTGTGACTTATCAACTTTTTGAGCTAAGGGATAAATGACTGCTGCTGTCTTGCTAGAAAACATCTACAAATTCTACAACAACGTCCCTGTAGTGAATGACCTCTCATTTACAATTGAAGCGGGGGAAATATTTGCTCTGCTTGGCCCTAATGGTGCGGGTAAATCAACTACAATTCGGATGCTAACTACACTGACAAAACCGTCCCAAGGACGGATAGAAGTAAGTGGTTATGATGTAGTGAGTCAAGCCATACTGGCAAAACAAAGTATTGGCGTAGTCTTGCAGCAAATCAGTGTAGATACTGATTTAACCGTATGGGAAAATATGGAGTTGCATGGGAGGCTACATCACATAGTTAACCCGCAGCGACAGCAACTAATTCGTCAATGGCTAGAGTATGTTGAGTTAGTAGACAGACGCGATGATCTGGTAAAAACCCTATCTGGGGGTATGAAACGACGGTTACAAATAGCGAGAGCTTTATTGCACCAACCGCAAATTCTGTTTTTGGATGAACCAACAGTAGGATTAGACCCTCAAACCAGACGACGCCTTTGGGAAATTATTCGAGATTTAAATAAGCAAGGGATGACGATACTACTAACGACTCATTACATGGATGAGGTGGAATTTTTGTGTGATGCCTTTGGCTCTAATCAGCCAGGACGAATCGGGATCATGGATGGCGGTAAACTAATTTCTTTGGGAACGCTAAAACAGCTGCGTTCTGCTCACGGTGAAGGTTTGGTGATGAAGCAACTGGGTATTAGCGAAGCCGGAAGTGATAGCGCACGTAACTGGAAATACCTGTTTTTCCCCTCTCTGGAACAAGCAAACAACTACTTGAATGAACAGCCCGATAAAACCGGAATGATGGCGCGTCCCTCTAACCTGGAAGATATTTTTGTGGAATTAACGGGACGCCAGTTAGATTAAACTCATCTCCCTAACTGTCTGAGCATGGCTTCTACCCTGTCTACGCCGTCTGGATCATTGCGGCGCTTGTACAAGTCACGAGCTTTTTGGAGGACGCTGCTTGCTTGTTTAGTTTGCCGTCGCTGTTTATACATCGACCCCATTAACTCGTAAGTTTGGGCATTGTTCTGATCTAAGTTGACAGCCTGCTGATATGCCCAGGCTGCTGCACCATAGTCTCCTAGACGGGATTGCGTCACACCTAATCCCAAATAGGCATTAACGTTGTTGCGGTTTAGTTGTATTGCACGACGATAACCTTCCTTCGCCCCAGCCGTGTCTCCTAAATTGGCTTTGATATAACCCACCGCGTAGTAAAAATCACTATTATTAGGGTTGATGCCAATGGCACGACGATAAGCAGCTAATGCCGCTCGGTAATTTCCTTGTTGAGCGTATAAGTAACCAATACCAGAATGAATTTTGGCATTCTTGGGATCTATGGTAGCTGCTTGTTGATAAACAGCGATCGCACCACTGTAATCGCCAGTATCTACTAACCTGCGTCCGTTCTCTAGTAGTTGCTTTAACTCTGGGTTTCTGGCTTGCACCACCAATACCTGAGCTTGAGCGATCGCTGGTATAGTAACGGCAAAACATCCTAATAAAAAAACACTAAATACTAATGATTTCGGCTTGTACACTGTAATTTTCCCGATCTAGTAGTGAATTTTTTTCTTGTACATTAAAACAAAAATATTCAACTTTGAAAACTGTATTTATTCGCATTTATGAAATGTTAATAATTCATCCTATCTTTATCCTTCCTACAAGCGGCACTATAATTACGAGTTTTTACTGAAATCTTAAGTATTAGGTATACCTGATCATATCATTCAGGTTCTGCCAAAAATATACTTAATTAAATCCGTAGTTTTACTTGCTATTTAGACAAAAATGATCGGTATCTTACTTCCTTTGAGAAAGACAAGACGCCTATTTATAAAAGTATTCAACATTAACTCTTGTTTGTTATTTAACTTGATAACTGACTAACTCTGTATCTGATTTTTTCCACCTTTTTAATTACTTATACTTTATCCTTTTTTAGTCATTAAACGATCAGAGCAATCTAAAAAGTAAAATGTTCCTTTAAATTCTGATCTCTATTTAAAATGATCATAAATATGAGATTATAGTGACGATACTAATCTAAAATTGTGTGAGAAAATGTTGATAAAATCTGTCTACTCCTATACTCACCGAAGGTATTATCTCTACGAGTCAAGTCTACTAAGCCAAGCTTGATCGAGGTTTTGAAACTCGCACAGGGAAATTTTGTATGTGTAACCGTGAGTTACAGTTGCTCAAGATTTGTTATAACCGCTTGACAAAAAATATCAACCTATATCTGTGAGGCTAAGTTGTGATTATAACTACTACTGATGTGATTCAAGGAGCCGTTATTGACTCATATTTAGGCATTGTGACAGCGGAAATAGTTTATGGCAGTAATTTTCTACGAGATTTTTTAGCTGGTATTCGAGATATTATTGGCGGACGCACTGCTAGCTATGAGCGTCTATTTGAACAAGGTCAAAGAAAGGCACTAGAAGAATTAGAACAACGAGCACAACGTTTAGGAGCAAATGCTGTGATCGGAATTGAAATTGATACTGGCACAATTAATATTGATCAGTCAGGAGTTTTATTGCTGATTACTGCTACAGGCACTGCCGTGAAGATGCGTTAATCTTTTCTTGGTTTTCTAATTAGTTTGTTTATAGTTTTTATTCCAAATATCTACAAAATTTTGCATCTACTCAAAATTCAAATATTTGAATGTGTTTATCAGAAAAAGCGGTTGTTAAAAACCTCGCCCCTAGTGGGCGAAAAAATCCTTGTTTCTCAAGGTAGATAAAAACCCTACCCCTTGTGGGTGGCTGAATTAATTGCGAATTGCGAATTGATTTTATTACAGCAGCTAATAAATGTACTTAATTTTGCTTGCAAATTTTATGAAGAAAAGATAAATATTTAAGATGAGTTTTAGTTAGTTTTTTAATGTATATATAATTTTTATTCCTAGAGATATAGTTATGAATTGTCTAGAGATATAGTTATGAATTATTTCTATTGATAGATGTTAAAACCCCTGACAGCAACTTAATTTTAAACATAAGCATCAATTACCAGATGAAGAAAGTTTTGCTGAAGCAGCAACGGAGAAGTTAGATTATGTCATATGTAAATCGGGCAGGCGATGTTATTCCTCCTGAGCCTGCGGTCGTGAGTCGAGTAACTGAATATCATGATCTTGTTCGTTGGGGGCCTATTATTTCTGGTTTATTAGTTTCATTAGCTACTCAATTAATTTTGAGTGCTATTATTGGTGCAGTTGCAGCCGGTGCTGTTGAAGGTTCGGGTGCGCCCAGAACGATTGCACCTAATGCTGCGGGTAATGCGGGGCTTTGGTCAACGATCGCTTTGTTAATTTCCCTATTTACTGGTGGTTGGGTTACAGCCCGTGCTTGTGGGCCGATGAACCGTAATACAGCTCTTCTCAACGGCGCAATTCTTTGGGCTACAACTTTGGCAGTTAGCTCATGGCTACTCGCGAGTGGAGTGACTGGTGCTTTCGGTGTTGCTGCTTCTAACGCTGGGGAAGTGATAAACCAGGTACAACAGCAAGGTGGTGTCAATGTACCGCAAGCAAACATAACTGCCCAACAAGCTCGTGAAACAGCAGCTAATTTGCGTTCGGGATTGTGGTGGTTTGTGTTCGGTTCTTTGCTGGGTTTAGTAGCGTCAATGATTGGAGCTGTCGCTGGAGCTCGCAGTCCACGTGTTAACACTTATAATACTTAAAATGATTGTCTGGAAACGCAATTGTGATGAATTTTAAAAGCACCTGGTTCAAGGTGCTTTTTATTTTAAATTAACTTTACCATTTGAGATATGAAGCTTCAATTCCCTGCTCTCTCCTAATTTTGCTATCTTTTTCAAACCAGGCAATTACTTGCTGTGTGGTCAAATCCTCAATGGCAATATTGTACTCTTGAGCAATATGCTTCAACAGCTTCAGTGATGAAATTGTCAATCTTGTTAAAAACTTTTCTGGAGAAGATAACAAAGCAGCGTCTACTTTTGCTGATTCGTCCAGGGTTAAAAACTGTGCTGACGGTTGCTGTGATGGCAAATCCATAAAATAAATTTTATCTATAACTTAGTCGTTCATAGTTAATGCGTAATAACTAATTAGTAATAGGATTTACCACTTAGTTATTACCTGTATATTAAACTGAAATATGAACACGAATTTATTTATTCATTACACTTTTGGTTGCGAGCTTGCACCAAATAGCCGCAACGATGTTCACCGTTGATAATCCAGTGGGTACGCTCTACTGTACAATCTGGTAAAACGGCGGCAAACATTTCTAGTTCATGACCGCAAATGCTGGGAAAAGACTCGGCAACGTTGGAAATCGCGCAGTGATGCTCAGTTAAGATAAAGCGATCGCATAACGTGTTCTCAGAACTCTCGTTTGGTGAGGAGTCAGCATCTACAGAGTGATACTCAGCCATGAAACCCTCAGCTTTTCTCAGTTTAACTAAGTTAGCCACACGCTCTTGTAGTGAACCATGACCCAAGCGGTCATGATATTCTTGTGCTTTGCGCTCCCACTGTTTTCGTAAAATCGAACTTACTTGGTCACGCCCTACGGTTTCTGCTAATGTATCCAGCAGAGAAACGGCAAATTCACCATAGCGATCGCTTTGGCGATCATTCATTGTTCGTTGCAGGCGATCGCGTCCCTGACGACTCAGATGATAAACGTGCTGTGGACGTCCCATCCCTCGAACTTCAGATGCTTGGGGTAAGCCTTTTAGGTTCGCAGTCGCTTGGTGAGGAAAACCCTCTCTAAAGTTTAGATTGCCGCTTGAAGTTCCGACAACGCTTTGCAGCGCTGACTCACCATCCCCTGGGCGTCTAGGTTGTAAATCGGCGCTTTGAGTTTTTTGTGCCTGCACCGACGAGTACAAAACCAGTTCCTCCGCCTCCAAATCCTTAAGATGGCGACGAATTGCTTGGGGGCTAACATCTAAAACTTCGGCTAGCTCAAAAGCCGTTGCTTGTGAGTGTTTCAGGAGATATTCTAGGATATCTTGCTTTGTTGAGGATTGGTGGGTAGTCGCCATCTTCTCTGCGAGACGCTCGCGAACGTTCCAAAAATTTCTTTGAAAATTTGACTTTAACAACATTGTTGTTGTTAATTTAGCGTAAAATGAAGATACATTAAACAACAGCGTTGTTGTTTTACTCTCCACTCCATTCTAACAGCCGTGTAACCATTCCGTAACGCGAGATGGGAATCGGCTAAAAACAAGCCCGTCTCCCATCCTTAAGAGGCAGCGCGTTCCTTTAGTTCCCAAAGTTGTAGCGACTGCCATAGAGATTCAACTGAACACAGAACGTTAAGAGACTACTACCGATGAGTGCCACTGTCAAAACCTTAGTCAACCAACCCTACAAGTACGGCTTTGTCACCGACATTGAAGCCGACACTATCCCGCGTGGACTAAACGAGGACGTCATCCGCTTGATCTCCACTAAGAAGAACGAGCCAGAGTTCATGCTGGAATTTCGCCTCAAAGCTTATCGCCAGTGGCAAAAAATGACGGAACCAACTTGGCCAAGTGTCAAGTATCCACCAATAAATTATCAAGATATCATCTACTACTCAGCTCCAAAACAAAAAAAACCAAAGCTGAACAGCTTAGATGAAGTTGATCCAACACTCTTGGAAACCTTCGAGAAGCTAGGCATTTCCTTGTCTGAGCAGAAGCGACTGTCAAACGTTGCTGTTGATGCAATTTTCGATAGTGTTTCCGTTGCCACTACTTTTAAGGAAAAGCTAGCAGAAGATGGGGTTATTTTCTGCTCAATCTCCGAAGCATTGCAGGAACATCCAGAACTAATAAAAAAATACCTGGGTAGCGTTGTTCCCGTTGCAGACAACTACTTTGCTGCTTTGAACGCCGCCGTATTCAGCGATGGTTCCTTCGTCTATATTCCTAAAGGCGTCAAATGCCCGATGGAACTGTCTACCTACTTCCGTATCAACTCCGGCGATACAGGACAGTTCGAGCGGACACTGATTGTTGCCGAAGAAGGTAGCTATGTTTCCTACCTCGAAGGTTGCACCGCACCAATGTACGATAGCAACCAGTTACACGCAGCTGTAGTGGAACTCGTCGCCCTCGATAACGCCGAGATTAAATACTCCACTGTGCAAAACTGGTACGCTGGGGATGCTAATGGTAAAGGCGGTATTTACAACTTCGTTACCAAACGCGGTTTGTGTCAGGGCGCAAATTCCAAGATTTCTTGGACTCAAGTAGAAACAGGTTCAGCGATTACTTGGAAGTATCCCAGCTGTGTGTTGGTGGGTGATAACTCTGTGGGTGAATTCTACTCGGTAGCGCTGACAAATCATCATCAGCAAGCCGATACTGGCACTAAGATGATTCACGTTGGCAAAAATACTCGCAGTACGATTATCTCTAAGGGAATCTCCGCAGGTAAATCTAGCAATAGCTACCGGGGTTTGGTGAAAGTAAACCCGAAAGCACAAGGGGCAAGAAACTATTCTCAGTGCGACTCGATGTTGATTGGGGATAATGCCCACGCGAACACTTTCCCCTACATCCAAGTGCAAAATAATACTGCGAAAGTGGAGCATGAAGCTTCAATTTCCAAGATTGGGGAAGATCAGCTGTTTTACTTCGCTCAACGGGGTATATCTTCAGAAGATGCAATTTCGATGATGGTTAGCGGTTTCTGCAAAGATGTTTTCAGCCAGCTACCGATGGAGTTTGCTGTGGAAGCTGATAAGCTGTTGAGTTTGAAGTTAGAAAGCAGTGTCGGGTAGCGCTTGTAGTTAGTATTTGAGTGCTAGGAAAGGCGCTAAATCATCTACTGCGAAACAAAAATATTCAGTTGATTAACGCTTGTAGTCAGCAGTTTCAGACTGCAAACAGGCGCTTTAGCGCCTACTACGAACCAGAAAAGAGAGAGAACATGATTATTGAAAATAGCGAAGTTGTGCTGTCGGTTAAGGATCTGACAGCTACAGTTGATGGAACACCGATTCTTAAGGGTTTTAATCTTGAGGTACGTTCTGGTGAAATCCATGCAATTATGGGGCCGAATGGTTCTGGTAAGAGTACCTTTTCTAAAGTGTTGGCTGGACATCCAGCATACCAGGTGACTGGTGGTGAGATCATTTTTCAAGGGCAAAATCTGCTGGAATTGGAACCAGAAGAACGGGCAAGATCTGGTGTGTTTCTGGCGTTTCAGTATCCGCTAGAAATTCCGGGTGTCAGCAATTTAGATTTCTTGCGAGTGGCTTACAATTCTCGCCGCAAAGCACAGGGTTTAGAAGAATTAGATGCCTTTGATTTTGACGATTTAATTGAGGAAAAGCTGGATGTGGTAAAGATGAATCCCGCTTTCCTCAGTCGCAGTTTGAATGAAGGGTTTTCTGGTGGCGAGAAGAAGCGGAACGAAATTCTGCAAATGGCCTTGCTGGAACCGAAATTAGCAATTCTGGATGAAACTGATTCGGGTTTGGATATTGACGCGCTGAAAATTGTCGCTAATGGGGTAAATCAGTTGGCAAGTCCAGAAAATGCCACGATTTTGATTACCCACTACCAACGGTTACTTAACTATATTGTTCCAGACTACGTGCATGTGATGGCAAACGGGCAGATTCTTTTGTGTGGCGGTAAGGATTTGGCGTTGGAATTAGAAGCCCGTGGCTATGACTGGATTTTGAAAGATGCTGCGACTGAGGTGGGTGTGTGATGACTATTCAAGTATCTCCTAGTCCCATTCCTAATTCGGATGCTGTCAGTTTGACATCTACTCTGTTGGATAAAGATGCTTATCTAACTGGATTATTAAATCAAGTAATCACAACTAGAACAGAGGGGTGGTTGCAGGAATTACGCGATGGCGCTGCTAATTGGGTACGTCACTCGACTATCCCCACTACTCGTGAGGAAGAATGGCGATTTACCAATTTGTCATCTCTGCAACAAGTGCAATTTCATGTAAAGACGCAATCAATACCAACTGATATCCCGGCGCTGATACCAGAAGCTGCTAACAGCCGTTTAGTGTTTGTTAATGGGATTTATGCGCCGGAGTTATCAGCAGTTGCAGATTTGCCAGATGGTGTTGTAATAAGTAATTTGGCTGGGTTGTCTGAATCTGAGCAGGAAGGTGTTAGACAGTATTTGGCTCAAGCTGAGGGAGCGCAGGAAGTATTTACTGCTCTCAACACCGCTGGGATAACTGATGTAGCTGTAGTGTGGGTGGCGAAGAATGTAGTAGTTGAGACGCCTATTCATCTACTGTTTATTTCGGATGCTGGTGAGACGCCGACGATTTCGCAGCCACGTTGTTTGGTGGTGGCGCAGATGGGTAGTAGTGTGACTTTGGTTGAAGAATATACGAACCGCAGAGGCGCAAAGAGCGCGGAGAAAGAAGAGGTTTACCTCACAAATGCGGTTACGGAGATTTGGGTTGGTGAAAATGCTCAGGTAAGTCACACTAGGGTTGAGCAAGAAGGTGCAGAGGCTTTTCATATAGGGAAGACTGCGATCGCTCAGAGCTTGGATAGTCGATATACTTGTCATGCAATAACTTTAGGTGCAAAACTGTCGCGGCACAATTTAGAGATTTTGCAAACTGGTGAGCAAACACAAACTATTCTCAACGCTTTGACGATGATTTCTGGTAAGCAGTTGGCGGATACTCACAGTGCGATCGCACTCAACTATCCTCACGGTACAACTAAGCAATTACATAAGTGTATTGTAGGCGATCGCGCTCATGCAGTGTTCAACGGCAAAGTTTTTGTTCCGAAGCCAGCACAGTTGACAGATGCAGCTCAATTGAATCGGAATCTGCTGCTATCATCTAAAGCCAGAGTTGATACTAAACCCCAATTGGAAATTACAGCGGATAATGTTAAATGCGCTCACGGTGCTACCGTTAGCCAGTTGGAGGATGATGAAATATTCTATCTGCAAAGCCGAGGAATTGATGAAAATGATGCTCGCAATTTGTTAATTAACGCCTTCGCCGCCGAAGTTATCAACCAAATACCAGTTCTGTCTGTGCAAAAAATCCTGTTAAACACTGTCAATAGTCTCAAGTCTTTACCCAATGACTAATGACTAATTATTAATTACTAGTTTTTCATTACCAATGACTTTCACTCCTACAAAAACTCTTGCTGATAAAGTTCGCGCTGACTTCCCGATATTGCGTCAGGAAGTCAATGGGAAACCTTTGGTTTATCTCGATAATGCTGCAACATCGCAAAAACCTTTGCTTGTATTAAATACCCTGCGCGATTACTACGAGCAATATAATGCTAACGTGCATCGAGGCGCTCATACCCTCAGTGCCAAAGCTACTGATGCTTATGAAGGTGCGCGAGACAAAGTTGCCAAGTTTATTAATGCTGCATCGCGTCAGGAAATTGTTTACACCCGCAACGCAAGTGAAGCGATTAACTTGGTAGCCTACAGTTGGGGAATGGACAATTTGCAGCAGGGCGATGAAATTATTCTGTCGGTGATGGAACACCACAGTAATATTGTACCGTGGCAGCTGGTGGCGCAAAAGACTGGTGCAGTGTTGAAATTTGTGGAACTAACACCAGATGAAACTTTTGATTTAGAACAGTTTAAAAAGCTGATTTCTGACAAAACAAAATTGGTGTCAACGGTGCATATTTCTAATACTTTGGGTTGTATGAACCCAGTGCAGGAGATTGTTGCGATCGCTCATCAATACGGTGCTAAAGTTTTAATTGACGCTTGCCAAAGTATCCCCCATATTCCTGTAGATGTGCAACTGATAGACTGTGATTGGCTGGTTGCTTCTGGGCACAAAATGTGTGCTCCAACAGGGATAGGCTTTTTGTATGGCAAGTTGGAATTGTTGGAATCTATGCCCCCGTTTTTTGGTGGTGGTGAGATGATTGCAGAGGTATTTTTAGACCATTCTACCTATGCAGAATTACCGCATAAATTTGAAGCCGGTACACCTGCAATTGGGGAAGCGATCGCTCTTGGTGCTGCAATCGATTATCTTACCAACATAGGTATGGATAAAATCCACGCCTACGAAGCTGAATTAACAGCTTATTTATTCCAAGAACTAGAGCAAATCCCTCAAATTCGGATTTACGGCCCCAAACCAAATGCTCAAGGGCAAGATAGAGCTGCTTTAGCTGCATTCACAGCAGGAGAAGTCCACGCCAACGACTTATCTACATTATTAGATCAAGAAGGCATTGCCATTCGTTCTGGACATCACTGCACTCAACCATTACACCGTTACTTAAGTCTTCTTGCAACCGCACGGGCAAGTTTATCTTTTTACAATACCCGTGAGGAAATTGATATTTTTATCAAAGCATTGAAGGAAACCCTTGACTTTTTTGCTGGTTTTTCAAGTTAGATCTAGACCATGTTTAGATGCTAATTGTGCCAATTATGGATACTTATAGTTGGCATAATTTAACTACCTGAGTTATTTACAGGAGCAGCAAAAATGTCATACAGTGATTTCACTCTAGACAAAGTTAGAAAAACCTTTGGTTTAACTATTGCTGATAAAATTGATATATTTGCATCTGTAACTGAAGTAGAGTGTCCACTATTACTTACAGAAGTATTGCGTGAAAATATACCTTTGGCTCTTGCTAGTAATACTGAAAAATCTCGTTCGGAAATGATTATCGCGCCGATTTTAATCGCTATTAGAAAATATTTAAATAATCAAATAAGTTTATTTTCAGGCATAGATTTTAGTGTTGATATAGCACAAGGCTTAAATGGGAATTGCGATTTTATTATTAGCCGTTCGCCAGAATTACTAATTCTTAACGCACCAGTTGTCACAATTGTAGAAGCTAAAAAAGAAAATATCAATGCCGGATTAGGTCAGTGTGTAGCAGAGATGTTAGCAGCTAAATTGTTTAATGAACGTGAAGGCAATAATATTCAGACAATTTATGGTACTGTTACCACTGGAACTAACTGGAAGTTTTTGAAGCTCATTGGACAAGTAGTTGAAATCGACTTGAGTGAATATTATATTAGTGACGTAGGTAAAATTTTAGGAATTTTATCTAATATTATGACGGAAGAAGTATTTTAATATGCTTGTCAAGTCAACGCCTGCTGAACAAAGAACAGTGCTACATAACGTTAGCTGGGAAACCTTTGAAGCCTTGCTGAGAGATACAGCTGAAGATAGAGGCTCTCGGTTTGCTTATGATTGTGGCACTTTAGAAATTATGACCCCACTTTTTGAACACGAAAACCCCAAAAGTAATTTTGGGAATTTTATCATTGCTTTAGCTGAAGAATTAGGAATTGAAATTAGAAGTGCTGGTTCTACAACATTGAAAAGGAAAATATCAAAGCGGGGAATAGAACCAGATACTTGCTACTATATCCAGAATGAACTAGCTATTAGAGGTAGAGAAACTTTAGATTTAGAAACAGATCTGCCGCCTGATTTGGCAATTGAAATCGACATTACCAGCAGTTCCGTTAACAAATTTGGTATTTACGCAGCGCTAGGTATAACTGAACTTTGGAGATATAACGGGCAAGATTTAAAATTTTATCAGTTAGTAGAGGGGCAATATGTCGAGTGTGAGTCTAGTATTGCTTTTCCTCTCATATCAAGGAATGACATCAGCAGATTCATTGAGCAAAGTAAAAATATTGGGGAAATAGCTTTGCTTAAATCATTTCGCGCTTGGGTGCGGGAGAAGATAGGATAAGTTAGTAAATATTTTTATTATAAATACTGGACGTAACCATTAAAATATGAATAAAATTTTATTTTTTGGGGGAATATTCTGCTAGTAAATAAGTGGGTTTGTCCCACCTTACTAATTATTATAAAAACTATTAAAAGCTTGTAATCTATTAATTTAATCTCCTTACTGAACTCGGAGAAAGCCTTTTACATAATTCTTCTTGCTCAACGCTATTAGCATAGCAAATATCGCCCAACAACACTCAACTCAAAGTATCAGGATTTATCCCCAACCTTCGTAATTCTTCCGCCAGTCTTTGAGCACGTTGTTCAGCATTAGTGGCGCGTTGTTCAGCAACACTAGCCCTTTCTTCTGGCGTCAGATATCTGACTCCTTGTGCGTCATACCAGTACAACCAATCCCGCGTGATTCCTTGATAGGTTCCACGTTCATAACCAATAGCTAAACCTACCTCGTTTAACCAAACAGGATTTCCTGGCTGCAATACATATTCACCATTCTCTAAGCGATAAACTTCTAAGGGCGGTTTTTTGCGACGTTGGGGATTATAGATAACGTAATATAAAATCTCCATCTCAGCATAAAGTTTCTTTTTGCTGGTGTATTCACTACGTCGCCTGTGGGAAACAACTTCTAGCGCCATAATTGGCATCACCTTTTCTTCCCACAACACATAACTTAAGCGTAAGTTCTCATCAAAAACTCGCTCGACTCCCAAACTCAAAAATCCATCAGGCACAATTGGTGGTTGTTCAGGATCGTAGTAAATACCCATATCAACGCCAAAAAACCAATCCATCCGGTTTGCCCATATCCAAGCCAAAATAGCTTTGAGCAAACTAGGAATCAAATCTTGTAGTTCATTATCTACAGGTTCATCGTCAGAGTCGGGCAGATCCTCGGCTGAGGGCAAGCAGTGCAACGGGTTGTAATTTAACATGGTAGGGATGTGCGGAGCGATCGCTAAAAGCTTACGCAGATTCATAATATTGATAACATTTATCCACCTCTGACTTTTTCTTGCGATAATTCCCAAGGGGGACGCACTCTCCACTGGTTAGTCAAAGGGGGATAGATGACAATCAAGCGGTTGCTTTTAATTGTAATGACACTGATAGCGATCGGGTCTTCCGGTGTGTCTTTATTCAGCAGTTGGCAAGAACCTCAGTTCCAAAGTCGCCTGGAACTGTACCAAACAAATATAGGGCTGCAAGCACAAGCGTGGCAAGCAGAGGATAGCAACAACGATAATTTTCAAGGAATTCAAGAAGCAATACTGGGCGATAAACCTCTAGAAAACGCTACGACGCAGTATCAAGAAGCGCGTAAATCGGTTCAAACTAATTTGGACAAAGCCAAAAATCAACTGGCAAAATTGAGTTCTCAATCTCAGACTACTCTCACGCCTCCTAAACCTCTAACGGAAGTCTCTCCTGCGACTAATACCTCTGGCCCAATCCAACAGCAACAGATAAAGCAGTCACTCCAGCAACTGCAAAAATTACTAGGCGAATTGGACTTGCGGTTGGGAATTTTACAAGCACAGCAAGGACAGACGAATACAGCTCTCAAGACTTGGACAGATTTGCAGCAACGCTCAGATATCAATCCAGAATTTCAGGATACTGCTGCTGTGTTGCTCGGACTGTGGAGTAATCCTCCTCGTCTATTACCCAATGCTCAACAACTGATTAAAAAAAATTTAGAAGGTTGGTTTCGCTATAGCGCTTTGGTTCAACTATACCAACTTCAGCAACGTCAAGAAGCGCTATCAGCAATTAAAGCCGTAGAACAAGAAGCCGCAACCCAAGCTTTGTTTAAATTAGCAATTATTGGCACTATTCCTACGTTAGCAGCTTTGATTGGGATGATGCTGCTGATTTTTTTAGTTGGTCAGCGCTTGGTGAAGGGAAAAGCCGCCTTATTAGCTCAAAATGCTGATTTAACTTGGTCTACGCCCTGGGATGCGGAAACGATTTTGCAGGTTTTCGTCCTCGGCTTTTTCTTGATGGGACAACTTTTTGTGCCTTTGGTGTTATCTTTAATCCCCATCCAGCGTCCCGTTGGGAATGTACGAATTCAGGCTGTTTATGTCTTGGTCAGTTATCTGCTAGTGGCTTCAGGGGCGCTGTCGGTTCTGTATTTCTCTATCAAGCGCTTTTTCCCTTTACCAGAATTCTGGTTTCGCTTTCAATTTCAGGGTAAGTGGTTTTTGTGGGGACTGGGGGGCTATTGTGCAGCTATACCCATAGTTGTGGTAGTGTCACTGATAAATCAACAATTATGGCAAGGGCAGGGTGGTAGTAACCCCCTGTTGCAACTGGCCCTAGAAAGCCAAGATAGTGTAGCACTTGGTATATTTTTCTTTACAGCTGCGATCGCAGCTCCATTTTTTGAAGAACTTCTATTCCGCGGCTTTTTGTTACCCTCCCTGACTCGTTACTTACCTGTGTGGGGAGCAATTCTTGTGAGTAGTTTGTTATTTGCCATTGCTCACCTTAGCTTGTCGGAAATTCTGCCGCTGACCGCATTGGGCATCGTGTTGGGAATAGTTTACACGCGATCGCGCAACCTCTTCGCTCCTATGCTTCTCCACAGCCTCTGGAATAGTGGTACACTACTGAGTTTATTTCTCTTGGGAAGCAGTAGTAATTAGTACTTTAATCCACGGTTGCCAAAAATTGAAATATCTGATTTTATCTCAATATGTAGCAATATTTTACTGGTTATTATTAGTAATAAGCATAAGAAATGCTAACTTAGCGCCAAATATGCTGGTGGCAAAAGTAACTCCAACAATGCTGTTAAGTAGATAACCAACTATCTAGCTCAGCACTTAGTATCGTCTAAGTTAATTTAGCCGTTGTCAGGATGTTATTGCCTTGCCAAGTCATTTATTACTGTTAATTATGTAAATTGCAAATTCTGTTTGCACTTATGTAAGTAGGAATAAGCAACCTAAAAGGAAGTGAAAAATTGAAGATACCTTTTGCGTATCTCTGTTTGCACTTCCTAAAATGGCTATTCTCGTAATTGCTACAATCTCAAACAAAAGTCCGGAAATAATACTGATGAACTCGTAGACAGTGACATAGTAATTTTTGCCTATTATTGAGGTTGATTCTTCTCAAGATAAATCTCTTGCCTGAAAATCAGCAAAATTGACGTCCCAAGGTTTGCAATTAAACCTACTAACAGTCATCTAAAAGCGCAGTAGTTTCAGGCTATATTGAGCGTTATCTTTCGTTATAATCTTTCCAGTTTTAACTTGAGAATATTGCCACACTGGATTTATTGGTTGATCTTAGGACGTTCTTCTAATGCAAACAAGTCACAATATATTCAATTAGCAAATATGTCTACTTGCTTGCCTTACAATAAAAAACTTAATTTTATATCTGACTTATCAAGGAGAAACAATTATATGGCAAATCTTAACCCCAGTCACCCTACCAAACAACTTCTAGCTGGATACTGTGGCATTATCTTCGGCGGTTTTGGTGTTCATAAATTTATATTAGGATATGCCCAAGAAGGCTTCATAATGTTGGCAATTTCTGTAATCGGGGGTTCTTTCACTTATGGTTTTACCTTGATAATTATGCAACTTGTTGGTTTGATTGAAGGCATGATCTATTTAAACAAGCCTCATGAAGAATTCGTTGATACCTACTTTGTGAATAAACAGGGTTGGTTTTAATCCCTATATGCTCACACTTAAACCTAAACAGCTTACCTGGGTCATGTTTCTCTTATTTGGCTTAGGATATTTTAGTGCTATGTCGCATTTGGAAATTAACTATTTCTTAAGAAGCCTGATTATCATCATGCCAATACAGTTTGGAGCTATTATTTATGTGACTTACATCCGCTGGAACTATCGTTGACACTTATAGTAATCCGATTTGATTCGTGAACTGACTCGTAGAGACAGGGAATGGGAAATGGGGAATTCGGGGCCCCCTCTGGGGAACACGTGGCGCTCTTTGGGGATTAGGGGCGAAGGGGCAATGGGGAATAGGAAAAAACGGAGTTAGAGGTGTACGCAGTTTTTTCAAAAATCAAATAGGAATCCCATAGCTAATTTCCATAACTTAATAAAGTTAATATAGTTTACATTCAGTCGTAGTTCGATATTTCGCCTAAGCTCGAATTAGAGGCGCTTTTAGCAGGCGTTGAATTTTCGTAGCGAACCTAAACACTTGCCATGCAACTTGTCCCAAAAACTAAGCTTACCCCAGAAATTCCTCCAATCCCAGAGAAAATTATTCTGGATGTTGGGGGCATGAAGTGTGCTGCGTGTGTGAATGCAGTAGAGCGACAGCTCAGCCAATATCCAGGAGTCAAGAGCGTCTGTGTTAACCTGGCGACAGAAGTAGCAGTCGTAGAGTCGGAAGCTGGTGCGGTAAATCCAGATTCACTAGCAAAACGACTAACAGCCGTTGGGTTTCCGACTCAACCCCGAACAGCTAGCGGCATAGCCGATGAAACATCTGCTTTACAAGACCCCGCAGAACGACAACGCCAAGAAATGCACTCTTCACTGAGGCAGTTGGTGATTGCTGGGATACTGCTGGTACTGTCTGGAATGGGACATTTTGGTAGCTCAGTGCCGCCAGTGTTGAATAATATCTGGTTTCACTGTGGACTAGCAACGGTAGCGCTGCTAATTCCTGGCCGCCCTATTTTAGTAGATGGCTGGCTAGGTTGGCGGCGAAATGCGCCCAATATGAACACTCTAATCGGATTGGGAACGCTAACAGCTTACACCGCTAGTTTGGTGGCACTACTCTTTCCCCAGATGGGTTGGGAGTGCTTCTTTGACGAACCAGTGATGATGCTGGGTTTTATTCTCCTGGGAAGGACATTAGAGCGACAAGCTAGAGGTCGTGCTGCTGCTGCATTTAGACAATTGCTGGCACTTCAGCCACAGGTAGCGCGATTGATTGCTAACCCAGAAAAAGTAGCCGCGGGGTCTTTTAGTGTAGAGATTCCAGCTAAGCAGGTGCGTGTTGGTGAATGGTTGCAGGTACTACCAGGAGATAAAATCCCCGTTGATGGAGAGGTGGTGGCTGGTCAAACAACAGTCGATGAGTCAATGCTGACTGGGGAAGCAGTGCCAGTGATTAAGCAACCAGGAGATATGGTGACAGCGGGGACACTAAACCAGTCCGGGGCGATCGCTATCCAGACAACGCGTACCGGAAATGATACAACTCTAGCTCAAATTGTCGCCCTGGTGGAAGCTGCCCAAACTCGGAAAGCCCCGGTACAAAAATTAGCAGATAGAGTAGCTGGTTACTTTACCTACGGAGTGTTAGCAGCAGCCATACTGACATTTACTTTTTGGTACTTTTTCGGGACTCACATCTGGCCTGATGTCACTATGCCTGGCGGCATAGAAATGCTCAGCCACTCCGCACATGGCAAACACTCAACACTCAGTACGGATTACGCCCCGCTACCGCTAACAGCACTGTTAACCAGCTTAAAGCTAGCGATCGCAGTTATGGTAGTTGCTTGTCCCTGTGCTTTGGGACTTGCTACACCAACAGCCATTCTCGTGGGGACTGGTATGGGTGCAGAACGCGGTCTGTTGATCAAAGGCGGCGACGTTTTGGAAAGAGTCCATCAGCTAGACACTGTAGTATTTGATAAAACTGGGACTCTAACCACAGGTAATCCCACAGTTACAGATTGCTTGCCAATTAAAGGAGTGGGAAAGGACGAAAGTGGGGAAGAGGAAAAATTATTAAGCGTTTTCCCTCTTCCTCTCACTTCTTCTGCACTCCTCCAACTAGCAGCAGCCGTAGAAAGTGGCACTTACCATCCCCTAGCAAAAGCTATTCAACAAGAAGCGCAACAGCAAAAGTTATCTATCCCCGATGCTGTGGATTTTCACACGGAACCAGGATTAGGGGTGTCTGCTGTGGTCAAAGGTACATGCGTACTGTTAGGGAACTGGGACTGGTTAAGTTGGCACGGAATTCCTATTAACGAAACTGCACAACAAGTGGCGCAGGAGCTAGCAGTAGATGGTAAAACAGTCGTTTGCGTGGCAGTTGGAGGAACCTTAGCGGGGCTAATTGCTGTTCGTGATCCCCTCAGACCAGATGCCCAAGCCACCGTAGACGAGTTACGCCAGATGGGTTTACGAGTAATGCTACTCAGTGGCGATAGATTAGAAGCAGCTAGTGCTATTGCCAAACAACTAGGATTAGATAGCGCTGATGTAATCGCGGGTGTCCCTCCAGCTAAAAAAGCAGCTGCAATTGAGGCTCTACAAAGAGCAGGGAAAAAGGGGACTCCCCACTCCTCACTTATTTATAGAGACGCGATTAATCGCGTCTCTACTCAGCACTCAGTAGTCGCAATGGTAGGAGATGGTAGCAATGATGCTCCAGCTTTATCTCAAGCAGATGTAGGAATTGCTTTACACTCTGGAACGGATGTGGCAATAGAAACTGCTGAAATTGTCCTGATGCGTGATTGTCTAACAGATGTGGTCGAATCAATTCAGCTAAGTCGTGCCACTTTTAACAAAATTCGCCAAAATTTATTCTGGGCTTTTGCATATAATACAATTGGTATTCCTCTAGCAGCAGGTGTTTTATTACCTAGTCTGGGTTTTGTCCTTAGCCCATCTGGTGCTGCTGCGTTAATGGCTTTTAGCTCTGTTAGCGTCGTCACTAACTCAGTATTATTGCGCCTGTTGGCCCGTCATTCGTAAAATACCCCTTTGGAGGTTAGCGAATAGCTAAATATTTGCTAACAATAGATTATATATACTCACAAATGCTAAGATAGTGGTATGGCTTATGTACCACTACGAGAAGCAGTTAAAAGGCTTGGACTGCACCCAAACACTTTA
>NZ_JADEXR010000138.1 GCF_015206995.1 aff. Roholtiella sp. LEGE 12411 | reverse complement strand
CCGTCGAACAAAGATTTCTGGGGCACAATGGAAACGAGAAAATGTTCCTCAAGTCCTGGCTCATCGCTCTGCTTACCTCAATGGATTATTGTCAGTTTGAGCCACTTCAAAAAGTGAGATGCTCCCCAATAAATCATCCTTTGGGCGTCTACAGATTATCCTTTGGTGTACGGAAAGCCGCCCTACACTTGTACATATAGTTTATTCATCCTTTAATTGGCATTTGTAAATTAGATAATTAATAGTTGCTAGTACTATTTTCATGCCAAAACCTGCCCTTTACCTAGATTTTATCATTTGGATACAATCATATTTTTAAACAACTCCTGTAGTATAAATATCATCGAATTGTTAATTTTTAATAAAATAAAAATGCATTTTACCTCTTAAGAGAGGGTAATTTCCCTACTTAGATAGACGAAATATCTAGAAATAAAGGTATAAGATATTGAGAAGATTCTTAAGAAAGTTTGTGTTTTAAGTAAGTTTTTAGTGCATGGTTGATCGATTACAAGCACTATTTAAACTCAAAAGACACACTTTTAATTCAAGTCTTATTTTTAGGAGGTTTGTGATGCGAATTGCTCAGATAGCTCCACTATGGGAAAGAGTACCACCTCCAGCTTATGGTGGTGTAGAGCTAGTAGTAGGACTGCTAACTGATGAATTAGTCAGACGCGGACACGAAGTCACCCTATTTGCATCGGGAGATTCTATCAGTCTGGCGAAAATCTTGTCAGTTCATCCTCGTGCCTTAAGACTCGATTCTACTATCAAGGATTACAGCATCTATGAGATGCTGAATCTAGCTTCAGTGTATGAACGGGCAGAAGAATTTGATATTATTCACTCCCATACGGGGCATGGGCCACTAGCGTGTGCAAAGCTTGTCAAAACTCCTACAGTTCACACGTTGCACGGTATTTTTACCCCTGATAACGAAAAAATATTTAGTTATGGGAAAGATCAACCCTTCGTTAGTATTTCTAATGCACAGCGGGAACCAAGGTTAGGGCTGAACTATTTAACGACAGTCTACAATGGGATTGATGTTAGTAGTTATGAGTTTCACGCTCAATCTGAAGATCCTCCATATTTAGCATTTTTGGGTCGTATATCTCCAGAGAAGGGAACGCACTTAGCAATAGGAATTGCAAAACAATCTGGTTGGCATTTAAAAATGGCAGGTAAAATTGATGCCGTTGATGTGGAATACTTTGAGAAGGAAATCAAACCGCAGATTGACGGTAAGCAAATTGAGTATCTAGGTGAAGCTAACCATGCTCAAAAAAATGCTCTTATGGGAGGTGCAGTAGCGACTCTGTTCCCCATCACTTGGCGAGAACCATTTGGGTTAGTGATGATTGAGTCAATGGCTTCAGGTACTCCAGTAATTGCCATGAAATTGGGTTCTACTGAAGAAGTAATTTCCCACGGGAAGACGGGTTTGCTTTGCAATAATACTCAAGAGTTCATCAGTGCAATTGATCAGATAACAAAATTAGACCGCTATGCTTGTCGCAAGTATGTTGAGAACCGCTTTAGCATTCAGCAAATGACTGATGGCTATGAAGCGGTTTATCAACAAGTTTTAGCAGAGAAATTTGCTCAAAATGGGCATTTCCGTAGTTTAGCTAGTTTAGCTAATAGTCCTACGTAGTTGGTCTAAACTTTTTTGAACTGTGCTCTAATCGTTTCTATGCGTTGACGATTGACACCCAAATCACTCTGACCCAAGCGTGAGGCTGAGCGAACCTGGATCAGATTAGCTTTCCGGTCTAGATAGAACTCTACATCATCCACAAATCCCATCAAAGCACTCTTGAATTCCGCATACAAATAATCCTGACTTTCAGTAATTATTTTAGTTCTGGGTAAGGATTGAATGATACCTTTAAGAGTAGCGATCGCCCGCTCTGGGGTAGATGTGAAAGTCAAAGGTGCAATTTGGTGGGTTGCGTCTGAACTCTGGCTAGAAACACAGTTAGGGGAGTTGGGACAGGGTGCTAATTTTCCATTACTAACACCTAAATTACTCGGTCGTTTACCTGCAAAAACCATAATCTTGTTTGTTGATATTTGAATAAATACACTGTTACATATTTAAGTTACCTTAAGGTTGTTGGTGAGGCATTAGTTTGTAGGTTAAAGTTTGTTTGTTGTTAATTAAGTCAATTAACAATTTTCATATCACTCAAGAATTTTACGTGCATATAACTGCGATCGCACTTGCTCCATTACTGGTAAAATTTACAGAATGCGAGAACTTTATCCAGCGATCGAACCTTACCTCGAAGGTAGTTTACAGGTTTGCGACCTTCATACTATCCATTTTGAAGAGTCAGGCAACCCGCTAGGCCAGCCAATCGTTTTGCTACATGGTGGCCCTGGTGGTGGATGCCCACCCTTTTATCGACAATATTTCAATCCAGAAAAATGGCGATTGGTGATGTTTGACCAACGCGGTTGTGGTCAAAGTACACCCCATGCTGAATTACGGGAAAATACCACTTGGGATTTAGTAAATGATATTGAAAAACTGCGCCAATATTTAGGTATTGAAAAGTGGGTAGTCTTCGGTGGTAGTTGGGGCAGCACTTTATCATTGGCTTACAGTCAAACCCATCCCTCTCGATGCACGGGACTAATTCTACGTGGCATCTTTATGTTAAGACAAAAAGAGTTGCAATGGTTCTACCAAGAAGGTGCTAGCTATATTTTTCCTGAAGCTTGGGAAGAATATTTAAAACCAATTCCCATTGCTGAGCGAGATGATTTAATCACTGCATATTACAAACGCTTAACCAGTCCAGATTTAGAAATTCAATTAACAGCAGCGCGTGCTTGGTCGATTTGGGAAGCTAGTACAAGTAGACTTTTCTTAGATCCAGACCTCATGCAAAAGTTTGGTGAGAGTGAATTTGCCTCAGCTTTCGCTCGTATTGAATGCCATTATTTTATTAATAAAGGATTTTTTAAAACAGAAAATCAATTACTTTTAAATGTTGACCGTATTCGCCACATTCCTACTGTAATTGTTCAGGGACGTTATGATGTAGTTTGTCCGATGATATCAGCTTGGGAATTACATCGTGCTTGGCCCGAAGCTGAATTTCTTGTAGTTCCTGACGCCGGACATTCCATGAGTGAACCAGGAATTACCAGCGCCTTAATTGAAGCAACTGATAAACTTTAACTCCTGAGAAAAACTGCTAAATGAGGAGTCAAGAGTCAAGAGTCAAGAGTCAAGAGTCAAGAGTCAAGAGTCAAGAGTCGAAAGTTAGTATTTATTCCCTTTGTCCTTCTTGTTCCCGGTTGTTGAGCGGCTTGTCCTGAGTGGATATTGGCTTCGCTCGATAACCGTAGCCGTAGGAAGTCGAAACATTACTCCCCCTGCTCCTCTGTCTGCTAACTCATAACTCCTGACTTCGGCTGACTGCTAACTTCTAAAGGCAAGAAAATAGTCAACACTTCGCCATAGTGGGGACGCTGGCGCACAATCAGTTTCCCACCGATCGCCTGAAATAAATGCTTAGTGGCAGCAATATTCAAACTAATCGTACCGGTTTCCGGTTGGAACATCAGCAGTTGACCAAGAGCTTTACGAATCGGCGGTGGTGCAGGTATTGCAGCTTTGCTTGTATCTTTGCGTTGAAGTTGAGGTGATAGTTGTAACTTTAGTTGATCACCAGCTGGGATAACCTGAACTTGAATATGGCTACCAGACGGTAAGCTGCGGGTGAAATTCTCCATCAAACCAGTGAGTACCTGATCTAGCATCGTGGGATTGCTCACCACCGTTGGTAGTTGCTGAGGCAGAACAACATCCAAAGTCAAGTTTCGCCGATGCGCTGCTTGTTGCCAACGGGGAATGCTCTGCTGCAACACTTGATCCAAAGACATTGGTGTGAGTTGAGTTCTTGAAGATTTTACAGAAGCAGAAGTTTCTAGTTCTGCGGCTTTGAACAGCAACTCCATTCGGTCAATTTGCTCGGTACATTCGTGATCGATAATTTCTAAGCGACTGATCACGTTCGCAGGTAAGTCCCGCCGTTTCAGCAGTAGGCGAGTCATAGTGCGAATCGTTGTCAGGGGAGTGCGGACTTCGTGAGCAAAGGCTTGGAGTAATTCGACATCGGGACGAGGAGAGGAGGGGCAGACGGGGGGAAGGGGAGAAGGAGGGATATTCCCCGTGTCGGCTTCTGGTTCTGGTAATTGTTGAAGTAGTAACTGGCTAAACTGAATTACGGTACGGTAATCTGGTGCTACTGGAGAATACTGTTGTACTAATGCATCTAGATCAGCAAAAAATTCTGGATTAGACAGCATTACCCGTGCTCCTAGCGATCGCCACGCCTGCTGCACTACTTCTGGCTCAAAGGAGAATGAGAACGTTTTTTTACCGTTCTTGTGTTCTGCTAAAACTAGTACTAATCTAAATTTATCTGTAAAAACCAAGCAAAACTGCTCAGATGCCAACGGATCGGCAGGTAGTAAAGGTAGCACCGACTCTTGAGGAGCGATTTGATCTACAGTTGCGTTGGCGTAGCCCAAGCCAGGTATCGCAGTTGGCATTTGAAATGGCATTAATGCCAAGGGATTAAATGGTTTTGCTGTAAAAGTTACCGTCTGCAAACTTTGAGTCAATTTTGGCTGACTAAATAGAGGTGCTGGTGCAGCTAAAACTAATCCTTGGGTTGCATCAAGGGAAGTTGCTAAAGTATTTAATAGCAGATGTTCTGTTGCTGCTAGGCTAACGCGCCATTGCTGCTCTGCTTTAGCAGGTGAATATTCAACCACACTTGATTGACTTTCGGCTAAAACTTCGCTCAGACTTGGCAAGATCCATTCGTACACAGATTTTCACCCCTTGATTCAACAGCGACTAACAGCATATAGGGTAGGCATTTCACTACTACTTACGAGGTTATAGTGATTTGTGTGCTCGTGACAGTCGTAGAACCGAACAATTCGGGCGCAATTTCCCCTATTGGTGCTGGCGTTGGTGCAGCGGCTGGTGGATTGTTGGGTGGACTCATGGGATTGGGAGTTCCAATTGACCGTCGAGATAGCACCACCTAGATTTCTTTAAATAGACCTATTGCAAGTTCATAAGTTTTGAATTGCTGAGATCTAATCTTACCAAAGCTCTGCTTGCTCACTAAAGTTCTGAGTGTCGAGAGCCACTGCTCAGACTTCTCTATACATTTCAATTTCAACTCTCAACTATCCATAGTTTTATCCAAAGCTAAAATAATATTTTTATTGTGTTGTTTATTCAGATGTAGCATTTGTTATTTGAATAGAAGATATATAAAGATTAGTTTTTATATTTATTTAAATTTTACTTCTCATGTATAAAATCATTTACTGAGAATATCTTTTACCTTAATTGTTTCCAAAACATTGCCACAATAAGGCAATAAAATTTTGAATTAGAATCGCCAAATCTTTCCAAATCTGATAACATCGAGTCACCGCTGTGGGGCGGCATAATCTACCTTAGGAATAAAATCGATAGATAGCTAAAATCATTGTGCAAAGCCCTACTCAGATGTAGCCGTCGGTAAAATTGAATTGGCGCTTCTATTCTAATAACTGGCTTCAACCTTTCAGCCTCAAGAAGTCGTCCAAGCTTCAATTTTCATCAACAGAAGTACTTGGTTCCTCATTCCTCACTTCTGTAATTTCACATTTAATTGTTTTTTAACATTTGCTCCTCACCATGACACACAGATCAATTAATCGCTTCAATTACTCAATTCGGAGATAGATAATGAATAAGCTAATTCTGTTTCTAGCTAGTAGCATTCTGGTTGTTAGTACCTTTGGCTGCCAAGAGGTTCCTAAGACTGGTTCAGAAACTCCTAGCACTACTAGTGAAGCTGCTCAAGCTCCGGCAAAATCGGCTTCTCAAACAACTCAAACTACAGATAAAACTACCAAAATTCCAGGAACACAAACGACTCCTTCAGTAGCTAGCACAGATACTAAAGCTAAAATTGATTCAGCAAAAACAGGAGTAACAAAATCTACCACCTCTGCTACTAAAGCCGGAGGCGATTTAAAAACTGAAGTTAGCAAAAAGTTGAAGGAAGTTTTACCAGGCAATAAGTTAGAGATTGAAAACAAAGAAGGTCAGATTGTCCTCAAAGGCACAGCTACTTCCCAAGAAGAACTCCAGAAAGCTGAAACCTTAATCAAAGCAGTTCAAGGCGTGAAAAATGTGAAGGTGGAAGCGAAAGTTGAACCTGTAAAAAAGTCCTAGAACTGGAAACTAGGGACTAGGTACTGGGTACTAGGAGGACGAGGGGGAATTATTGAGTAGATATCTCCCTTGTCTGTTCCCAATCCCTGATAGCCGATATCTTGAATTAGTTAGCGTCAAATATAGAACCCAGTACCTACGCAACTGGCACACAAGGCTTCTGGTATAAGAGTCAAGGGTCAAGGGTCAAGGGGAGCCACTGCGCCCTTGCGGCTCTTTTGACTTAAAGCAAGTGGCGTTCAAGAATCAAGGTTTTTTGGACTTTTGACCTTTGACTCTGGACAACCTCTGGCGTTAAAAATATGACACTTGCGTAAGTCCTGCCTATATATAGATATCTCGCTTATGAATTAGATAGATGTTTATTAAATGCATAGTGTAAAGAATCGTTACCGGATCTGATTAGCCTGCACTCCATAGGGAGAATTGCTGTATTTTGATGCATTATTGCTGGGTTCATCCCACTCTAATAACGGCTGAGTTAGGGGTGTCTAGCCAATTCAGTATCAAAGACTAAATATGAGGGTACTTGTGAATCCAAAAGGTTATCTACTTTGCTTACCTGCATCGAAGAAAGTGAGTGCGTATAAAACAATTGCGATCGCTTGTCTGAGTTTGATGTTTCCTATATTTATGCCTGATGTAGCTGCGGCGGAAACTGTAATGCAAAAAGTGGCGCGGACGGGTATACTAACTGCTGGGACTAGTAAAGATGCGCTTCCCTTTGCCTCTTCTGACAATCAAGGGAAATTGACTGGTTATTCTGTGGATATGCTAACTCTCATTAAAGAACAGTTAGAAAAAGAATTGGGCAAAAAAATCCAACTGAAATTAGTCGCACTTACCCCAGCAGAACGTATTCCCCAAATAGTTAACCGACAGGTTGATATTGTTTGCGACGCTACTAGCTTTACATGGCAACGGGATAAAAAAGTCGATTTTTCGGTCAGCTATGGTATTACTGGCACTCAGTTATTGGTCAAGAAGGAGAGTAATCTGGTTTCTGCTGAATCCTTAATTAATAAGCGAATTGGTGTGCTGGCACAAACCACTAATGAGCAGGCAATTAAGCGGGTACAGCCGAAAGCTACACTGGTGTACTTGAAGACTAGGGCGGAGGGATTTGCTGCTTTACAACAGGGCAAAATTGATGCTTTCGCATCCGATAGTATCCTGTTGGAGGGATGGTTGCAAAAAGCGAAAAATTCTGATGCTTTTGCGATCGCTCCTGATCGCCCTCTTTCACAAGAAGGGATTGCTTGCATGGTTCCTGAAGATAATTCTAAATTTCTCGACTCAGTAAACTACTCACTTGTCAAGTTCATGCAAGGATTGGTGAATGGCAATCAACGATATGTCGCTATTTTTGATCGCTCGTTCGGTTCACAAGGAGCGGTTTTTCTCAATCGCGATTTACGAGATTTATTTTTAGAAACCATGCAACTGGTTATAGAATTCCGTGAAGAGATTCCCAAAAGTGACTTGTAAATTTATATGATCTGTGCAGATATCTACTGTATGCCGCTACTGGTTAATTAACTTTTCCTCTGGATGATTCAGCATCAATTGGTTTAATTAGGTAAGTCTGCAACAGATGCCAAACTATGGAGACTATCAGGGGTAATTTTTGGCAGAATTTGACAATTTGTGAGCGTAGCTTGCCGCCGTAGGCATCGCTCTGACTAATCTCTACTAGTTTCAGATTAAGCTCTGAACATCGCTCTAACCGTCGGAAAAACTTAGGGTGATTTGTATTCAAAATCAGGGGAAATGCCCGTGCAGCAGTGTTATTCGTCTCTTGAATGACTCTGGTATTATATTCGCGCGGGTTTATTCCAATGGATTGATAAAACGTTGCCCGTTCAAATACGGTCAAAGTATGGGTAGCAAATACGCTCAACAAGAAGAAACGTACCCACAACCGCGCTTTCCAATTGTTCCATAGTTGAGGTTGCGATAACAGCAGCGCTTTGAAAAAATCCCCATGCCGATTTTCATCCTGACACCAACTCTCAAACTTACCGAACAGTGGATAAATTTGATGTTCTGGATGTTTTTCCATGTGGCGATACACCAGAATGTAGCGCCAGTAGCCAATTTTCTCAGATAAGTAGACTGTGTAAATTATCCACTCTGGCGGAAAAAAGGTATAAGTACGATTTTTAGTTAAATAACTCAAGTCAAGCGAAAGATTAAAATCGGCCATTGACTTGTTCAAAAATCCCGCATGGCGTGCTTCATCCCGTGCCATAAAGTTAAAGGCTTCCGCCAGGATGGGGTTACGGTTTTTCAGTTGGCGCGATAACTCTTTGAACAGCAAAAACCCAGAAAACTCTGAAGTACAAGAGCGTTCTAAAAAGTCAATGAAAGCGCGGCGCGTTTCCCCATCAATGTGATCCCAACACTGCTGAAATTCTTCATCGCGCACAAAGTGATGGCGGTTATAGTCTGCTCGTAATTCCTCTACAATTGCCCGTAACTCAGTCTCTTGCGCCGAAATATCTAACTGCGCCATCGCCTCAAAGTCAGTGGTGTAAAACCGAGGTGTTAATAATGTTTCTTGAACAGGTGCTTTCACACCTGGCTTCAGAAACTTAGGTTGAGAGGTTTCTAGAGACTTAACCATAAAAATCCTTCTATTGTTTTATCCTTTAAAATTTATATAACCATAAAAAGTTATTAATGGACATCAGTTAAATTATTGAAAGTAAATTGTGAGAAATAACCTAATTGCCTACAGTTTTAGGAGAGTTGAAATGCCTAGCCATAATCAGTTTTGTAACTGCTCAACTAAAATGTGATTCAGTATGAAAAGCAGATAAATCTAAAGAAATATTAATAATTTTATAGTTCTGCAAATATTAATAGTTAAATAATTTTATAGTCAAGAAAAATAGCTGACATCTGTATTAGCGGTGGTATTTGCTAGATGGCGTAATGTAGATCCGCTCTAAACCTAGAATAACAATCTTTTAACTCTGGCATTGACTGTGAAATGGCAAATTTCCTGAGTCGATAACTGATCATAAACCTTGCGCTTGAACATGAAGGAAGCAACTCAATGGTTTTTCTACTACCTGGTGTCAAATTTAATTTGGATATGATCAAAAAGTATGACACTCGCGCACCCAGATACACCAGTTACCCACCCGCTACAGAGTTAAACGAAACATTCACTCAAATTGATTTTGAAGCTGCGATCGCCGCCTCGAATCAACGCAAATCTCCACTTTCGTTGTATTTTCATATACCTTTTTGCCAAAGTGCTTGCTATTTCTGTGGCTGTAACACGGTAATTTCTAACAACAAGAAAATTGCCGAACCTTACGTGGAATATTTAGTTCAAGACATTAAGAACACCTCAGCTTTAATCGATCCACAAAGAAAAGTGCTTCAGATTCATTGGGGAGGCGGTACTCCTAATTATTTAGAACGTGATCAGGTAGAATTCTTGTGGAAAAACATCAATCGCTACTTTAACATTGATCCACAAGCAGAGATTTCAATTGAAATTAATCCCCGCTATATTGATAGAAACTACATTCTTTTTCTCAGACAGATTGGGTTTAATCGCATTAGTTTTGGCATCCAAGATTTTAATCGCCAAGTTCAAGTAGCTGTGAACCGTGTCCAGCCTGAAGAAATGTTGTTTGATGTCATGAGCTGGATCAAAGAAGCCAAATTTGAAAGCGTGAATGTAGATTTAATTTATGGTCTACCTTATCAAACCTGCGAGACATTTCGGGAAACGGTGAAAAAAACTATTGAATTAGATCCTGATCGAATTGTTGTTTTTAACTTTGCTTATGTACCGTGGTTGAAACCGACGCAAAAAAATATTCCTCAAGAGGCTTTACCAGTATCACAAGAAAAGTTAGAAATTTTGAAAATGACCATTGAAGAACTAACAAGTAACCAATATCTATTTATTGGTATGGATCATTTTGCAAAAACTAATGATGAACTAGCGATCGCTCAACGTAATGGTACTCTCAAACGTAACTTCCAGGGGTACACTACCCACGCTGAAACAGAACTATTTGGTTTTGGTGCCACCTCAATCAGTATGCTAGAAGATGCTTATGCTCAAAACCACAAGCAATTAAAGGATTATTATCAGGCAATGGCAGCAGGTGTTTTACCAATTAGTAAAGGCATTAAGCTAACTCAGGATGATATGATAAGACGAGATGTGATTATGTTCATCATGTCTCACTTTCAGCTTCATAAACAAGATATTGAAAATAAATATCACATTAGCTTTGATGAATATTTCTCTGAAGAATTAGAAGCATTAAAGCCACTAGAAGCAGATGGCTTAGTCGGTTTATCAACAAACTACATCCAAATCACAGACATTGGCAGATTATTAGTAAGAAATATTGCTGTGATATTTGATAACCATACTAAAATGCAAGAAACAACTTTTTCCCGCGCCATTTGATCCTAATTATCTAAATGTTTGTCATAATGTTGACGACTCAATCGCAAGTTTTAAACTTGGTTGAGTCGTTAATATTATATTGCAATTAAACTATCAATAAAATGGATATCGAGAAAGGCTTTTTGTGAAATTTTAGATGCCATCGCATCTGCCAGTTAACGAATGATAAACTCATCATAAAACCTCGATATAAAAAGGCTTTCAAGCCTGTTTATTGCCATAAATATACCTGATATCTCCAAAAAGTTAGACAATATGTTTATTTCTGAAGATGGATACACAAATCCCTTATTCATTATTTTAATTTTTTTGAGTATAAATCATTAAGCTAAATACTCTACAACCCAATATTTAAATTGGAATAATCATAAATAAATATTTTTAACTACAACTTAATTTCAATGTAACCTTTTTTCTATAACTTTTGGATTTAGAATTTATCTCATCTGGTAGAAACTATTGTAAAGCAGGATTGATAACTTATATACAGATGTGAGTTATGAGCAGATTTTCAAGGAAATCATGAACATCATTGTTTGGGTAGTATTGGGACTTTTAGCTGGTGCGATCGCCAAAGCTATTTACCCTGGCTATCAAGGTGGTGGAATTTTATCCACGATGGTTTTGGGTATTGTTGGTGCTTTTATTGGCGGAAGTCTGTTGACATTATTACAAACAGGAACTCTACAACTGACAGCAACTGGTTTAAGTGTTACTGGTATTTTAGTTGCTGTACTTGGTGCAATTATTGCCATATACCTATGGGGACTCCTGAGAAGAAGCAGTAATGCATAACAACTGATTAGCAGTTGCCAACTATTAGATGAATCGTGTTTGATTAGGTCTTTTAGTTCACCAGTCTGAAAATTCCTAAAATCTGTATTTAGGCAGATGGGACTGGAAAAACACTCAAAGATAATAGCTTAGCTAATCCATTCTGTCACATCATTATTTCTAGAAAAGGAAGCGTATGTTTTTTCACAAAAAAGAACCTATCCATGCTGTTCAAGTAGGTGAGCCAAATCCTCGTTTTGCTCAGTTACTATTAGAGCAATTTGGTGGGGCGACTGGAGAGCTTAGTGCTGCACTACAATATTGGGTACAATCTTTTCATGTCGAAAACGCTGGCATTAAAGACATGCTCCAAGATATAGCTATTGAAGAGTTTGGGCATTTAGAAATGGTTGGCAAACTCATCGAAGCTCATACCAAAAATACTGATCAAACAGAAGCTTACAAAAGCACTCTATTTGCTATTAGAGGTATAGGCCCTCATTTTCTAGATAGTCAGGGTAATGCTTGGACTGCAAACTACTTAAATGAGGGTGGAGATGTAGTGCGTGATTTAAGAGCTAATATTGCAGCTGAAGCTGGCGCTCGTCAAACTTACGAAGAGTTGATTAAGCTGTCTACTGATCAACAAACCAAAGAGGCTTTAGTTCACCTATTAACACGAGAAATTTCTCATACCCAGATGTTTATGAAGGCTCTAGATTCTCTAGGGAAGTTGACAGATCCATTCTTTGGTAACATCAAGCCTGATGAAACTGTAGCTCTGTACTATAATCTATCTTCCTATGGAAATGGGAATGGAAATGGTAAGGATGAGCGAGGCCCTTGGAATTCTGAGCCAACATTCAAGTACGTTGCTAACCCATCAGAAAGTAGCTCTTAATTCAATAGATTCAGTAAGAACGTAAATTGACTTGAGGTACAACTCTCATTAACACGTTCTTACTTGAAACTATCAAAAAGAAGGTGGGCAATGTCCACCTTCTTTTTAAATTTTTATCCTCATTTGAGGGTTTTTTGTGTTGAAAAATTTCCTCCAAGAATCCTTTAGACGTTTAATCTGAAGTTGATTTCGCTATTACCCCCAACTGCAAACCTGGCGGATAACTACCTTCCTCTTTGATTTGTTTAATTTCAGCATCCGTTATCCGCAAATTTAGCTTTTGCGCCAACACCTGTACAACATCTCCCCGATCAATTACACCAGCTACAGCGCCAGCGGGAGAAAGCACAGTAATCCGAGGTAACTGCTCATTTTCCAACTTGTTAATCACATCAGCTAGGGAAGTTGACTCAGTAACTGTGGGTATTTCTGTCAGGGGATGCACAATACTGTGTAGAGTCTGGGTTTCCCATTGACTTCTTTCAGTTAGACGTAAATCGTTAATGGAAACCATACCTCGGTAACGTCCATCAGAAGCTGCAAAATAAATCTGGGGAGGAGCAGTTTCTAATAGGTATGAATCGGCAAAGGAACGCAATGTCTGATCAGCATCAACAACGCGAAAATCACGAGTCATAGCATCGGTGGCTAACAGCTTGAGCAAAGTTTCTTGCAATGTAGTCACCCGGTCATAGCTGTTGGCATTTCGGATACCAAACCAACCCAACAGAGCAATCCATAAACCAACCGCCAATTCCCTGGTCAAGAAATCTATCGCAAATCCCAAGGCGATCGCACTGTAACCCAAAATTTGCCCCGCCTTTGCAGCCCAGTGTACGGCTTGATAACGATTACCTGTTGCTTGCCATAGTGCTGCTTTTAACACTTGTCCCCCATCTAAAGGTAAGCCAGGAATCATGTTAAACACTGCTACAACTAAGTTGATTCGTGCTAAATCTCCGACCATTACACTGACTGGGCTAGTATCCGGAATAACAGTAGCTCCGAGACGCAGCAGGAAAAACAGTATGATACTCACCAATGGCCCAGCGATCGCTACTTGAAATGCTTTTCCTGGAGTTTTGGATTCTTCTTCTATAGCAGCAATACCACCAAACAGAAACAGGGTAATCGAGTTGACTTTAATGCCTTGCGATCGTGCTACCAAGCTATGACCTAACTCATGTAATAACACCGAACCAAATAGCAGCAGCGCCATCACCATACCAGCGCTCCAAGCAATCACAGTCCCCCATTCTTGATAAGCCACCCCAAAATTAAGGGTCGCCAGCCCTAAAATCACAAACCACAACGGATCTAAAAATAGGGGAATTCCAAATAAAGATCCAATTTTCCAATTTGTTTGCATTACATTGTCCTAAAGCTAAATATCGCCAGCAATTCTTATAGCGTCATTTTTAGTACATTTTTATACACCAAATTACCTGGCAATTAATTTCAGCAGTGCCGAAGCGTAAGATGCTCTAACTTCTAGAATAGACAATTACTGCCAGTAATCAAAACTTAATGCTTGCAGGCAATGTGAGCAATTTGGAGCAGCGGAACATGAGGGAGCAGGGAAGAGGGGCATCTTAGTAATAACATCAATAAAATGATGGTTCTTTCTCCTGCATGAGTAAACTGATTGAGTATAGAGGGTGAATTTATACCATCTTTGAAGGCAAGTACACCTTTGCTGATGAAGTAGTTAAATCTTCCCGCAAAGGGAAGGTTAATACTTCCCTCCTCAGTTAGAACAACTAAATGAAAGCTGACTTGGCTAATACTCACGAGTTATCTTGCTGGAGAAAGAACCAGAATCGTTTTTGGGGTTTTGTATTTCTTGAAACGTTATGAGTAACGTCTCTGTCATCCCAAAACTACAGACGCCCGATATTAGTGAGTCCTAAAACGATGCCAACACCGATAACATGACCAAAAGCCATCGCTGCGACGAATGTTGGAATACTGACTGGCAAAATCGGGAACTTAGGCCCAACTAGGGGTTTTTCAATTCTAGTACTTAGCAAAAGAACTACTAAGCAACTGACACTGATGATAATCCCCACGGTGGGACTCCACGCTGGTGTTGGAGGAACAGTTGCAGCGGTTGCTAGTAAGATAGATGAAGTCAAGCTTTTGTCTCCTGAATGAAAAAATAAATGTAAACCTACAAAATTATAAAGTTACTCAGGAAATAAGCGAAAATAATTAGCAAAAATTCGACATTTTTTTTCAGTTCCCAATATATCAAATTTATATGCGCGTTAAGATTTGTGGCATTACTCAACCACAGCAGTCTGTAGCGATCGCCTCTCTTGGCGCAACGGCACTAGGATTTATTTGTGTGCCAACCTCACCTCGCTACGTTACCACATTGCAAATTTGTGCAGCGATCGCACAACTTCCAGAAAATATTGACAGAATTGGTGTTTTTGCTAACGCCAGTATTCCGGAAATCAACCAGATAGTTGTTGATTCTGGGTTGACTGGTGTGCAGTTGCACGGAGATGAGCCACCAGAATTTTGCTACCAGCTGCGTCAATCTCTAACCAACATTGAAATTATTAAAGCGCTTAGAATTAGCAATCTTGAAGATCTTGACACAGCAGCAAATTACAGCAAATACATAGATACTTTACTGCTTGATGCTTATCATCCTCAACAACTGGGTGGTACAGGTCAAACCTTGGATTGGAAAATTTTAGAGCAATTTAGCCCCAGTTGCCCTTGGTTTTTAGCTGGTGGACTAACACCAGATAATATTGTGGAAGCCTTAAATCAGGTTAATCCTAGCGGTATTGATTTATCTAGTGGTGTGGAACATGCACCTGGAGATAAAGATTTAGACAAAGTAGCAAAGTTGTTTGAAAAACTAGGGAGTAGGCATTAGGGAGTAGAGAAAGCAGTGGAAGCAGGCGAAGAAAGAATAATCAATGCCCCATACTTCTCTACGAGAGGCTGCGCCAACGGCTTCTCTACGAGACGCTACCCGTTAGCGGAGCTTTCGCTTTAGCGATACGCTCAGTACAAGTGCCCCATTCCCTAAAAGAATGCTGCTTGGTGACGAATCAAGTTAAAG
>NZ_JADEXR010000137.1 GCF_015206995.1 aff. Roholtiella sp. LEGE 12411 | reverse complement strand
AATATCACCGCAGGCATAAGCATCAACAATTTTCTGGCGCAAGTCGAGAGAGTAGGGTTTCATACCGACCAGTTATCAGTACAATTGCTCTCTCCTAGTGTACTGCACTGGACTGATAACCGCTATAATTCGTAATTAGAGATTTTAATTACGAATTATTTGGTAATAGAGATGCAAGAGTGTTTTTACTTCATGCTTCATCCTTGTAATAAGCATTTTTATCGCGTTTGAGGGTTTCCTCTAGGGCTTGAATTTGTTCGCGACGAGCTTCTAATTCTAAGGAACGACGCGCCAAGTCTTGGTTTTGCAACGTCAGAGATTGTCGCCAGTGTTCCGCTCGCTCGGCTTCTTGCTGCAAAAATTCTGGCGTAATGCCAATTGTGAGGTAATTTTGTACCATTTCAAGTACCCAGATGGTAGCATCCTCTAGTCTTTCAATATCACCTGTAGGCGAGAGTTCCACTAAAACCAGTAATTTCTCACTCATAGTGTTTCCTTTTCCCAGCAAAATGAAAGCCTCTTCGGGAATTATTACCCAGAAGTTTTCAGCTTCCTGACGCGCCAACAAGCGTAACTGCTGCTGGTCTAAAAAATCGTTTTTACGCACCTGGGCTAGATATAGCATGACAGTTGCTTTGCTCCGATTCAAAATTCGTTTTGGAAAGTTGAGCAGGACAGAAATCGACACCACCCGACTTTCCACAAAATTAAAAATATTTTTTTAATTTCTTTTTTGGGGATAGTTAATTTGTAATGGGTAATTGCGAATAAAATTATGAATTGTTAATGATGAAGTATAAATCTAATTCATCATTCAAAATTTATAGTTCATATTTTTTCATTACCCATTGCAGTTATCCTAAACTACGTAGGCGATGTCTACAACAACCCCTTCAAGCGATCGCGCAAAATTTCCGCTTGTTTTTCAGCCTCTGCTAAGGCTTCCCGCGCTGCTTGTACCACATCAGTAGGTGCTTGTTCAACAAACTTCGGATTGCTTAATCTAGCACGGAGTCCGTTAATTTCTGCTTCTACCTTGGTGAGGCGTTTTTGCAGTTTGGCACTAACTGCTGCGGTATCCACCACACCAGCCAGGGGAATTAGCACTTGGATTGTACCAATTACACCAGCGATCGCATTGTCTGATTCTTGTGTTTGTGGGAAAAACTGTCTCCAGAACTTTTGTCTAGCTTGTGTACTCAGGAAATTTTGGCTAACAAACCAAGCTGTGTAACCAAAACCAACTATTTCAAAGAAAGTTCCCACAACAGGAATATCATCAATCGCATTCCCTACAGCCAAGCCCAACCTAGCAAAGACAATCCCCACAAAAATCAAGCCAATCGTCTTCAAACCCCTCTGAGGTTTGTCAGCAGCAACGGTTTGACTTTGTGGTTCGCCGGTAATAGTTAGAGTCTCAACCTTAGCCAAATCTTTAATGTAAGACTGTCCAGCAGTAAGGATTTGCCGTTCCTTTTCGCTTGCAGTTTGCAAATTTGCTGTGACTTTTACCCCTGGCTTGATATCCGCCTCAGCTCGTAAATTCCGAATCGTGCGGATAGTGCCAATTAGTAATTCAAACTGTTCTTCTAAAGCTAGATCAATTAATTTCGCATCTACCTGGGGATAGATTTGTAAAGGTAAAGTTTGCTGGGAATCTGCTGGTTGTTGGGTGAGAGTCTGCCAAATTTCCTCAGTAATATGCGGCATAAAGGGATGAAGTAGTTTCAAAATCCCTTCCAGCAAGTAAGCAAGGGTTTGTTGTGCTGCTCTGCGGGATGCGGGGTCTGCATCATTTTGGAGGCGAGATTTAACCAGTTCAATATACTGGTCGCAGAAATCGCCCCAAATAAATTCGTACAATCCCTTGGCGGCTTCCCCTAGACCGTAGTTGTCAATGTAATTAGTGGTTTGCTTGACAACTTGATGATATCGCGAAAGAATCCAGCGATCGCTCAATTCTGTGGCTACTGGTTGACCCAATTGTTGCGGAGTTTGTCCATCCAAATTCATCATCACAAACCGGGCGGCATTCCACAACTTATTAGCAAAATTACGGGACGCCTCCACTGAGGATGATTCATCCTTTTTGCGATCGTATTCTAGCCGGATATCTTGTCCCGCACCAGCAACTTCCCTAATTAGGGTGTAGCGCAGAGCATCAGTACCATACTTATCAATCAATAACAGCGGGTCAATGCCATTACCTTTAGTCTTAGACATCTTCTGACCTTTTTCATCCAGCACCAAGCCGTGGATGTAAACGGTTTGGAAAGGCATTTCCCCGGTAAAATGCCCACCCATCATCGTCATTCTGGCAACCCAGAAAAAGATGATGTCAAAGCCTGTTACCAAGGTGGTGGTAGGGTAGTAAGTCGCTAAATCTTGAGTTTGTTCCGGCCAGCCCAAAGTTGAAAACGGCCAGAGTCCAGAAGAAAACCAGGTATCTAGCACATCTGGGTCTTGTTGTAGATTGACATGTTCGCCAAATTGTGATTTCGCTTTTTCCCAAGCCTCCGCTTCCGATTTCGCCACCACAAATGGCGTGTTATCAGTAATTTGCCCACCCGTTTCACTGACAGCATACCAAGCGGGGATTTGGTGTCCCCACCACAGTTGGCGAGAGATACACCAATCTTTGAGTTTTACCAGCCAATCACGATAGACCTTTGTCCAGCGCTGGGGGACAAACTCTGGAGCATTTTTCTGGTCGAGGAATTCTAGAGTTTTGTCAGCTAGGGGGCGAATTTTGACAAACCATTGAGTAGAGAGGAGGGGTTCAATGGGAACTTTACCGCGATCGCTATAAGGAACGCTATGCTTATAATCTTCTATCTTCACCAAAAAGCCATCTGTTTCTAGGCGAGAAACCACATTCCTTCTGGCAACAAAGCGGTCTTGTCCTTGAAACTCCTGAGCATTTTCGTTGAGCGTGCCGTCTTTATTCATAATGTTGATCAACGGCAGATTGTGACGCTTACCCATGTCAAAATCGTTGGGGTCATGGGCAGGTGTCACCTTTACACAACCTGTACCGAAAGTGGGATCAACAAATTCATCGCCAACTATGGGAATTTCTCGGTGTAGGATTGGCAGAGTTACAGTTTTGCCAATTAGGTGTTTGTAGCGATCGTCATTGGGATTAACTGCCACGGCAGTATCGCCTAGCATTGTTTCTGGTCGAGTTGTCGCCACCTCCACATAACCAGAATCATCTGTAAGAGGATAGCGAAAGTACCAAAGATTCCCATTGACCTCTTGTGTTTCCACCTCCACATCAGACACAGCCGACTGAGTAGCTGGACACCAGTTAACTAGGTACTCACCACGATAAATTAAGCCTTCCTCATAGAGGCGAGCAAATGCCTCTACAACAGCTTTGGATAAACCCTCATCTAAGGTAAACCTCTCTCGCGACCAGTCCACCGAGACACCCAAGCGTCGCAGCTGATTAAGAATAGTTCCCTCAGATTCAGCCTTCCATTGCCAAGCGCGTTCCAAGAATTGATCGCGTCCTAACTCGCTACGAGTTTTTCCCTCTACCTTGAGTTGCCTTTCCAGCATCGTATGCACAGCAATACTAGCGTGGTCAGTTCCGGGCAACCACAGGGTATTACGCCCCTGCATCCGGTGGTAGCGCACAAGGGTATCAATCAACGCACTCTCAAAAGCGTGACCCATGTGCAAACTGCCAGTGACATTAGGTGGTGGGATAACAATGCAGTAGGGTTCACCACCTTTGTTGGGGTCAGCTTTGTAAATTTGGTTTTCTTCCCAGAATCTTTGCCACTTGGCTTCTGTGGAAAAGGGGTCATAGAGGCTAGGGAGATTGGGGATATTTGCGGTCATGCGGTGCAAACTAACTATGGAAGGACTCTAATAAATTTTGCCACAGGGTTGGAGAGGGTTTTATGGAAACGAACCGCAGAGGCGCAGAGAACGCAGAGAGAAGAGAGTTGGGAGAAGATTGTATCGGCTGACAGGAAAGGTAATTGGGACTGCTATGGAGGTGCATCGGTTATTGGGGCCTGATTTTTGGAGTCGGTTTATCAAAAGGCTTTAGAGGTGGAATTTAGGTTACAAAATATATCTTATGAGCCTCAACATCCAGTAGCAGTAAGGTACAAAAGTCATCCTGTGGGCGAGGGGAGATTAGATTTTCTTGTAGGTGGTGCTCTGATTGTTGAATTGAAAGCTGTTGACAAGCTAACCTCTGTTCACCAAGCCCAAGTTCTCTCCTACCTTAAAATGACTAAACATCCCCTCGCCCTTCTCATCAATTTCAATGTCACGTTCCTAAAAGACGGACTTAAACGCATCATTCTCTCTTAACTCTGTCTCTGCGCCCTCTGCGCCTCTGCGGTTCGTTAAATAAATCCATGCAAAACCAAACAACCTCTACTTCCCCTTTTACTTTCATCTCCACCCTATACTTCGCTTCCGGCATACCTTACGTCATCATCAACACAGTTTCCGTTATCTTCTACAAAAAACTAGGAATAGATAATACTCAAATCGCCTTGTGGACAAGTTTCCTTTACCTACCCTGGGTCATCAAAATGTTTTGGGGTCCAATTGTCGATATCTACTCTACTAAACGCAAATGGATACTTTATACCCAATTTGCCACATTCTGCTGTTTAGGTTTAGTAGCTTTTTGTTTACAATTACCAAATTTCTTTTTCATCTCCTTCACAGCATTGACAATAGGAGCATTTATTTCTGCAACTTATGATATTGCTACAGATGGCTTTTATCTACTAGCTTTAACCCCAGAACAACAAGCCTTTTTTGTTGGCATTCGCTCACTTTTTTATAGACTTGCTGTTATATTTGGCTCTGGAATTTTAGTAGTCCTAGCTGGACAGATCGAAGTATATCTCAACAATATTCCTTTAAGCTGGACTATAGCTATTGGCTTCTCTGCTTTAATTTTAGCGATAATTTTTATCTTTCACCGCCTAATCTTACCTTTACCTGAGTTAGATAATCGACGACAATTACAAGTTACAGAAAAGATACCATTTTGGTCAATTATTACTTCGTATTTTACTCAACCTAAAATTGCAGCTATCCTAGCATTCATATTGCTCTACCGACTTGGCGAAGCAATGCTTGTCAAGATAGCCTCTCTATTTTTACTGGATAAACCAGAAGTAGGTGGCCTAGGTCTATCAACATCAGACGTTGGATTAGTCTACGGAACATTTGGAGTAATTTCCCTGATTTGCGGCGGAATTTTAGGAGGATTGCTAATTTCTAGATATGGGTTAAGAAAGTGTTTATTTCCTATGGCTTTAGCATTGAATTTACCTGATGTTTTCTATGTATACATGGCTTACACAAAGCCTTCACTTAGATTAGTGTATCCTTTGGTTTCTTTAGAGCAATTCGGATATGGTTTTGGGTTTACAGCTTTTAGTGTTTATTTAATGTATATTTGCCACGGCGAATACAAAACTTCTCATTTTGCTATATCCACTGGAATTATGGCTTTAGGGATGATGCTTCCAGGATTAGTTAGCGGTTATCTGCAAAAAGCACTTGGATATCCACTATTTTTTGTATTAGTTTGTTTCCTCACTATTCCTGGTATGATTGCTCTCTTTTTTATTCCTTTAAAAGAAGAATCGAAGCGCCCAAATAATTAATATCATTACAGCTTATGAGTTATGTTTTGGGAATAGATGGCGGCGGTAGCAAAACTGTTTGTGTGTTGATGGATGATTCATATCAGGTACTAGGTCGCGGTGAAGCCGGCCCGTCTAATTATCAGAGTATAGGTATTGAAGCAACTTTACAATCTATTGAATCAGCAATTCATTCTGCTGTAGATGAAGCAGCACAAAGGATAAAATTTATAAAAGTTGAAGCAATCTGTTTAGGTTTAGCAGGTGTAAGTCGTATCGCAGATATCAAAGTAGTAAAAGATTTAGTTAAAGATCTACAAAATAGAAGTTATTTGTATATAAACTGGGCATTAAAACCATCTAATATTGTGATTTTTAACGATGCTTTGATTGCTTTAGTCGGTGGAATTGGTCATGATGTAGGAATTGTAGTTGCAGCAGGGACTGGTTCGATAGTTTTTGGGCGAAATCATCAGGGAAATACCAAGCGAGTTGGCGGCTGGGGATATATTTTAGGAGATGAAGGCAGTGCTTATAAAATCGCTGTTGCTGGTATGCAAGCAGCATTAAAAGCCTATGATGGACGTGAGATATCAACTAGTCTGATAGAAGTTTTTAAACAGCATCTTTGTTTGGAGAATATTGAGGATTTAATAGAAGTAATATATCGGCGAGGATGGGGAGTTAAACAGATAGCTGCTTTAGCACCAATCGTAGATTTTACAGCAGCGTCAGGTGATGTAGTGGCAAATAGCATAATTAACGATGCTGTAGAAGATTTGGTAAAAGCCACATCCACAGTAATTGAAGCACTTTTTAATCATAGAGATGTTTTTGCAGTAGTCACAACTGGAAGTGTATGGCGTGGTAGCTCAAAAATGCATGAAAAATTTGCAGCATCCATTATTAATAAATTTATTGGGATAAAAGTAATTTTTCCGAAACATGAACCTGCTTATGGTGCGGGTTTATTGGCGTTGAAGAGTTTAGTGGATGGAGGGAGAATTTGAAGCTTCGCTATTTTTGACCTGAAAGTTTATTGCGGCCTATTCTCTCACTTTAAGCCTAAATCACCTATAGTCCACTTGTATCGCCGAACTCGCGTTAAACTGAATAGCCAATCTTGTGCAGATGACAGTGATTGATGATGTCGCTTGAACATTCTCCACGATATCTTAAAAATATCAGGAGTTAATGAACTCTGGAGACTAAAACTATGAAAAAAATTATTACAGTGAGTCTAGTCGCTTTAGCCACCACTGCTGGATTTCTACTTAACAATCAGCCTACTCAAGCTCACAATCGCCCATATTATACACGTCCATTAAACTACTGCTATCCTACTACTGAATGGCTTGTTGACGAAGACCCTGCTTATCATCCTCAAGCTTATGCTGATGGCTACCGCCAAGGAAAAAATAGCGCTAAAAAAAGACAGGCTTACAAGCCACGGACTGCTGGCGGGGAATTTGGTCGTGGTTTTGATGATGGTTATTATGGCAGAGAATTTGCAGGACAAAAACATATCGTTGCCAACATACTTAAGCCATACACTACAACACAATGTGGTTACTTTTGACTTTATGCTGTTGGGTGAGTTCAGATGGTTGTGTTGCAAAAATTCTTATGGTAGGTGGTGCATACTTTTGATATCCTCCGTATATTTTCCTAAAACTTGTATATCTTCTGAAACTGGATACTCACTCACATTATCTGTAGCTACAGTATTAGAAAGAGTTTCATACAGTTTCAAGTTGTTATCAGTAATATTGTTCCAAGTGTAATTCAATTGCACATTCCTTTGTGCATTCTGAGCCATTGCTACTAACAGTTGAGGGTGACAAATTGCCCAGTCCAAAGAACGAATAAAAGAGTCTAAATTTCCAGCTTCAAAAAACACTCCCTGTCCATCACTAATTAGTTGTTGGTGGGGTGGGATGTCACTTGCTAACACCGGTATACCTTCTCGCATAGCTTCTAGCATTGCCAGAGGTAGCCCCTCTATATCAGAGGGTAAAACAAACAACCCTGCTCCCCGTACAATTTCCCAAAGACGAGTTCCCTGGAGTTCGCCTGCTAAGACAATATCTCGATTACTCGCAACTCTTTCCAATAACCTGGCGGTAAAGGATTTGGTATCGCTGACACTTCCAACCAAAAGAAGTTTCCATCCAATAGGTTTCAGCGCACAGAAGGCTTCAACAAGCAAGTCAGGACGCTTTTCCGGTACTAATCTACCTAAAAACATGATGTAGCGTTTTTGTTGCAGATTTAGCTGAGTTCCATAGGTAAAATTTGGGTCTGACTCACCGTAATTGGCAGGAGCATTAGGAATGTAAACTGTTCTCACACCATAAGTTTGCCAAAAGTAGGATTGTAGTACATTAGAAACTACGATTAATTTGTGAGCAAAACGTACCGCTGTTTTCTCTCCTACTTGAATTAAACGAGTAGAAAAACTACCCCATTTTGCACGTTGCCAATCTAACCCGTGACAAGTAACTACAACTTTTGCAGAGGTGGCAATTTTGGGTAAACAAGTGAATAGAGATGGGCCGAGAGCATGGAAATGAATAATATCGTATTTCTTGCTGATGGCGCTGATTGCTCCCAGTGCCGAAGTAATAAAAGCATCCACCCCTCTCAAATTTCCACCAGGTAGGGAAATAACTCGAACACCTTGAAAGTCGTAATGCCCAAGCCAGGAATTTTCTGTGTAAGAAGAGCGGGCAAATAAATCCACAGTGTGGCCCTGTGCCGCAATGCGAGTATAGAGTTCCGCACAATGATGCTCAACACCTCCTTGTTTGGGAGGTAGACCTTTTGCACCAATCACAGCGATTTTCATAGTTAATAGTGATAGTGAAAATGATGTATGAACTAATATAAATTTGTAAAATATTTTGGTGTTAAAATCAGCGCCACTACTTTTGTTAAAAAACCGAGTCTTCGAGTTTCGCTAGTCCTAAATATGTGATGATAGTTAGTTAATAAGTGAAGTTAACTGGCGGTTTTTTACCAGTTAACTTTTATTTGGCTAATAATGCAATTTTGATTGAAGCTCATTGTAAAAATCAATGCTATCAAATTGTTAAAAAAGACATAAATAAGTAAATTATGTCTTTTTTAGGTTTTTGTTTTCAATTTGGTAACTAGGGGCAATTCATGAATTGCTTAAGGCATACAATACAATAATTCTCAAGGCACATGACAAAGATAAAGCACTTGCTAAACTGCTATTTGTTAGCAATATTTATAGAGTATAAATAGGTAGAATAATTTATGAAATTAATTGAAAAAGCTTAATGCCAACCAATAAAATGGTAATTAATTCTATTAAGTAATTAACTTGATATGTGAAAAACTGGATAAAGACTTAATTACAATAGTTTTGTCCAAAAGATTAATCAAAAGTGAGTAAATAGGACTAGCCGTGAAAGTCCTAAGCTAATCGGCATTTAAGTTGCATAAAGGCAGGGCTGAAGCCCCTACTACAAACGAATCATTCTGGAAAAATGAATGACGATTAGCTTACACTTATTCGCTACTCAAAAACAGATGAAAAGTCTTATTTAGACGTCAGGAGGTAATTCTAAAGAAAGTGTACCTAACAATCCCTTGCGAAAATCTGTTAAAAGTTGCCTTGCAGCTCGTTCTACATCACCTTTGTAGCGATGCTCTGCTAAGGCGTGTAAATAGACATCTCCAGTGTCAGATATAGAATCGAGTTCATAGCGCGACTGTAATGGTTTTTTCGGTAATAAATCAGTGGCTACAGCTTCTAAGTAGTTAAGTATATCTACTAATGCCGCTGCTACTAGCTGATTATCGTAAGATGCTTCGCCGATATCGTCACATATTGCTAATTTTAAAGCCGCTTCTTGGTCTTCCATTCTTGCAGGGATGACACCAGGAGCGTCTAGCAGTTCTAAATGCTCGGAAATTCGTACCCAGCGCAGTTGACGAGTTACTCCAGGACGGGCTGCACTTTCCACCACTCGCCGTCCCAGCAGACGGTTAATCAAAGCCGATTTACCAACATTAGGAAAACCAATTACCACAGCCCTGACTGGACGGGGTAACATGCCGCGATCGCGTCTTCTTTGATTGAGTTCTACCCCAGCGGCTTGCGCTGCCTGCGCTATTTCTGCTATACCTTTACCATGTTGAGCGTTGGTAAAATAGGGGACTTCTCCTTGACGCTTAAACCAGTCTACCCAAAGCGATCGCACTTGCGGCAAAATCATATCTACCCGATTGAGTACCAATACTCGCGCCTTACTTCCCACCCACTCACCTATTTGCGGATGGTGTGTCGCCAAAGGAATCCGGGCGTCTCGTACCTCTAAAACCACATCTACACGCTTGAGCTGTTCTTTGAGATTTTTTTCAGCTTTGGCAATGTGACCTGGATACCATTGAATCAGATTTAATTTATAGTTTTGAGTTATAGCCATTTGTAATTTGTCATTTGTTACTTGTCATTTGTCATTAGTAAAGACTAATAACTTTGTGCTTGATGTAAAATCAGACGATTGCCATCGGGATCATAGGCGTAAATTTCTCTGCCGTGGGAAGCAATAGAAATATTTCCTGGTGGGGCATAGCCTAAAGCAGTTAGGTGAGCGATCGCATCTTCTAAGTTACTCACCTCTAAACATAAACTTATCTTATTTTTGGCATTTGCTTCAAATTCAGACGCGTGTGAGTTCTTTGGTTTAAAAATACCCAATCGCAAACTAACCAGATGAAACTCAGCATAAATGTTCGGAATTAGAGATGCTGGGTTTTGTTCTAGGAAATCGGTATAGAAACGCACCAGAATATCAAAATTAAGAGATGCTATAGTGACGATTACATCAGTATATTGGAAACTCATATTTACCAAACATCGCTCCTGTAAAATATTGTTTTTCCATATATTTCGCCACAATAGCGTGATAGTTATTTTTAGGCATTGCACAAGGGATAAAAATAAATCATCCTGCAAATATGCAACGCCTCTTTTAGCTAATTTGCTGTAGCTGGTTGATGCTGAAGATCTCGCATATAATCACCCAAAGGTCGCACATTTGCCGCAAACTCTAGCAATATCCCATCAGGATCGAAGAAATAAAATGAGGAAATAAATGTACTTTCATCGGGTTCTAAAGCATAGCCAGAGGGGACATCTGCATGGTGTAAAACAGGCGTTGTTTGTACACCTTTGGCAATCAATTTTTCTCTATATTCCTCCAGCTTTTCTAACGGAACGTTCAATGCTAAATGGTTTAATGACCCATGCGCTGTGGTTGCATTACCAGTCTGCAAGGCGTCAAGTCTGACAGAAGCAATGCCAGGTGCTGCTTCTGGTGCCGAGGGAAACCAGAAAAAAGCTAAGGCATCTCCATTACCAATATCAAAAAAGAAGTGCTGTCCTCCATTTGAGAAGGCAATAGTTTTGATTAGCTTCAAGCCTAAAGTATTAGTGTAAAAGTCCACGGTGCGTGCCATGTCCTTACACACCAAAGCAATGTGATTGATTCCTTTGATTTGAAAATCTGTCATATTAATCACCTATTTGTAATGTTTTTTTTACTTATTTAACCTTTTTTCACTGTTTCTTTAAACTGGGTTTATCCTCTCCCATCCAGTGTAGACATTGAATCGCTCTCCGCGCAGGAATCCAATTAAGGTAATTCCGAATTCCTTGGCTATGGACACCGCCAAACTGCTGGGAGCGGAGACAGAACAGACAATTGGAACTCCCGCAGTTGTAGACTTTTGCAAAATTTCAAAACTAGAGCGTCCACTAACCATGACAATCTGATTATTTAGAGGCAATTCGTCACTAAGAAAAGCTGTACCAATCAATTTATCCAAGGCATTGTGACGTCCAACATCCTCTCGCAAATTTAACAGCTGTCCTTGAGCATCGAAGGTAGCCGCAGCGTGTAAACCTCCTGTAGCAGCGAAGATACCTTGAGCGGCGCGGAGCTTGTCCGGTAAACTGTAAATGATGTCGGGTGTTACCTTTAAACCTAAAGGAATCACTGAACAACCCCGCAGATGTAAAGCTTCAAGGCTAGCTTTACCGCAAACTCCACAGGCACTATTAGTATAAAAGTGACGTTCCAAAGGCTGTAAATCTGGAATTAACCCATCTCTGAGTTCCACATTGACGATATTGTAGCGCTGCTCACCATCAACTGAGTCATCCACACAGTAGCTCATACGTTGAATGTCTTTCTTACAGCTAATCACGCCCTCACCGTAGAGGAAACCAGCAGCGAGTTCAAAATCTGCCCCTGGTGTTCGCATCGTTACAGCTACCGTTTTTTGGGAAGGGATGAGGCGAATTTCTAGGGGTTCTTCGGTGGTGAGATAGTCTAAACGGGTTCGTGCTTGACCTTTTTCTACCACCCAGACTGTAGCTTTAGTCTTACTTCCTGGAGGCTTAGTCATTTAGCTTTTTCCAGGTATAAATCAGCATTTTAATCACAAATTCCTGGCAGCGATCGCCTACTTTAAAATTCTCGACATTATCAACTTTTATAAATTTTCTGGGTCAATATTCAATTCTCGCAATTTTGCTGCTAAACGTTCAGCACGTTGTGTTGCTTGTTCAGCACGTTGTGCTTCTTGTTCGGCGAATTCTTCAGGTGTAGGAATTAGCTGTCCTTCTGCATTGAAATAGCGCAACTGATTTTCATGAACACCCAAATATAAGCTTAGCTGCTGACTCCACAATAAACCTTGGGGGTTAGATTCTATAGGCTGATAAGTACCACCAACCAAGATAAAACCAGCAAATTCTAAATTATTTGGGTCAAACCAGAAATATTCTGGAGTGCGAAAGATATCTTGATAAATTTGTTTTTTTAAGCCCTTGTCTGTCGCTGCTGTTGAATTGGAAAGCAGTTCTATAATCAAATTTGGATATTTGCCATCTTCTTCCCAAACAACCCAACTATTACGGGGTTTGCGTTCAGTATTCAGCACTACAAAAAAATCTGGGCCTCGAAAGTCTTCTGACTTCCGCTGGCGTGGGCTGTAATAAATGCTAAGATTGCCAGCGGCAAAAAAGTTGTTGTAGTCTCGCCACCACCAATCAATGCATTTCAATAACAGCAGCATTTGCTGTAAATGTAAGTAGCTTTCCAACTGTGGTTCTTCACTATATAAATCTGCTGGAGGAAATATTACATCTTTTGGCGGTTCAAAATCTTTGGCGACAGACATGGCTGTAGGTTTCTGGTGATATAAATTTACCGTAGCAGTAGTTTTAATATTTTAAGTTTGTTTTTCCAAGCTTACTACTGCGTTATAATCGGGAACTCCTTCTAGAGAACGCTTAGTTTTATCTAATAGAATGTTCCCTTCTGGCCAATGTACTTGCAAGTTGCGTGACTGAATTGGTGCGATATATACTTGACAGCGTAACTCGCCTAACTCATTTTTAAGAATGACGCGATCGCCATCTTTTAATCCCAACTTTACCGCATCCTCTACATTTATTAACACTGCCTCGCGCACCGCCCCAGTAATTGCATCTTTGCGTTCTTGCACCATACTATTAAACTGCTTACCCCGGCGCGTTGCTACTAAAAAACAGCCCTCTGGTAATTCTATCTGTGGTGGCAACAATACCCCAAAGTGCGCCTTGCCATCTGGTGTGGGAAAGTTCCAACCAAAGCACAAATGTGACCCGCCATACTGAAACTGATCTCCCGCCTGCTGCAAGTGTTGAATCCCAGCGTATTGTGGGACGACTTGGGCAATCTCTTGGCGTATAGCAGCAGTATCAGCAAAAACCAGCTTGTCTGTCAAATCTGGTCGCACCCGCCTTGCCAACTCCATAAACACTTCCCATTCTGGACGCGCCTCCCCAATACGCGGCCCCGGAATTTCTGGGCTAAAAATCACTCGGCGTTCGGTGTTGGTTTCCGTTACTCCTCCAGGTATTTCGTAGCGAGTAGTAGCAGGTAAAAGTACCACTGTGTCAGCCGATTCCACTAACATCTGGCTGGAGAGAACAATATCTACATGCACTCGTAGCGGTATCTGCTTCAGCGCACCTTCCACATAATCTGGTTCTGGTAGCACTTCTAGAAAATTTCCCCCTACAGAGAACAACACATCTAATTGTCCCCGGTGTGCTGCATCAATCATTTCTGGAGCAATTAAACCTTTAGTTGTTGGTACTGCAAAACCCCAACGTTGGCTCAAATGTGCAGCATTCTCTGGAGTGATGGACTTACCACCAGGAAAAACAGTCGCGTAACATCCCATCTCTGCGCCACCCTGCACCCCAGAATGACCACGAATCGGCATCAAACCGCAGCCTTCCCGACCGACAAAACCTTTAGTAAGAGCAAGATTGATGATACTTCGTACATTGTCTTCGCCACATTCATGCTGCGTAATGCCCATGCTCCAAACAAATACAGCTTTGTTTGCGTCTTTGACCATTTTGGCAAAAGCATACATTTCATCGCGGGATGCTCCAGAAAGTCGCTCTAACTCTTCCCAAGCTTGGCTTTCTAGTGATATCTTAAGTTCCGCAAAACCAGCTGTGTGCAAGTCAATAAAAGACTGGTCTACCCAACCGTTGGCAATTATGTGCTTAATTGTGCCATTTAAAAATGCTATGTCCCCGCCCATGTTTACCAAAAAAAAGTCTTCGGCAAATTTGGTTCCGAAAAGGGCACTTTCTGGAATCGAGGGTACCCAATAACGTTCCATTCCTGGTTCGCGGTAGGTATTAATCACCACAATCTTAGTGCCTGCTTTCTTGGCGTAGTGGAGATACTTGACGGTGACAGGCTGATTGTTGGCAACATTAGAGCCAATGAAGACTAATAAATCAGTACCAATCCAGTCTTTATAAGAACAGGTGGTAGCTGCCGCACCGAGAGAAGCCTTCAGCCCGGCTGTGCTGGGAGAATGACAAATACGAGCAGCGTTATCAATATTGTTGCTTCCCATTGCTCGCACAGCTTTTTGGGTGGCGTAGTAAGTTTCGTTAACAGTGCCGCGGCTGGTAACGTAAAAGCTGAGGCGGTCTGGTGTGGTAGCACGGATGCGACTAGCAATTACTTCTAGAGCCTGATCCCAGCTAACGCGGCGAAAGCCTTTTTCCCCACGTTGACGCATCATCGGGTACGGAAGCCTTCCCAAGTCTCGTAACTGGGCACTTTTTTGCTTTTGCAACTGTGAAACATCTTCTAGCAGTGCAGGGTCAAAAGCTGGTATGGTATTCATCCGCAATAACCGCAACCGGACATTGCACAGATGGATACCATCTAATGTCCAATCTTTCATTCCGGTTGTTCCTAAAGCGCAACCATCACAAACACCTTTGTCCAAAATGTTCCACGCATAAGGCAGCTGGTCACGAGATAGCCAAATGGCTCGCAAGACTTCCCAGTAATTGTTAGGGTACTGTTCTCCAATGCCGAAGGGCTTCCAACTTGCCCAGTTTGCAGGTGTCCAACGCTTTTTGGGTTTTGGCAACATAACGCGGTGTCTAGAGTAGGTTAGTGATTCTTTCAGGCTAGCGTTTTGAGTAGCAGATGAGTAGCATTAGGGACTTCCAAATAATAAATTACTCAAAAAAACTTAACAGAAAATGTTTATTAGAGAATGATAGTCATTGTTAGAGTGAGAGAAAGTGCTTACCGACGCAAGCACTTTCTCTGAAAAAATAAGTATGACAAATGTCTACACTCTTAGGGATTTCGGGTGCAGTGAAAATAAATTTATTTGAGTTGCTGTTTCTTTAGCATACTGCCAAGAAATAAATGCCCAGCCGTCAAACAAGCGATCCTCAACACCCACGAATAATTTCAACACACGGCTGGGCATTTATTTTTATGGATCACTCTTAAGC
>NZ_JADEXR010000136.1 GCF_015206995.1 aff. Roholtiella sp. LEGE 12411 | reverse complement strand
GGGAAGAAGTAATAAAGGTGTACTGAATTTTTTTCAAAAATCAAATATTAGTCCTATAGAAATACCGCAGTTATACTGATGTGTATTTAACTTGTTAGGAAGCAGGGGGTAGGGGGTAGGGGAAGAATAAATAAAAGACAAATGACCTTTGACTATTGACTATTGACCTTTGACTATTGACTATTGACTATTGACTCCTAACCATTTCTCATTTGACATATCCCCTGGAAATAAACCAATGTACGGCTTCCTTGAGTGCTGCATTTAGGGAAGACTGAGGTAGACTTAACTCTCGTACTGCCTTTGAGGCATCGTAGTACATGGGTTGTTTAGCCATGCGAACGCCATCCAAAGGCACTGAAGGCGATTTCCCCAGTGGTGCGAGAATTTTTTCATCAATCCAAGCAACACTGAGGGGCAACCAAGCAGGTACAGTGCGTTGAGGTGCGCTCATACCTGTGATCTCGGCGAGTTCCTCCAGCAGTTGCTTGAGTGTCAGGTTTTGATGACCTAAAATATAGCGATCGCCTGACTTCCCCCGCTGCAAAGCTAGTAAATGTCCCCATGCCACATCCTGCACATCGATGAAATTCAAACCAGTATCTAAGTATACGGGCATTTGTCGCCGCAAAAATCGCAGAATAATATCACCTGTTGGGGTAGGTTTAATATCCAATGCCCCGATTGGGCTACTGGGATTGACTACAACTACTTCTTGACCTTTTGCAGCAGCTTTCATGGCTTCTTGTTCCGCCAGAAATTTAGATTTCTTGTAGTCACTCACCAATTTATCTATGGGACTCTGATGAGTTTCATCTACTATTTGACCAGATGAACCTACCCCGATCGCAGCCACGGAACTGGTGTAAACGGTGCGCTCAATCTCAGCTTTACGGGCTGCGGCTAGTACATTGCGTGTACCTAAAACATTGTGGCGGTAGAGTAGCTCCCGGTCTTTTTGCCATAAAGAATAGTGTGCCGCTACATGAAACAGGTATTGGCAGCCTACCATCTGTTGCCAGAGATTGGGGTCATTTAGATCGCCTTGGACAATTGCTACATCCAAACCGCGTAAGTTGTCCAGATTGCTGCTGGGGCGTACCAGCGCTTTAACTGCGTATCCCTGTTCCAGCAACAACCGCACCAAATGAGCGCCAATAAAACCCGTTCCCCCGGTAACAAATACCTGCATCAAATTTCCCCTCTCCCCTTGTTTTGAAAGCGGGGAAACCAATCATCTAAAATGGCGTAAACCACAGGGACGACAATCAAACTGAGGATGGTTGAAGTCACTAGCCCGCCGGCGATCGCCACAGCCATAGGCGATCGCAATTCGGAACCAGCACCTAAGCCCAAGGCGATCGGTAACATCCCCAAGATTGTGGCGGCAGTCGTCATCATAATTGGTCTGAGGCGCACTGGCCCTGCCTTAAGGATTGCCTCTGTGCGTTCCAAACCAGACTTCCGTAGCTGGTTGATGTAATCTACAATCAAAATGGCATTTTTGTTTGTCAGCCCCAACAAAAATACAAAGCCGATCAGGGAGATCATCCCAAAGTCGCTATTGGTAACAAGTAGTGCCAGCATTGCCCCCACAAGTGCCAATGGCAAAGAGAAAGCAATTACTACGGGGTCTACCCAGCTTTTAAATAGCAGAATCAACACCACCATAATGCACAGTGCCGATAGAGCTAGAGTAGTGCCGAAACTACCAAAAACCTCACCCAAGCGGGCTGAATCCCCTCCCAAGTCCAAGGAGACACCAGAGGGCAATACTTTCTTAGCTTCAGCTACCACTTTGTCAGTGGCATCACCCAAAGACAAATTCTGACCGAGGTTAGCACCGATATAGGCTACTCGCTGGTTATTCAGGCGCTCAATTTGAAAAACTGTACCTTGTGAATTGGTTTCACCTGTGATTGTGACATCAGCGAATCCTGGTATTTTCTGGAGGCGCTGTTTAATTGCCTTGGCTGCTTTGCTTAAAGCTTGGAGATCATTACCTCGTAAGGCTACTTGCAAGGGTTTTTGACCGCCGGTATCGACAAACTGAATATCTTCAATACTGGTAGTCACCCCAGAAAGTTTGGGTAAGGAGGAACGGAATTGGTCTTGTAGTTCCCCAGTTTTGATGTTGCGATCGTCCTTCAGCTTTACATAGAGCGTACCTTTATTCGGCTCACCTTCACGAGAGCCAACAGTAGTAAATACCGTTTCCACAACTGGAGATTTTCTAACTACCGCCTCCAGTTTTTTAGCAACTTCAAGAGAATCATTTAAGGGATTGGGAATTGGGGATTGGGAATTGGGGATTGGGGATTGGGAATTGGGGATTGGTATTGCTCCCCTGCTCCTCTGCTCCTAGAAAACTTGGCAAAGGAGCAGTGTAAGCAATATTGAATTCGCCACGATCTAGTTTGGGAATAAATCCTTTGGGAATTAATGGGATCAGTGCTATACCCGCAATGAAACTGAGTACAGCTAATCCAACAACTATCCTCCGGTGGTTCAAAGACCACCCTAGTAAATTTCGATAAGATTGGGCAAAAGCCATCCACATATTCCCTTCCCGGCGAGGGGAACGCGAGGCTTTAGGTTTCAGCCAGTAGATAGCCAACACCGGCGATAAAGTCCGAGCAACTAGCATAGAAGCGAGCATCGCCGCTGAAACAGTGATACCAAAAGGCTTAAAGAACTGACCGATTACCCCACCCATTAAACCGATGGGCAGAAACACCGCTACTGCTGTCAAGGTGGCGGCTGTGACTGTCAGTCCAATTTCATTCGTAGCTAAAAGCGCGGCTTGGCGAGGATGTTCACCGTCTTCGATGTGCCGCATGATGTTTTCCACATCAACGATCGCATCATCTACAATACTCCCAATCACTAAAGCTAAAGCTAACAGTGTAATTGTTTCTAAGTTGAAGCCGTAAATCGCCATGACGATAAACGTCGCTAAAAGAGACGTAGGAATCGCCAGTGCGGAAATTAAGGTGGCTCGCCAACTCCATAAAAAAGGAAAAATAACGACGATGGATAACAAAACTGCTTCCATCAGCGCATCTATTGTTGACTGGGTGGCATGACGGATGTATTCTGCTTGAGTGGCAGCTAAGGTGAGTGTGACATCCTTCAGGGTAGGGCGCAGCTTTTGGACTTCTTGCTCAACCCGACTTACCACTTCCAATGTGTTGGCATTGCCACGTTTAATCACTTGAAATGCTAGAGCATCTTTGCCGTTAAACCTGACTAATGTCGCCCCACTTTGAGGGACATTAACATTAGTTGGCTGTAAGGGAGGAGCGGTAGGAGCGCCCAGCAGTGAGACTTTGAGGACTCCTGGCAGTTTAGCGATCGCACTTAATACTTGGTCATTTGCCAGCTTAGTTAGTTCTGTGAGATTACGCGTTGGACTCTCAATGGCATAGCTAATGGCGGCTGACTCATTCAAGTTCAAGGGAATAATTTTGTAAGTTGCTCCCTTAGTCAGAGTCAACTGTTTGAGCTTCGTTTCGATGTTACGGGTCGATGTTTCTAGATTCGTGCCGACAACAAAAGACAAGCTAACGGCACTTTGACCAGGATAAATGGATGAACGGATATCCTCAAGTCCTGCTAGTCCGCGCAAGCGCTCCTCTATTGGTTGGGTGAGCTTAGCCTCTGTATCCAGAGCAGTTGTCAGCGGGGCTGTAGCATTTACCACCACCACTGGAAAAGTAATATCTGGAAACAAAGCATACTTGAGGGAACTGAAAGCCAAAAGCCCAGCTACCGTCACGGCAATCCAAAAACTCACCGTTAGCCACGAAAATTCAATTGCCAATTTGGAAATGTTGAAGCGTTCTCGTGCGGATTTGGAGCTATTAGACTTTACCATTTTGGACAATCATCGGGCGGTGATACAATTATTAGTCATGGTTAGTTAGAACTTTGTTAATTCAAACATTGTTCCATCTTTTGGCAGAAACGGAGGCCATGAATTTCCGCTTCCTAATACTTGGCCCATTGCTAAATATATCTTGAGAATTACGCACAAGGAAGTAAAAATTTATGATCACGCGTTGCGATCGCAGCGCATGAAGTCTTTGATATAAGTACTTTTTGCCATAAATAAGGAAAGATTTAAGCTGCCGAAAAAAATCAATAAGATAATGTACCAAATTGTGGTATTGAAATACAAGCCAATACAGAATCTCTACTTTGCCGTGGTTGAGGTTGTTGAGGTAAACCTGATAAATCCGTTTGATTCTGTCAGCTTTTGTATTTCTCATTCCAATTCACCAGCATTGATGATCATGGCAGCAATTATAGGTAATAGCGTATCAAATTTTTTAAAAAATGTTCTTTGGTTATTCGCATTTTGCCCAAGACAAACAAAACGCGATCGCCGTAAATGACAAAAATCTTACCCTTGCATATATCTGCGGTTACAAATACTAGATTAATGCCTAATTTACCACCCATTCAAACGATTTTTGTGCCACAGGGAGCGGAGTACAAAGCTGTGTGTGGCGGCTTAAGCCACATCACTGGCACAACACCAACGGTGCTAGCGATTCCCGTTGGAATGAAACCCTTAACCAAATACCTAGAACAATGGCAAAGGGATAAACACTTCCCGAATGATTCACAACCGAGAGTTCTAATCATGGGTATTTGTGGCAGCTTGAGCAAGCGTTATGCAGTTGGAGATGTTGTGCTGTATCGGAATTGTGTTTATCAGAAGCAAGTTCGAGAATGCGATCGCGTCTTCACAACTCAGTTGCATTCTCAAATATCAGATAAAGTGTCTTTAGTCAATTCATTAAGTTGCGATCGCGTCATTTGGTCTGCTGGCGAAAAACTCCATTTGGGTGAGACATTGGGTACTGATGTTGTTGACATGGAAGGATTTGCAGCCTTAGAGTTTTTCAACGCGTCTGGGGTAGCAGTGGCAATGTTACGAGTAGTCAGCGACGACTGTCAGTATGATATCCCTGACTTAACAACAGCAATCAACACCGATGGTTCCCTTCAGCCGTTAAAATTAGCGATGATATTGCTTCGACAACCTATTGCTGCGACTCGATTAATCCGAGGTTCATTAACAGGACTAAAAGTGTTGGAGCAAGTGACCAATTTGCTGTTTTCTAGCTATAAGCTTGATTGACACTCTCCTGCCTAAAGGCGAGGAGATTCTTAAGACTTTGCAGCCTTAATATCCTGTTTGCACAGGTTCCCAAACTCACCACGAAGGCTCATAGAGCGTGGTGATCCCGCCAGTTGCTCTACTTGGGGAGACCCCAAGTAGAGCACTGGCTCACCTTTTGGGCGTTTTGGTGATTAACACCTAGTTTCGCGGAGTCCCCACGTACTATTTCCAAACCTCTATCTCTAATTGTTTTGGCTGCACCGATGTCAGCGTGTTCGTGATACCCGCATTCTGTACAAATGAACTTCTCACCATCACGATTTGACTTATCAATATGTCCACAATTTCTGCATTCTTGGGATGAATGTTTAGGATTGATTTTAATTACGACTTTTCCTTGCTTCTCAGCCAGATACTCAATCTTTAAAATCAAATCAGCCCAGCTGGCATCGGAGATAGCGCGGTTTAAGCCTTTCTTTGTTGATTGTCCATTCTTTAGAAATCTCCCGGTTATTTCATCAGTTTTTATTTTGCAACGTTTCAACATACCGGAGATGTTTAAATCTTCTAGGGCAATAGCATCAACCTTTCTAGATACTATTTTATTAGCAACATCCCACTGGTAAGCAGCACGTTTATCTGCAATCTTTTTGTGAAAACGTCCTAACTTGATAGATGATTTTTGGCGATTTTTACTACCCTTAACTTTTCTGCTAATTCGCCTCTGTCTAATTTTCAAAGTACGTTGAGCTTTCTTATTGGTTGAAAATCTAGGATTATCAATTTGATACCTGTCCGACAAGTGAACGAGTTTGGTTATCCCCAAGTCACAACCAAGAATAGACTTAACTTCATCTAGTGGCTTTGACACGTAATCTGGTATGGTTTTATCTTCAATCCTAATTGAAACGTACCAACCATCTTGACGCTTGCGGATTGTTGCAGCTTTGATGGTAAATCCTTCTGGGATCACGCGGGAGTTGAAAAAACGCATCCATCCCAACTTAGGAAGATATATTTTATTACCTTGAACTTTTACACCCATCTGGTAGGTGAAAGATGTAAAGTTATTTCGATTCTTGAACTTGGTAAACCCTCTACCCTCATTCGCGCAGCGTCTCGCAGAGAAGAAGTTTTTGTAAGCAGCATCAAGACGTTTTACATTTTGCTGTAGCACTGTGGAGTCAATTCCACCAAACCACGGTCTAGCTTTCTTTAATTCTGGCAATCCAGTTATTTGGATATCTCCAGCACTACGCCGTGGGTTTTTTAGCTTACCATCCTTATTAACTTTGGTGTCTTTCCAGGGTTCACCGCTCGCACCATTCTTACTCACAAAACAAGTTAGCGGGCAAGCTTCTCCTCTAGCTCTTAGATCACAGTAGTCCCCCTGAATGAATTGCTGGTTATACTGGTCTATTCTGTCAGCTAAACTCCAGTTGTAGGTCGAGCGAAGCATATCTAGCCAGTTACTCATTTTGTTGGACTGAGTGACGTTAGGACGAAGCCTGTAAACATAATTTGTCAGCAAATACTATCACCTTCTGTTGTTGATTGGCTTCCTTGAATATACACTATACATAGACACAACCCAATCACTAATTACAGAAGTATGGGAAGTTTTTCTCCTGAGGAATATAGACACGAAGGAAACGCTATATCACTACTCAACTACCACTTTGTTTTTATCCCTAAGCGCAGAAAGAAGGTATTGCTAGGTGAAATAGCAGAGAGATTACAGCAAATCATCTGTGAGGTTTGCATTGAAAATAGATGGAAAATTGTTGCAATGGAAATTATGCCTGACCATGTTCACTTATTTTTGAATGTGAAACCAACAGATAACCCGTCCCAAATCATGAATAGGATTAAAGGACGGGCTTCTCATCACTTAAGAAGAGAGTTTCCAGAATTGCTTAAACTCCCAACTCTATGGACACCCAGTTATTTTGTTTCCACTGCTGGCAATATTTCTACAAAGAACGTAATAGAATATATTGCACACCAAAAAGATTAAATCGGAACACCGTAAACGGTGCTACTAGCTTTCATCAAGAGCCTGAAGTACGAGATACGGTGCTTACGCACCTCTGTCTCAGGGGTTTTCAGCATTTTTTTATAATTTCAAATTCGCTAATTCATAAATGGAGCTTAGTGGCTTACCTTTACGAATTGGGATAAACACGTCCTTTCCAAGCACCGCCGCGCCCTTGCCAATGACGTAGGGCTGAGTCTAAAGTCATCAGGGTATAGAGAAAAGCGATCGCAGGTAAGCAAAATGCTAACCAAAAAGGACATTTATAAAAGCGAATCGTAGGCAAATAAGCCAAAGTCATTAGTAGCCATGTGCATAAACCTATAAATGCGATCGCCCAATTTCCCCAAATCAAACCTAAAATGACACCCACAGGTGGAACCAAATAAATCAGCGTCATTCCCAACAAAGTACCCAGTAGCAGCAATGGAGAAGAATCCAGTTGCGTGTAAGCAGTACGAGCAACCATATCCCAAATCGTCCCCAAAGTTGGATATGGGCGCAGACTCCGAGTCAAAGTACTCAATCCAAGCCAAATACGGCCGGGAACAGGGGCGAAAGAAGAATTACTTTGTCTCCCTCTCTCTTTAACAGCACGAGCCAAGGCGCAATCGTCAATTAAAGTTTGGCGAATGACTTGAATACCGCCAATTTGCTCTAAAGCTTCTCGACGAATTAGGATGCAACCCCCAGCAGCAGCAGCAGTTGGATTGTTGGGGCTATTAACCCAGCGGAAAGGATAGAGTTTTTGGAAGAAAAAAACGAAAGCCGGGATTAAAAATTTTTCCCAAAAGCTTTCACACCTGAGTCGCACCATTACAGAAACTAGGTCTAAATCTTCCTGCACAGCTTTGGCAACTAATCGGCGGAGATTGCTAACGTCATGTTCAATATCTGCATCTGTCAGTAAAAAATAATCGGGTTTCTGTAGAGACGTTACATCTGGAGATGTTACATCTGGAGACGTTACATCTGGAGACGTTACATGTAACGTCTCTACAGCGTTCTTGATACCTTGCTCGATAGCCCAAAGTTTACCTGACCAACCAGGAGGTAATGCTTGACCAGAAATAATATGCAATTGCTGGGATTTATCTAGGGCGTAGGCAACCCCTTCAGCAAAATTTGCTGTCCGGTCTGTACTGCGATCGTCTACTAAAAACACGTTCAAAGAACCAGGATAATCTTGGAGGAGGAGCGATCGCAATGTGGTTGCAATCAAATCAGCTTCGTTACGGGCAGGAATGACCGCACAAACTACAGGTAACGATTGTGGAGACGTTACATTTAACGATTGTGGAGACGTTGTATACAACGTCTCTACTTCTAATTGCTGGTCTGCTCGCCAAAACTGTCCCCAAAAACTCAGTAATCCCAACCAAATTGTCAAGGATAAGAGCATCAACCCTAATACAATTGCCGCCATGATCTCTTGCAAATTCTTACTGACTCAGACACAATACACCATACTGCCGTGTTCATAACTAGATGTTGAGTGTTGAGGTTAAATAGTATTTGATGCAAACACAAGACAGTGTAAAAGTCAATCAAGTCGCAGCGGCGATCGCAGCTAGCCAAAAATATCTGCTTTCGATTCAAAACCCTGCGGGTTATTGGTGGGCAGAGTTAGAATCCAATGTCACAATTACTGCTGAGGTAGTTCTCCTGCATAAAATTTGGGGAACAGACCAAACAAGACCATTAGACAAGGTTGAAACCTATCTGCGTGATCAGCAACGGCAGCATGGGGGTTGGGAGCTTTTCTACGGAGATGGCGGAGAACTGAGTACTTCGGTTGAGGCTTACATGGCGCTGAAGTTGCTGGGTGTATCGGCAAATGATCCGGCGATGATTCAAGCACGAGCTTTTATTCTCAAACGAGGTGGTATTAGCAAAACTCGGATTTTTACCAAGTTATACCTAGCTTTACTTGGCTGTTACAACTGGCGCGGTATTCCCTCACTGCCGCCTTGGGTAATGCTTTTGCCCACAGCTTTCCCCTTTAATATCTACGAAATGTCTAGCTGGGCCCGCTCCAGTACTGTACCGCTGTTGATTGTCTGCGATCGCAAACCTGTTTTGATCACCAATCCAACTATCAACTTAGATGAGCTATACGTTGAAGGTGTCGAGCAAGTTCACTGGGAATTGCCCCGCAGTGGCGATTGGACAGATTTATTTCTCACCCTTGATGATGGGTTCAAGTTAGCAGAAAGCTTAAATTTAGTACCCTTTCGTGAAGAAGGCATTAAAGCAGCCGAAAAATGGATTTTAGAACGGCAAGAAGCCACCGGTGACTGGGGTGGGATTATTCCTGCCATGCTCAATTCAATGCTGGCTTTGCGGTGTCTCGATTATGACGTCAGCGATCCCATTGTGGAACGAGGTTTGCAAGCAATAGATAATTTTGCCCTAGAAACAGAGGATAACTACCGCGTACAGCCTTGTATTTCACCTGTCTGGGATACAGCTTGGGTGATGCGTGCCCTAGTAGAATCTGGTTTTGCACCAGATGATCCGGCTGTGGTACAGGCTGGACAGTGGTTACTACAAAAGCAAATTTTGGACTACGGAGATTGGGCGCTCAAAAATCACCAGGGAAAACCAGGAGCTTGGGCGTTTGAATTTGACAATAACTTTTATCCAGATGTAGATGATTCAGCTGTTGTGGTGATGGCTCTACATGTAGCAAAACTCCCCAATGAAAAATTAAAGCAGACTGCGATCGCCCGTGGCTTAAATTGGATCGCATCTATGCAGTGTAAGCCAGGCGGTTGGGCTGCCTTTGATTTGGACAACGATCAGGATTGGCTCAACTCCATCCCCTATGGAGACTTGAAAGCCATGATTGACCCCAATACCGCAGATGTTACCGCTAGGGTTCTAGAAATGCTAGGTGCTTGTGACTTATCAATTGATATGCACAATCTGGAACGAGCGCTTACTTATCTTTTGGACGAGCAAGAAACTGAAGGCTGTTGGTTTGGTCGCTGGGGTGTAAATTATATCTACGGCACTAGTGGCGCTTTGTCAGCCCTGGCCTTAATTGATCCTCAAAGGCACCAATTCAGTATAAAACGGGGCGAAGCTTGGCTAGTGGTCTGTCAAAACCCAGATGGCGGTTGGGGCGAAACTTGCCGCAGCTATAACGATCCTAGTCTCAAAGGACAAGGAGATAGCACTGCATCCCAAACTGCTTGGGCTTTAATTGGGCTAATAGCAGCAGGTGAAGCAACTGGCAAATTAGCGCTTGACACCATTGAGCGCGGAATTAACTACCTTTTGGCAACTCAACAGCCTGATGGTACTTGGTACGAGGCAAACTTTACCGGGACTGGCTTCCCTGGACATTTTTATCTCAAGTATCACTTGTATCAACAATACTTCCCTTTAATTGCTTTAGGTCGCTATCAAGCAGTTTTGGGCTAGTAGAAGAGAAGTCAAGAGACTTTCAGAGAGATTTTGCGTAAGTCCTACCAGAACTTTTACAGCACCTGCTTTAAGAAAGTTACTAGTTCTTCAAGGTTTGGTGTTTCGAGTAAATCCAATACTTCTGTTGCTTTTTCAGACGGTATATGGTCATTTGGTACACCAATAATGGAAGTTCCCAAATTTTGGGCTAAGTGATACCAAAAAGCTAATTTACAATCAGTGCTCATTGCGGCATACTCTTTAGTAGAAATTGCCGTTTCTCCTTCTTCATTTTTTAACAACTGACGTAAAGCAATTAGCTGTTCTGCTTGGGGCAGATTTTGAATTTGGGCTACCAAATTTGCTGTACTATCATTTGGCACATTATTGAGGGCGATCGCAGGAACTTCATCAGCAATTTCGTTGTAAAGTAATGCCAACACAGTCAAGCGATCGTCTACATCTAAATTCTGGAACTTTGATATACCTTGTTCTGAAAAATTGATATTTGTAGAAGTCATAAAAACCCCCAATAAGTCAGTAATAGATTTGTAGAACAACTGCAATTAATAACTCTTAATAGCAACAATATCAGATATCTATTTGACGTTTTACCTGACTGAAGATAGATGTATTTAAACCAGAGAGTAGAATAATTAGAAACATAATATCAGTCGGGCGGAGTGTAGTCCTGCTTTCAAAGTGCTGGTAGCGGTAAGCTAAAAGACATTTAGATTGCACAATCATTCATGAGGGCTGTCATGCGTAATTTGTCATTAGTCGAAAGTATTTACAAAGGACGCATGACAAATGATTAATGACGGTCTTAGCCAGTGAATGTGCAACTTGGACGCACATTAGCTTAGAGGATGTTTGTAAAGTCTAATTTATCACTTGCCCAGGCGATTAGAAATCGCGCGCCACTTGCTACAAGTCGGCATAGCCGCCCAACGCAGTGGCTTGGCTACACAGACCAAACCTTAATTTTATGTTAGTCCGCGCAGGCGGACTTTGCCTGTGTAGTAGCGAATTATATTCGCCTAAAACTTTTAAAACATCCTCTTAGCGGGGCATAGTCCGTGCTGAATGAAAAAGCAGGGGAGCTCTTAGCAAGGGAGCAGGGGGAAAAATCACGCCACTTGCGGGTGAGGTTTGTACCTTTAAGTTCCCCCAGCAAGACTGCCTCTTATCAAGACGCCTTCTCTACCAGACACTACGTGAACGCGCAGCGTCTGGTAGAGAAGAACGCCGAGAATTCGTAGAGTGTGCATAAGTCCTATATTTATTGACCTGTGTTAACAGCATAGTATTAAGCTTGTATAAACTTGATTTTTGCTTGAACAGAGATATTATTAGCTTCAGCATTAGATTAACTTATGTATCTCTCAGCACAAGCCTTTAACACAAAACTCTTGTTTGCACAAAAAATAATTGCGTTTTCGTAAATAAAAAAATGTAATTTTGTCAACAATCAAACTAATTTTAATAAAATATCGAATTTTAAATAAGCGAACAAAATATATCTGAGCAAAGTTTAAATTTAAGGTTATAGATTTTTTCAATATATTAAATTTTACAGAAAGCTATATTTTAAAGATTGGGTAAAACAGTTTACGTGACCTCGATATTAGTGATAAATAACTATTCAGAAAAGATTGAATTTTGATTCAGTTCATCAATTAGAAATGATTTCAATATTAACGATCTGTGCTGAACCATTAATTATCAGGCAACAAGGAGTAAAACATGACAGATATTACTTTACCTATTAATTTATTTGACTCTTCTGGATTTCTCTGGGATATTCAGTCAAATGGAAGTATTGGTGATGGCACTAATGATGCCTATGATGGTGGTTTGAATTTAACCAACTTCCCTAGCTTCAATACTGCTCAAACTGAAGAGAACGGACGAGAGGTTGTTCTGGGAGCAGCTTCAGTTGATGGCGTAGAAGTACAGAGGAAAATTTACGTCCCAGAAGATCAGTCATGGGCTAGATTTTTGGAAATTGTTACTAATACTAGTTCTTCAACAGTTAATTACACAGTTAACCTGAATGCTAATCTCGGTTCTGACGGTGGAACTGTTTTAGTAAGCACTTCTAGTGGCGATAATGTTTTTGATATAAATGACAACTGGCTTGTCACCGATGATTTTGATGGTGATTTCGACCCCACGATGGTGCATGTAATAGGTGGAGACAATTCTAGTCTTAGCCCTAATGCTGCATCTTTGAATTCTGACAATATTAACTTTGCATACGATCTGACATTAGCTCCAGGTGAAACTCAAATTGTTATGCATTTTGCGGCTCAAAATTCTGACCAAGCAACAGCACTAGCTAAAGCCGCAGAGCTAGAATCCTTGGGATTAGATGCACTAGAGGGAATAAGTCAACAAGAAAGACAGCAAATAGTTAATTTTATTGCTAAACCTCTAATTACTGTGGTTGGCACTGAAGGCAGAGATATATTAACTGGTAGTAACCGTGGTGAGCAGATTTTTGGTTTAGGCGGTAATGATGTCATACAAGGACTCGGGGGTAATGACGAAATTTTCGGTGATGCTGGAAATGACAATATTTTTGGCGGTAATGGTAGGGATACAGTAGAAGGAGGAGCTGGTAATGACCTGATTTTTGGTGATGCTGGAAATGACACTCTAGCAGGTAATGAAGGGCGGGATGATATATCTGGTGGTGATGGTAACGACACCATTGATGGTGGGAATAATAGCGATCGCCTCAACGGAGATGCAGGTAATGACAACATTAGTGGTGGGGATAGCGACGACATCATTGATGGTGGTGATGGCAATGACACTATTGATGGTGGCAACGGTAACGACCGTATCTTTGGTCGTGGGGGTGATGATAACATCAATGGCAACACAGGTAACGACGAAATCTTTAGTAATGAAGGCAATGACACCGTTTTTGGTGGCAATGGTAACGACCAAATCTTTGGTGGTGATGGCAATGATACTATCTTTGGTGAAGTTGGAGCAGACATACTCATTGCGGGATTAGGCAATGATACTCTTGATGGTGGCAATGGTAACGACCGTTTGACTGGAGTAGACACCAGTGCTACTAGTGAAGTCGGGTTTGGTAGTGGTGAGATTGATACTTTGACTGGTTCATCTGGTAGGGATACCTTCGTGCTTGGTGATAGTAATTTTGTTTACTATGATGATGGTCAGGCTTTGACTACAGGGGAATTTGATTATGCCCTGATTACTGACTTTAACTTCCGTGAAGATTTCATTCAACTCAAAGGCTCAAGAGATTTTTATAGCTTTGACTTTTTTACTTCTGCCACAGGAACCATTGATGCTGCACTGATTTTTGATCCGGGAGTCACAGCTAGAGGAGAACTGATTGGTATTTTGCAAAATGCATCGTTAGATCTAAATATTTCTTCTAGAGCCTTCGTGTTTGTGTAGAGACTGAGATTGGAAGGGGAAATCATCTGTCTGTGACTACCCATTCAATTCCATTAACTAACTTCTCTGTGATTTTGACTTTTTCCCTTAAGTCACTCCAGAACGCTTATAAACTGTAAAGGCAAGCGATGCTTGCCTTTATAACCCCCTTCTTCTTATTCGATTATTATTATCAATAAATATTCTTAATTAGATAGCGATCGCTTCCTTTTGGGTTCATCTAACCAAATCGCATTGCTCCCGCCACCAACTTACCGCCTTTGATCAACTTTAGTTGCTGTCCTCGCCACTCAATTGTGCTGCCCACAAAACCATAGCACCATATAGCAAAATGAATCAAATCCCGCAAAGGGATGACCCACAAGAACTTTTTAGCAACTGAGTCATTGAGAATTTTCACCCCAACAACCCAGCCCATTACCAACCGCATCAGCCAAGTGATCACTAAGCCAGTCCAACCTACTACTGAACCTCCCGTAGCAATCAACAACAATAAGCTAGTAACTGTACCGTAGGTAAACAGCAATCCCAGATAACCCCAAGGGCGAGAAACGCGAATACAACGCGCCCAACGAATTTGGCGCTGGATGGCATCAACTAGGGTACTACTTGCTAAAACATGTTCAACTACATAGTCAGATAATACAACCTTGTAACCAGCTTGGGCTGGTAGATAGCCCAGTTGGAAGTCATCCGCCAGATAATCAGCGATCGCTTCAAATCCACCAATCAATTCCAGCACTTGTTTGCGAATTACAATAGTGGAACCGAAAGCAAATTTGATCCCTTGGAGTTGATTACTAACTAAAACGCCTGCATGAAAATCGGTAGCAGTCCCTAACGCCTCTAAAGTTGTTACCCATCCTTGTGCTAAAGAACGATACAAACAGGTGACAACACCAACACTTTCAGCTTTCAGCGGCTGGATAACTCGTTGCAAATAATCTGTCTCAACTCGAATGTCACTGTCCGCGATGAGTAGAATTTCATGTTTAGCGGCGGCGACAGCATTCGCTAAATTACTCACTTTCAAGTTTGTGCCAATGATCCGATCGCTCACCACCAAATGAATATCCGTATCTGGAAACTGCTGGATGATTTTATTGACAACTTCTATACCAGGGTCTTGGCGATCGCGCACAGCAAAGATAATCTGGTACTCTAGATAATCTTGTTGACAAAATGAGGCGAGGTTTTGGTAAGCATCGCTATCAACCCCACAAATTGGTTTAAGAATGGTAATAGCCGGATGGAATTCAGGAGTAATGGGATGGGGGTGATTCCAGAAAGCGATCGCTGCATAAATCCCATAGCAGTAAAACAAGACAGATGATAAACAGAGGATTAATAGCAAGACATCAATAATGGTCATCTAAATTTATGAATTATTAACACTTTGAAGTAAACACAATCAAGAGGATTGAGAACCGTGAAAGAAACCCGCCCTTACGCCGAATCGGATCTTAACTAAATCTTCCCATTCCCCATTCCCCATTCCCCATTCC
>NZ_JADEXR010000135.1 GCF_015206995.1 aff. Roholtiella sp. LEGE 12411 | reverse complement strand
CCCCATGCCCCATGCCCCATGCCCAATCCCGTTGAACGCTTATTTGCTCGATTCCAAGTATTGAGTGCTTGCTTTGTGGCCTTTGCTCATGGATCTAATGATGTTGGGAATGCGATCGCTCCTTTAGCTGCGATCGTCTACATAAATCGCACTGGTAGCGTACCCACAAATGGCATCACTGTCCCTATTTGGATTTTAATCCTTGGCGGTGCTGGCATTGTTGCTGGTTTAGCCATTTTGGGTAAAAAAGTCATCGCCACCATTGGCGAAAGCATCATTTCCTTGCAACCTAGTAGTGGATTTTGTGCCGAACTTGCCACTGCTACCACCATCCTCCTGGCCTCTCGGCTAGGTTTACCTGTATCTACCTCCCACGCCCTCGTCGGCGGTGTAGTTGGTATTGGACTGGTGCAAAATATCAAGTCTATTCAGTTCAAAACTCTTAAAGGCATTGCTGCCGCATGGTTAATTACAGTACCAGTAAGTGCTGTTCTCAGTGCTACTATCTTTAGCATCGCTCAAATTTTATTTTTCTAAAAATTATTAATATTTTCCTGATTGTTCCCTTCAGGAAATTTTTTCATAGCAAAAATTATATCGATTCAATTAATCATTGCAACAAATCCTTTGGTAGAAACGTTGCAATGCAACGTCTCTACAACGGTCTGTCTCTGACTACTACAACACTAGAGCCAAAGCGGATTTTTGCAGAATGGCTGCTCATTCATTAAAATATTGTTCAGGGGATGGAAATACTTTAAATTTCCATAGAAAGATACTCTAATCTCCATTTAAAGATGTAAACTGTCACACAAGTTACATTCCACACGAATTTACATATTAATCTTACAAGTCAGACAGCATCTGTAAATCTTTAAGAATTACTATTGCCATCAAAACAACAGGTATTTATTTTGGGTGAGATTTTTTATGAGTAAAAATTTCACTAGCTAATAGTTGATGAAAATCAAACTGACCAGATGCTCATCAATATCAAGAAGAACACCGTCTAGTAGGCAGAACAATTTTGACCAGAAGAGATCAGCCACAGGGGTAAATACCTGGTACACAATTTTTAATTTACGCGCCTGTAATTAAAAGCGGGTAAAATCTCCTGTTAATTCTTACTTCTGCTCCTCTGCCTTTTTCCAATTTCGCCAACCATGTGTTCAGAATGACAGAATTACGTTTAAATGCGGAAGTCCTGTTAAAATTTTTAGTTTATCTGACAAAATACAAGTAATTAGTATGAGCGCCAATCAAGTGTACGGGAAGCAGCTTTATCGTCAAGGTGTTAGAGGTTAGAAGCTAATGGGGCGATTCGAGAAGCAACCAGAAAACCCGCGAGTCAGAGGCGAGCTATCCAGAGCGGCAGAAAATGCCCTTTGGGCTGTAGTTGAGGATTTAGAAAATCTCCAGCAGAATGTCATCAGATCGTTGCAGGAAGACGTAAAGCGGCTTCAATCAGAAAAAAACCGATTAACTGATGACATTCAACACTTGCTAGAGGAAAAAGAACATTTGCAACAAGTACGGCAAATTACCGAACAGCAAGTGTTAATCCGTCAGCTAGCAGAAGTTCTGGCAAAGCATATATCTTCACAACTGCAATCCTCTCTTGCGACTATAGCAACGCAAACAGGTGAAAACTCATCTGAACGATCTGCGCTGAAGTCGGCTGAAGTAAGTAATAAGGTAGCAGGTGAGATTAATGAAAAAGTCGAACACATGTTTGGGAGTCTGGATGATACTGTCACCATCACCTTTAACTCACTGCAACAAGAACTAAAGAACTACCAAAGTAATCTTTCCCAACAGTTGTCTCGGATGTATAGCCAGCAGCAGCAAGGGGAAGAGATTTTGGTGGAGTTTGTTAATCGCCTACAGGGAAAACTAGAAAAGACAATAGAAGAAACTTCACGAACAGCAGCAGCAATAGGTGCGCCTACTGTGTTGCAACCTGAGCCAGAAAAGAAGAGTCCGCTTGAGAAATCGCCACCGCTTGGCGAAGTAGCCAGAATAGCTGCTGAGCCAATTTCTGTTATCCCTAAAGAATTGCCAGAAAGCGAGACTACACCGAAACCTGCTGCTAAGTTACCGCCATCAGCAGAAAACGCGCTTAAACCAATTCCGATTATCTCTAAGGAATCATCAGCAAGCTTAACTCCGTCCAAGTCGTCTGCTGCTAAGCCACCGCCACCAACAGAAAATGTTAGTGAACCAATTTCTGTCCTTAAAAGCGAAACTGTATCCCCACCTGCTGCGCTCAAGCCGGAAGTAGTGCAACCGCCACCAAAGCAAAACGTTACAGAACCAGTTTCTGTGATTCCTAGGGAATTGTCAGAAAGCGAAACTGTGTCCCCGCCTGCTACTGCATCAACACCACAGCCAGGAAGAAAACAATCTTCATTAAGGCGAAACCAAAGCGAACCAATTTCGGTACTCAGCCGGGACTCGTCACAGAGCGATATATCCCCGCCTGCTGCGCCAACGCCACAACAGGGAGGAAAACAGTCACCAAAGCGAAACCAAAGCGAACCAATTTCTGTCGTTAGTAGGGATTTGTCAAAGAGTAAAACTACGCTAGAGCCGCCCCCAACAACGCCACGCCAGGGAGCAAGACCCTCGCGATCGCCTAATTCCCAACCTTCATCACCTATCCAAATCGGTTTCTTGCTGGTCGTTTTGTCAACAGTAATATCCTCACTTTATAACGTAGCCATCAAGATAATTTTCCACGAAGGTTCCCAAATTTTTGGAGTGGTAGAGGTAGAGCGCCTGCTCTCACCGACTTTGGGTAATACTCTATTAATTTTGACGTTGCGGTTTATGGTGGTAGTACCACTGATGGTACTTCTGGCTCCCATACTGCATCCAAGAGTATGGCAAGACATTCAAAACTTAGCTGACTCAGTGCGAGGAAATTCTACACCTACCAATGCAACGACACAGCGGATTTTGGTGATGTCGGTTATGAGTGGGTGCTTTTTGTTTGTGTCGCAGGTACTAATCTACACCGCCATCGCTCAAGTTCCGACTGGAATGGCGATCGCACTTTTCTTTATCTATCCGATTGTTAGCGGACTACTATCGTGGTTTCTGTTTCGCGATCGCCCAAGCGCACTAGGTGCAAGTGCGATCGCCTCGATTTGCTGCGGTGAATTGTTGGTTTTGGCAGGTTCTCTCAGCACTGGGATGGGCAATATTTCTCTAGGAAGCAGCGCCGCAATCATTTCTGGAGCAGCTTTTGCTGGCTACATCATCTTGGCCCGGATATGCTCTGATCAGCTACATCCTGTAACTTTTACTTTAATTAACTTCGCCACCATGTTGCTGTTGAGCTTTGTCTGTTTAATGCTACCTTTACCAGGCGATTGGAACTTGCTAGTTGACCCCTCTAAGATGCTGGAACTTATCTTAAGCGCATTTATTTTGGGTGTGCTGACCCTCTCCGGCTATTTGTTCAATATTTTTGGCATTCGTAACCTAGGTGCATCACGATCTGCGATCGTTGGTGGTAGTGTCCCAGTTTTAACCGTGATTTTCGCTGGGTTAATTATTCAAGAAAACTTGGATATTGTGCAAATTATGGGAGTGTTATTAGTAACTTTTGGCGCAGCTGCTTTCAGCTTGGAAAAAATGCGAAATCAGGTTAAATCTTCTAGTTCTACGAATTAAATGATGCATCGCAATCAGCCCCAAGATGGTAGGAGCTACTTTAGCAAAACAGTACTGAGCAATGAATCATCGAAGTTCAGACGCCTGCAACAAGCCGTACTATACGGTAACGCTAAGGGCGAACGTGTGAGGCTTAGGTTACTCGCTACCCGATCGCAGTCCCCTGCAAAAGAGCCAGGTTCCCAAGACCCAAATCTTTCTCTTGCGACTCATTACATAAGGAGCTTGGTTTTCGCTTACGGCATTGGTGATAAAGATAATATTTAGCTTACCAGTAAATTTTGGCGCTTCGTTATACATCCAGTGTTGTTTTTTTGCTGACGCAAAAAAACAACACTGGATGCAATCCTCATCCCCTGCTCACAATCCCCACCTTATGAGTATATTGTTTGCGTAGCGTCTCGCAGAGAAGGTGGGGACTTCCGTGACACATTAAATTTAAAATACAGTAGCAAAATCGTTGCAGCTATAGCTTTTCGATGGCTAAATAGCTAATTAATTTTACTAAATAAGCGATTAATATTTACCACTTATAAGATATTTTTGTATATTTATCCTGATATGTGTGGGGAAACCACGTAAGTATGATTTGTAATTAGATATAGAAATACAAAATGAGATTGAACCAACCAATCACGTCTTTAACCCCAATTTGTCAAGCAGCAATATGCTGAGCGGATTTCCCGTTGAAATATTCGCTTTTGGGAGAAATCCAGCGAATATCAAAATCGATGGAGTTTTTCAGATAACAGAGGCGATCGCTCGCGTATCGCAAAGCTAGTCAACTTGACATGCGATCGCATCAATTCCTCAAATCCATTAGCTCAATGTAAAAATCTAATTTGTTGCTGTTATAAAAACTCATAACGTTATCTGGTAAAATCTTGTAGATAATTATACTACCCAACCCAAATTTTAATTTGTTATGTTTATTTAGTCGTTAATTTTTTAGCTGTCCTAGTGCGATAGATATAAGTATTTAGTTTTACAGATATACAGCTAATTCTATTTAGAATCAGTCAATCAGCACAAAAAGATGAATAAGATTTTTGCTTTTTAGCATACTTTCAAAAGTCAAAATTGCTTGATTTTTGGAAGCAAAAATTATCGGAATCAATCATAATTAATTGGTAAGAAAAACCATGAATTTGTTTTTATCTAAACATTACTTTATAGATATTTAATAGAAAAAGTGCTATGGTAAGTAACGATGTTAGAAAAATATCAAGGTATTTTTAAATTGGAATTACCTGCTTTATTTGATGTCTACAATTTGCCCTCAAATCAACTGCCCATACTACCGAGATATTACTGGAGATTGTAAACGGGATGATAATTGACAACATACCCTGTGAATGTTGCTACATCCAGTAAGAGAGTTCCTCTTAACTCACTTCTAGATTATTTCCTACCACCTGTGTACTACCAAAATTCACCAAGACCGATTAATAGTTATCTTGATTTGAGTAGCATACGTTAGATGAAAATCGGAAAAACCTAACAGGTTTTGTGAGTTATTGGAAACACAGTTGACTTGTAGAATGCAAATTGCATCAAGTGAGGTTTGGCGATGTCCGTGATTTTTAGGTTAGACACAGGAAGGATTATATTGACAATATTGTTTCTACCTGTTTGCCAGAAAGTATACGTAAACAACTTGGCTACCAAAAATCTCATAGTTAATGCAAACTAAATAGTCTTAAGTAAAGACATCGCCTTCAAGAGGGTGTATACTACCTATTTTCACTTGACTAATAACCGTGTAAACGTGCTATCCAATTGTCTGTAATATGAGTAACGACATAGATCTGATCAAACGTCTTAGCCCCAGTGCGATGGATCAGATCATGCTTTATCTGGCTTTTAGTGCCATGCGGACGAGTGGGCACAGGCATGGGGCATTTCTAGATGCAGCTGCAACGGCGGCAAAATGTGCAATTTACATGACCTATCTAGAGCAGGGGCAAAACCTGCGAATGACAGGGCATTTGCACCATCTGGAGCCGAAACGCGTAAAAATTATTGTAGAGGAAGTTAGACAAGCGCTAACAGAGGGCAAACTGCTGAAGATGCTGGGTTCTCAGGAGCCTCGCTATCTGATTCAATTACCTTATATTTGGTTAGAGAAATATTCTTGGCAACCAGGGCGATCGCGCGTTCCTGGTACTAATCTAACAAGCGATGAAAAAAGGCAAATTGAACAGAAACTACCGAGCAACCTGCCAGACGCTCAGTTAGTTACTTCTTTCGAGTTTCTAGATTTGATTGAATTTCTGCACAAGCGATCGCAAGAAGACTTGCCACCTGAGCACCAAATGCCTTTGAGTGAAGCCTTAGGTGAGCATATCAAGCGTCGTCTGATTTATTCAGGTACAGTAACACGGATTGATTCTCCTTGGGGAATGCCCTTCTACGCTCTTACCCGTCCTTTTTATGCCCCAGCAGACGATCAGGAGCGCACTTACATCATGGTGGAAGATACTGCTCGGTATTTCCGGCTAATGAAAGATTGGGCAGAAAAGCGACCAAATGCTATGCGCTTGTTAGAAGAACTTGATATCCAACCAGAACGACTAGAGCAGGCTATGGAAGAATTGGATGAAATTATCCGTGCTTGGGCAGATAAATATCATCAAGATGGTGGCATTGCAGTAGTTTTACAGACGGCTTTTGGCAAAAAAGAAGATTGATAATTCAAGAGTCACAAAATCATCGGTGACTCTTGAATGAAGAACTTTTACTAAAGTATTTGCGTTAAAGCCCTTAAATTCTATTTATAGCAACAGATCTGACGTAAGTCGTAACTGTAGGGTTTTGGCATGATCTGTTTTTGTGCTGAAGGCTTCAGCAGTATTCAGTATTACTTTACTCATAGATTATACTGTTTGTCCTGACCACCTTGGCGATTGCTATAAAAAGGAGATAAATACAAAATAAAACCACAACTAGCGGTTGAAATAATTCAAGAGTTACAAGAATTGGGTTTGAAAATTAAGCTGGTATTAGCAGATCGTCTGTAACGCCTTTGTTTTTTGCTCAAAATTCTAATACACAGAATCTGAGTCACTCTCACTGGATGAAACAATCACTGGTTGTTGATACAGTGGTACTGTAAATGTGACTGTGGAGCCAAGTCCTTCGCCCAAGCTGTAAAAATGTACTTCACCGCCCATAGCCTCTACTAGCTTCTGGGATATTGCTAGTCCCAAACCTGTACCACCGTACTGGCGGGTGCGGGAGCCATCCACCTGAGAGAATAATTGAAATAGTTTATCTTGCTTATCTAGGGAAACACCAATCCCGGTGTCTGCTACGCGCACTCTTACCATACCAGGGAATTGCGGATCTTGAAGTTTAGCTTTTTTGAGTACTAAATCAGCGCTAACAGTGACACCGCCTTCATGGGTGAATTTGATGGCATTGCCCACTAAATTAAGCATGACTTGTAGTAGCCGTTGGTAGTTGCTTTGAACGATGATTTCATCGGAGGTAGCAGGCATTTGCATCCCAAAGCTGAGGTTTCTCATTTCCGCTTGGGGACGCATGAAATTTTCGACATCACTGAATAGCTCATTCAGTTTGACTGGAGCACAAGCCAGCTCCATTTTGCCTGCTTCAATTTTGGCAATATCCAAGATGTCGTTGATGATATTTAGCAGGTGTATCGATAATTGATGAGCTTCTGCTAAAAACTGATTTTGTTCTTCTGGATCGTCTGCCATCCCCTCCAAAATCAGCTTTAAAAATCCAATCATGCCGTTGAGGGGGGTGCGAATTTCATGCGATACATTAGCCAGAAACTCACTTTTGAGGCGGGAGGCTTCTTCGGCTTTTTGACGCGCTGCTTCTAGTTCTTTGTATAAAGTAGCATGAGCGATCGCTGTTCCCAATTGATCTGCTGCTTCTTTTGCTAGTTCAAGTTCCGATTCTGTCAACGGGTAGCATTCATCTGGCAGATTTAAGGCAACAAATCCATTCGCTTGGTCTTGATAACAAGTGGCAACTACTAAAATTTTCTGCTGCTGAGACTCAGTATATCCAGACACCTCCATCACAATTGGTTCCAAGGTTGTCAATGCCTCAGCAAAGGCAGGCTCACAAGCTATATCTATTTCTAAGCCCAGTATTGATTTGAGATTTGGCTGGTAATACTCTGCAACCACCTGTACTTTTGAGCTAGAGGACTGGTAAGGACAAATAATGCAGCGTTCTAGCCGCAGCGCTTTCCCCAAACTGTCAACTGTTTGCTGCCAAATAATGTCTAAATCCAATGTCCCCCGAATATTTCTGGTAATTTGATTTACCTGTTTCCGGTGTTGCTGTGAACGTAAAGCCAACTTTAACTGGGTGGGCGTTTTGGATACTATTTTTAGTTCTTTTTTGTTGACTTTAGTTTGTACTAACCGTCCCATCACTAAAACTGTAGTGGCAGCGGTTCCCAATTTTGGCATGATCGGACTAATTGCCAACTCAAACTCAAACAATTCCTGGCGGTAGCTAAACCAACACTGAAACCTTTCTGGAACCAAACTTGTCAAAATTCGGTGCAACCGTTCCAAATAACTAACCTTATCCACCGGGGCAAAGGTTTCACCGTCGTTTAGCTCGTCAACTATTTTCTCAGTATTTAATCCCAGGAGTTCGCTTTGCTGCCAATAAAAGGTCAGATAGCGCCCTGCCCCATCTTGCACATACACCAACTCGGCTCCCAGAGTTGGTAATGAGCCATTAATCTTACTGGTAATAGATTCCAGATTTGGGGAAAACAAGTTCGGCAATTGGGAATTGGCAGTAATAGTCATTAATCGAGTTGGATAGACAAACGGTATCCTACCGTAGTATTACTAAAGCTGTTTAAAATTTGGCATAAATTTTTACAGCTTTTGTATTGTTAATTGGGTATTTTTTGGCGTTTTGGAATCCAAATTGACAAATTCCACTTTTTTTTGAGCTTTTAATTGATGGTGTCAATCGTTCCATTCACCTCGAGGCGGAATAGGGGTACGTACAGGGGTGCGCGTCAGTTCATCATCTCTGAGTATTTCACCCCGCAACCACTGACGGATCGCCACTTCAATCACTTTACTGGGGTCGTTGGTAAGATGCTGAATTTGCTCTAGTAACTCTGAGTCTAGGCGGACAGCAATTTCTACCTTATCGACTTGTCTTCCCGCTTCGGTAGTTTTTTCTTGCATATTCATGGGCTTTATATACTCTGAATCTGTTTTGTCCAAAGCTTTGTAAAGCAGTTATATTCATAATTTGGGTTAGTTCACTGAAAAACTTTAAAGGGTATGGTTACATAGTTCCCAAAAATAGCACTAAAGTAACAGCTTCAAGTTTCAAGTGGCAATTTTCCTATAACTCGCTAGACAAGAGCTCTCTACAAGTTTTGTCAGTAGATCAGTAGTTATGGGCAATTACAGGTGGCAATCGCCGATGATTCCTACATGATCCCTACATGTACTTATTTATATTTATTGTACGCTCCTAGCTGATGAATACTAGCAGCCATAAATAGAGTTTCATAATATTCTTAAAAGTCTCCCTATTTATATCTAAAGATAAAGATAGGGTGAAGCAGGGGGAGCAGGGGGAGCAGGGGGAGAAAATAACTCATACTACTGTGCACTCAGGATTAAAAGCTAGCAGCGTCTTGGCTAAGAAAGCATTAAAATACATGAAGTAAATTGCTTTTTTAACCTTGGTTGCTGCTAAAGCAAAGATAGTATATGACTGACGTTCCCGCAGTTCGCATTCGCAATTTTTGTATTATTGCTCACATCGACCACGGGAAATCAACCCTCGCCGATCGCTTGCTGCAAGCTACTGGCACTGTTGACGAACGGCAGATGAAGGAACAGTTTCTCGACAATATGGATTTGGAACGGGAGCGCGGCATTACAATTAAGCTGCAAGCTGCCCGGATGAACTACACAGCAAAAGATGGTCAGCAATATGTGCTGAACTTGATTGATACTCCAGGACACGTAGATTTTTCTTATGAGGTGTCGCGCTCTCTCGCTGCTTGCGAAGGGGCGCTGTTGGTAGTAGATGCTTCCCAAGGTGTTGAGGCGCAAACTTTAGCGAATGTGTATTTAGCGCTTGAGCATAACCTGGAAATTATCCCGGTTTTGAATAAAATCGACTTACCTGGAGCAGAACCAGAGCGAGTAATTAGCGAAATTGAAGAAATTATCGGTCTAGATTGCAGCAGTGCGATTCTAGCTTCTGCGAAAGAAGGAATTGGTATTGATGAGATTTTAGAAGCAATTGTTGAGCGGGTACCACCACCAGCCAACACGGTAAATGAACGTTTACGGGCGTTAATTTTTGATAGCTACTACGACAGCTACCGGGGAGTAATTGTGTATTTCCGGGTGATGGATGGCACTCTGAGAAAGGGCGATCGCGTCCATTTGATGGTATCTGGTAAAGAATACGAAGTGGATGAGTTAGGCGTTCTCTCTCCTACTCAAAAACAAGTTGAAGAACTGCACGCTGGGGAAGTAGGCTATTTGGGAGCGGCAATTAAAGCTGTAGCTGATGCACGGGTGGGAGATACTATTACCCTAGCCAAAGCTAAAGCAACGGAACCTTTACCTGGTTACACAGAAGCTAACCCAATGGTCTTTTGTGGGATGTTTCCCATTGATGCTGACCAATTTGAAGATTTGCGGGAAGCTCTAGAAAAGCTTAGTCTCAACGATGCGGCGCTACACTACGAACCCGAAACTTCGAGCGCCATGGGATTTGGCTTCCGTTGCGGGTTCTTGGGTTTGCTGCACATGGAAATTGTCCAAGAACGCTTGGAGCGAGAATATGACTTAGATTTGATCATTACAGCCCCCTCGGTGGTTTATAAAGTGACAACTTTAAAGGGCGAGGAACTGTACATTGATAATCCTAGCCGCTTGCCCTCTCCTAACGATCGCGAAAAAATTGAAGAACCCTACGTCCAGGTAGAAATGATTACGCCGGAAATCTACGTGGGCACTCTGATGGAGTTGTCACAAAACCGACGTGGTATTTTCAAAGATATGAAATATCTCACCAAAGGACGAACTACACTCACCTACGAACTTCCTTTGGCGGAAGTAGTAACAGACTTTTTTGACCAGATGAAATCGCGATCGCGCGGTTACGCTAGCATGGAGTATCACCTCATCGGCTACCGTGAAAATCCTCTGGTGAAGTTGGACATCATGATCAACGGTGATCCTGTAGATTCCTTGGCGATGATTGTCCACCGGGACAAAGCTTACAATGTCGGGCGCTCAATGGCCGAAAAACTCAAAGAATTGATTCCTCGTCACCAATTTAAAGTACCAATTCAGGCATCAATTGGAAGTAAAGTTATTGCCAGCGAACACATCCCCGCTTTGCGAAAAGACGTACTTGCTAAGTGTTACGGCGGTGATATTAGCCGTAAGAAGAAGCTGTTGCAAAAGCAAGCAAAAGGTAAAAAGCGGATGAAATCTGTGGGTACAGTGGATGTACCCCAGGAAGCTTTTATGGCAGTATTGCGCTTGGATCAAGATTAATATGAATGTGGGCATTGCCCACTGCCAACTTTATAGGGAATCTTAGAAGGGTAAATTCCCCGATTTACCTTCATTCCTTTGAGTATGACAACATTTCTAAGTTAACAGCCGTCTTTTTGAGGCTGTATTTTTTGTTTAAATTAATGGAGAGATAAATTTACAATCAAGATGTTTCACGAGGTATTTCCTGATTTTCGCAATCTTGATAACCTTTAACAATCACTAATTATAGCAGTTGCCACTTAGCGAATGAGATCAACTAATCATAAAACCTAGGCACTAAGAGACTTTCAACCCTCTCCCCTGCTATATTATTTATCAATTTCATCCCTTGGCGAAACACTGTATCAACTGGTGGAACGCTTTGGTGGGGGCTTAGATGCTTCACCATACCCCTAATAATCCTTCAGTGTTAAAAACTTTAAACATCTTTGTAAATATACTCACTGTAATTACCAAACTTTTATTTTTAGATATTTGTAAAGCATCGGGGAGTCTAGTCAATGAAAATACTTGTACTAAGTTGGGAGTTTCCACCGAGGATAGTTGGAGGAATCGCGCGTCATGTGGCGGAATTATACCCAGAATTAATCAAACTGGGTCATGAAGTCCACCTGATTACGGCGGAGTTTGGTCACGCATCGATGTATGAGGTAGTTGAAGGAGTACACGTACATCGGGTGCCAATACCTCACAGTAATGACTTTTTCCACTGGGTAGTAAACCTAAATGGGAGCATGGGGGATCATGGTGGTAAGTTGATCCTGGAGGAAGGAACCTTTGACATAATTCATGCTCATGATTGGTTAGTGGGAGATGCTGCGATCGCTCTCAAGTATAATTTTAAAATCCCCTTAATTGCCACAATCCACGCTACCGAATACGGACGCTATAACGGTATTCATACAGACACCCAACGCTATATTAGTGGCAAAGAAAATTTACTGGCTTACAACGCTTGGCGAATTATCGTCTGTAGCGACTATATGCGGCAAGAAGTAGAACGAGCGCTACACAGTCCTTTTGATAAAATCGATGTTATTTATAACGGTATTCGGCCAGAAAAGAAAAAGCACCACGAAGATTTTCATGCTCTGGATTTTCGCCGCCAATTTGCCACAGATGATGAAAAAATCGTTTACTATCTTGGTCGCATGACCTATGAAAAAGGTGTACCTGTATTACTAAATGCGGCTCCTAAGATACTGCGGGAAATGGGAGGTAACGTTAAATTTGTGATTGTTGGTGGTGGTAATACCGACCATCTTAAGCGCCAAGCCTGGGATTTAGGAATTTGGCATCATTGCTATTTTACAGGTTTCCTCTCCGATGAATATTTAGATAAATTCCAAACGATCGCTGACTGTGCTGTATTTCCTAGTCTTTATGAACCCTTTGGGATTGTAGCTTTAGAAAGCTTTGCTTCTCGTGTACCAGTGGTAGTTTCTGATACAGGTGGGTTTCCTGAAGTGGTGCAACATACCAAAACGGGTATTGTTACCTGGGTGAACAATCCCGATTCCCTATCTTGGGGAATTTTGGAGGTGTTAAAAAATCCGGGTTATCGACAATGGCTAATTGATAATGCTTATGAGGATTTAGAGAGACGCTTTAGCTGGACAAAATTAGCCAAGCAAACAGAGAGTGTTTTTGAGCTAGTTGTGCAAGAGCGATCGCAAATTGTCTGGTAATAAGGGGACTGGGGACTGAAAATTGTCCAAGAGATATTTTCATTCTTTCGTTGTGCTCGCGTAGCGTGTGCTTTGGGCTTACTCTGTTCATGGTGTCTCTTGCAAAAGTCAATTTTTTAGAAATTAAACTACAGATGAACACAGCGAAAAGTTTGCGCGTCCGGGTAACAGGAGCGCAAAACTTTTCAAGACAGGGAAAAGTTCTGTAGACGGGTTTCCCAACCTAGGAAACTTTTCAAGATAGATGAACACCGATGAATTATCTATGTTTATCTGTGGTTCTTTTTTGGCTTATTTGCATTTTTGCAACAAGTATAGGAAATGAAAATGAAGTGAATAAATGTCAATTTTATTGGAATTTGCATAAATCCTTAATCAACCTGCGATAAATCTACAGCAGGCGCTACTTCAGTAAACAGCTGATAACTGATTTATTTTTTCAGTATAGTAAATTTAGCCTGGTTATAGATGCTGTTTCCCTTAGAGGTTGTTTGAAAAGTATTGGGCGAATAGAATTCGCTACTACACAAACTAAGTCCACCTGCATGGACTAATACAAAATCAAAGTTTTTAACCCACAGAGGTGGGTTTTGATTGTGTAGCCGCGACTTCCAGTCGCCCGGTGAGTAATAAATTAGACTTTTCAAACAACCTCTTACATCATCAGGAAAACTAGTAAAATTCAATTAATCAAGGATGTCTGTATGAAACTGCTACCTTTTGACAAACTAGGGGCTAGAGAAGCCAATGGTATTGTTGATTTTGGAATATTTCTTCCTTGGATTTCTCAAAATGATGGTAATCGGCTGTGGGTGAAAATAATCCATGAGAAAGACCAATTCTTACAAGATATTCAACCTCTACAATTTGAATTAAAGCATTCTATTGATTCAGAATATGGTGATTATTGGTCAATTCAGATAAATATCAATACTCAAGCAAAGTCCATCTCAAAATCTGCATGGGGAGAACCAGGTAGATATGTTTATCGCTATTTTTTACAAAATCCCAACAAAGGAGAAATTGATTGGATTATTGACCCTTTTGCTAGAGAATTTGGTGTAGGCAAATTATCCGCTTTTACATTAGGTTATCAACCATACGAGTGGAGCCAGCCAGAAAAAACCTGGAAAACTCCAAATTTAAAAGATATTGTTCTGTACGAATTGATGATTGATGAATTCGGTGGAAATATTGACGGAACAATTGAAAAACTAAGTTATCTAGCAGATTTGGGAATTAACTGTCTAGAAATTATGCCGCTTTCTAATGTGGCTTTAACAGTAGATTGGGGCTTTTTACCGCTAGGCTACTTTGGAATAGATGAGCGATTTGGTAAAAGAAGAGATTTACAAAAGTTGATTGACGCTGCACATCAACATAACATTGCTGTAATTGTAGATGCTGTTTATGGTCACACAGGTGATGATTTTCCCTACTCTTATGTTTACAAAAAATTAGGGTATCGTGATAACCCTTTTATGGGAACATTTGCTAAAGATTATTTTGGTGAAAGTACAGACTATAATCGCAAGTTTACCCAAGATTTTTTCTACACAGTCAACTATCACTGGTTAGATGTTTATCACGTCGATGGTTTTCGCTATGACTGTGTACCCAATTATTGGGACGGTTCTACAGGAGTTGGTTACGCTAACTTAGTTTTTAACACTTACAAAACAGTTAAAGAAAAGAGAGAAGCTGGCGAGTATTGGCAGAGATTTTTTAATAATGACACTATCAATTTGATTCAGTGTGCTGAACAATTAGAAGGGCCAAAGGAGATTCTGGAACAAACTTATACCAACTCTACCTGGCAAAATGAAACTTTGGGAGCAGCTAAAAGTGTAGCGCATGGAAATCGGGGGGATTTAGCTAACCTTGGCTTTAAGTTGGGTTTAGATGGCTATCCAACAGAGATTACAAACAACAGTGACCAAATTGCCAAGATGGCGCTGCAATATATAGAGAATCATGACCATTCGCGTTTTGTTTGTAACTTTGGTGCGATCGCCCGCGATAATGATTTATTACAAGAAGGTAATCGCGGTTTATGGTATAAAGTTCAGCCTTACCTCATTAGTATTTTTACTGCCAAAGGTATTCCCATGCTTTGGCAAGGTCAAGAATTTGGTGAAAACTATTACCTTCCAGAACAAGGTTTTGGGCGCGTGATGTTGCTTCGACCTGTGCGATGGGATTATTTTTACGATGCCATTGGTAACAGTGTTATTACCTTAGTACGGAAGCTGATTAAACTGCGTAAACTGCGATCGCAATTTACAGAAGGCAGTCATTTCTTTTACAACAATCATGACCGCTATCACTCAAAAAACGTCTTGCTATTCTCTCGTCAACACGCTAACCAATTTAGCCTAGTCGCGCTTAACTTTGGCGATAGCGATCAGAGTGTACCTTTCTGGTTTCCCATTGCTGGCGATTATCAAGAAGAACTTCACAGTGAAAACAATTTAATCGGCGTTCCCAGTTATTCCGAATATTGGTTAAATATTCCTAAAAACTATGGAAGAATTTGGACGGTGACAACCAACACCTAAGTTAAGTAAGCATCAAAAACTCCACCCACAAAGGGGTGGAGTTTTTGATGCTTACTTAACTTAGGTG
>NZ_JADEXR010000134.1 GCF_015206995.1 aff. Roholtiella sp. LEGE 12411 | reverse complement strand
TCGTTCTAAACCGTCCCGCGTCTCCGTTGTCCGGCTTTGGATGTCCCAGTAAATCCTGGTGCATCCAGCGCCCCGTAGTCGTTCTATTTGCTTTTTGAGTGCTCCTTTGTCTACTTGCTGCTCAGAAGAACTGACCCTAGTGTACCCCCAGGATTCCATAGAGTAATTTCCATACACAACCGCTTATTGTACTTGATAGCGAGCATTGTTATTCTCAGAAATACTCTGAGCAGTTGCAAAAGCGTCAACCCCAAATAATTCGTAATTCGTAATGACGCTCCTGCGGACGCTCGTTCGCCCTTGGCGTCTCCCCTTGGGAGAAGACTCGCTACCGCTTTGCTAACGCTAACGCTGCGAAGATCGTAATTCGTAATTGAAGACAACAATGCAAAAGAACTGCATCTATCTCGATAATAATGCCACCACTAAAGTAGACCCAGAGGTTGTAGAGGTAATGCTACCTTACCTCACGGACTATTACGGTAATCCCTCCAGTATGCATAGCTTTGGTGGGCAAGTCGGTAAAGCAGTGAGAACCGCAAGAGAACAACTTGCAGCCATCCTGGGAGCCGATGAGTCAGAAATTGTCTACACAAGTTGTGGAACTGAGGGAGATAACGCGGCGATTCGAGCCGCACTGTTAGCCCAACCAGAAAAACGACACATCATCACCACCCAAGTTGAACATCCAGCAGTACTCAATGTCTGCAAACAATTAGAAACCCAAGGTTACAGTGTTACCTATCTTTCAGTAAATCATCAAGGGCAGTTGGATCTAGATGAACTAGAAGCTTCCTTGACGGGTAACACCGCCTTGGTGACAATTATGTATGCTAATAACGAAACCGGCACAGTTTTCCCGATTGAGCAGATTGGGTTGCGCGTTAAAGAATATGGCGCTATCTTCCATGTAGACGCGGTGCAAGCAGTGGGAAAAATCCCCTTGAATATGAAGACTAGCACCGTGGATATGTTAACCCTGTCTGGTCACAAGCTGCACGGGCCTAAAGGGATTGGTGCTTTGTATATACGGCGGGGAGTCAGGTTTCGTCCCTTCCTGATTGGGGGACACCAAGAACGCGGACGTCGGGCGGGAACAGAGAATGTTCCGGCAATTATTGCTTTAGGCAAAGCGGCAGAACTGGAACTGTTACATTTAGAAGAGGCAACTAAGAGGGAAAGAAGGCTGCGCGATCGCCTAGAACAAACTTTGCTTGCTACAATTCCCGATTGTGTCGTTAATGGTGACTCTACGCAGAGATTGCCAAACACCACCAATATCGGCTTCAAGTACATCGAAGGTGAAGCCATCCTGCTGTCCTTGAATAAATACGGTATTTGTGCTTCATCTGGTTCTGCTTGCACTTCTGGATCTTTGGAACCTTCCCACGTTCTCCGGGCTATGGGCTTACCCTACACCACTTTGCATGGTTCCATTCGCTTCAGCCTTTGTCGCTACACAACAGTTGCCGAAATCGATCAAGTCATCGCAGTTATGCCCGGTATTGTAGAACGTTTACGTGCCCTCTCACCCTTCAAAAATGATGATGCGGGCTGGTTACAAGAACAGTCATTAGTCATTAGTCATTAGTCATTGGTCATTGGTCATTGGTCATTAGTCATTAGTCATTAGTTTTAGACAAGTAACTAAGGACAAGTAACTAAGGACAAGTGACAAAGGACAAGTGACAAAGGACAAATGACAAAGGACAAATGACAAAGGACAAAATTTATGTGGGACTACACAGATAAAGTATTAGAACTGTTTTACGATCCCAAGAATCAGGGAGCTATCGAAGAAACGGGTGAATCTGGAGTTAAAGTTGCAACTGGAGAAATCGGTAGCATTGCTTGCGGCGATGCTTTGAGATTGCACCTGAAAGTGGAAGTGGAATCTGATAAGATTTTAGATGCTCGCTTTCAAACCTTTGGTTGTACCAGTGCGATCGCTTCTTCTAGTGCATTAACCGAGATGATTAAGGGTTTAACTCTCGATGAAGCCTTGAAAGTCTCTAACAAAGACATTGCAGATTACCTCGGTGGATTGCCAGAAGCAAAGATGCACTGCTCTGTCATGGGGCAAGAAGCGCTAGAAGCGGCGATTTATAATTATCGTGGCATTCCTCTAGTTACTCATGATGACGATGATGAAGGAGCGCTAATTTGTAGTTGCTTTGGTATTAGTGAGTCTAAGATTCGCCGCGTAATTCTAGAAAATAATCTTACTGATGCTGAACAGGTAACAAACTATGTCAAAGCTGGTGGCGGATGCGGTTCTTGTCTGGCGAATATCGATGATATTATCAGATCAGTGCAACAAGAATCCGCTGTACCTGCGCTTAACAATTATGCCGTCAAGGTTGCCACAGATATTGCTACATCTAAACAGCAATCGCAACTATCGCTAACCAACGTCCAAAAAATTGCTCTAATTCAAAAAGTTCTGGATGAAGAAGTCAGACCCGTTCTCATCGCCGATGGTGGAGATGTGGAACTGTATGATGTGGAAGGCGATCGCGTTAAAGTTTTGTTGCAAGGTGCTTGTGGTTCTTGTTCTAGTAGTACAGCAACTCTGAAGATTGCGATCGAAGCGAGATTACAAGATCGTGTCAGCAAGAATCTTGTAGTCGAAGCAGTTTAGGAATTGCTTTCTTGACTTAACGTACTCTACAAATACGCCCTAATATGCATTCAGCCAGAAATAGAAAGTAGGATTTGAATCGGATAATTGTCTTTACTCAATGCTTCATACCAATTCGCCAAAAGAAAGCTACAGATTAAAATCTGACTTTCTTAATTACGAATTACGAATTGGCATCAGTCCTACGGCTAACAGCATATAGGCAAAAACATTAAGCGCCTACTTGCTTTCTTTCATCATCCAACTCGCTTCAAAGGAACAGGATATGAGCACATTGTACGACAAAATTGGTGGACAACCAGCTATTGAACAAGTAGTAGATGAACTCCACAAACGCATTGCGACAGACAGCCTCCTCAATCCCATTTTTGCTGGTACAGATATGGCCAAGCAACGTAATCATCTAGTTGCTTTCTTATCTCAAATATTTGAGGGGCCAAAGCAATACGGCGGTCGTCCAATGGACAAAACCCACGCGGGAATGAATTTACAGCAACCACACTTCGATGCGATCGCCAAGCATCTCGGCGAAGCAATGGCTGTGCGTGGAGTGTCAGCAGAAGACACCAAAGCTGCACTAGAGCGCGTCACAAATATGAAGGGCGCTATTTTGAACAAGTAATAGGACTTATACATTGATTGTTGACAAATAACAACATCAAGTCCTATTTAGTTTTTCAAGCTGAAACACATTATGACGTATTTGTAAATTGCGTAATTTTCTTTGTTCTTTGTCTAAACAAATGACAAAGGACAAAGGACAAAAGACAAAAAGACAAAAAGAAAAAAATTTAACGAGGAAATAGATGTACCTACTTTCAATTATTTTAGCTGTGGAGCGATCGCCCCCAGCAGGCATTTATGCCAACGCTACCAACGATGCTCTACACGCGCTCACTACTGTCGCTCAACTGGCGTGAACGCAACTGACAAACGCGCATACCCACCAACCAACCAATTGCAGGAAAATACGAACAATGACAGACGAAAACATTAGACAGATAGCTTTCTACGGTAAAGGCGGTATTGGTAAATCTACCACCTCCCAAAACACCTTAGCAGCTATGGCAGAAATGGGTCAACGCATCCTGATCGTCGGTTGCGACCCTAAAGCTGACTCCACCCGTTTGATGCTACACAGCAAAGCTCAAACAACCGTTCTTCACCTCGCCGCAGAACGTGGTGCAGTAGAAGATATCGAAATCGAAGAAGTAATGCTAACCGGTTTCCGTAACGTTCGTTGCGTAGAATCTGGTGGGCCAGAACCCGGTGTAGGTTGCGCCGGTCGTGGTATCATCACCGCCATCAACTTCTTAGAAGAAAATGGTGCTTACCAAGACCTAGACTTCGTATCTTACGACGTATTAGGTGACGTTGTGTGCGGTGGTTTCGCAATGCCTATCCGCGAAGGTAAGGCACAAGAAATCTACATCGTTACATCCGGTGAAATGATGGCGATGTACGCTGCTAACAACATCGCTCGTGGTGTTCTTAAGTATGCTCACACTGGTGGCGTGCGTTTGGGTGGTTTGATTTGTAACAGCCGTAACACAGACCGAGAAATCGAACTAATCGAAACCTTGGCAAAACGGTTAAACACCCAAATGATTCACTACGTACCTCGTGACAACATTGTTCAACACGCAGAATTGCGCCGGATGACTGTTAACGAGTACGCACCTGAAAGCAACCAAGCTAACGAATATCGGATTTTGGCTCAAAAGATTATCGACAACAAGAATCTGGCTATTCCTACACCCATCGAAATGGAAGAACTAGAAGAATTGTTGATTGAATTCGGTATTCTCGAAAGCGACGAAAATGCTGCCAAGTTGGTTGGTAAAACTGCTGCTGAAGCTCCTGTAGTATAAATCGCTGCCAAGAAAGAATGCTCAGTTTAAATTGATGGGTAAGCAAGTTCGTAGTGAGTTAGCGCGGTCTTCTCCCAAGGGGAGACGCCAAGGGCGATGGGGGTTTCCCCCATGAGCGACTAACGAACCCAAAGGGTAAGGACTTTAGTCCTTATTTTCTAAGCACGCTTTGTGCTTACTACAAACCCTCAAAACTAGCTTGACAAAAAGGAAAAAGGAAGAGTTTCATATCTTTCCTTTTACCCTCTTCCTTGCATCTCCCCCCTAACCTTAGAGGGGACTCCTAGTCCCCCTATGCCCCGATCCTTACGAGTCACAGAGGCTAAGTATGACACCTCCAGAAAACCAAAACATCATCGAAGAAAGAAAAGAACTAATTAAAGAAGTTCTAGACGCTTACCCCGATAAAGCTAAGAAAAAGCGGGAAAAGCACTTAAGTGTATACGAAGAAGGTAAGTCCGATTGCGGCGTTAAATCTAACATCAAATCCCTTCCTGGGGTAATGACCGCTCGTGGTTGTGCTTACGCGGGTTCTAAAGGTGTGGTTTGGGGCCCTATTAAGGACATGATCCACATCAGCCACGGGCCTGTAGGTTGCGGTTACTGGTCTTGGTCTGGTCGTCGTAACTACTACATCGGCACCACAGGTATTGATACCTTTGGTACCATGCACTTCACCTCTGACTTCCAAGAACGAGATATCGTGTTTGGTGGTGACAAGAAACTTGTCAAGCTCATCCAAGAACTTGATGTACTTTTCCCACTCAACCGTGGTGTTTCCATTCAATCTGAATGTCCCATCGGTCTAATCGGGGATGACATAGAAGCTGTAGCTCGCAAGACATCCAAAGAAATTGGCAAGCCAGTTGTACCTGTGCGTTGCGAAGGCTTCCGGGGTGTTTCCCAATCTTTGGGACACCACATTGCTAACGACATGGTTCGTGACTGGGTGTTCACCAGAGCTGACCAAGCTAAGAAAGACGGTACACTCAAGTTTGAAGGTACTCCTTATGATGTAGCCATCATTGGTGACTACAACATCGGTGGAGATGCTTGGGCTAGCCGCATCCTGTTAGAAGAAATCGGCTTGCGCGTAGTCGCTCAGTGGTCAGGTGATGGCACCATCAACGAAATGTTGATGACCCCCAATGTGAAGATGAACCTCATCCACTGTTACCGGTCGATGAACTACATCAGCCGTCACATGGAAGAAGCTTACGGTATACCCTGGTTGGAATACAACTTCTTCGGCCCCACCAAGATTGCTGAATCTTTACGGGAAATCGCTTCTAAGTTTGACGAAACAATCCAAGCAAACGCTGAGAAGGTTATCGCCAAATATCAGCCCACAATGGATGCGGTAATTGCTAAATATCGCCCCCGCTTGGATGGTAAGACAGTAGCCATCATGGTTGGTGGTCTACGTCCTCGCCACGTTGTCCCAGCTTTCCTAGACTTGGGAATGAAGATGATTGGTACAGGTTATGAGTTCGCTCATAACGACGACTACAAACGTACCACTCACTACATCGAAAACGGCACCATCGTTTATGACGACGTTACCGCTTACGAATTCGAGGAATTTATCAAAGCGCTGAAGCCTGATTTGGTAGCTTCTGGTGTGAAAGAGAAGTACGTCTTCCAAAAGATGGGTCTTCCTTTCCGTCAAATGCACTCTTGGGATTACTCCGAACCTAGCGATCGCTCTTACAATTCATATAATGCAAGGTTTTTTAGCGGCGAGAGAAAAAAGAGTCTATTTATAGCCTAAATGCAAGTTTTAGGGTTATTTAGGATGAATCCGTTTTTATGCTTTAGACAATATAACTCTTATAAAGTGAGTTTTTTAGCATTTCCTTGCATTTTGCTTAAAGAAAAACTGTAAAATGAAAGACTATTTTAAATGATGATTTTTTAGATTAAATGGTGCGTAGCGACTAAATTGAGCAGTAGCAGATAAAATTTACGTCCAAGCAAGATATTTAACCTATTTCATTTTCGGCAGCAGTTCAAAAATTTGCTGGTTGTGTTGATGGTAGCCCCAGTGATTTGGCGACGAACAAACAATATCTTGAAGCTTTAGGAACTGAATGAAGCAGCGAGTCATCATCGATTCCATCGCTGCAACGATTTGTTAGCCAATTTCCTGCTCTATTGTTTGAGAGATAACCGCGATTTCTTTGGATATCATCTTGTAGTCCTCGGAAATTTGCTCTTGGCTTTTGTTGGCGAGAAAGAAGAGCTTTGCAGAAGCTGTCTTAACAAGCTCCACTAACCGGGATTCAGGATCGATACGGTTAACAGAAATCCATCTTTCGATTGCCTTGGAGGAAAGCCCTAATAGCTCTTCCTTTTCCCATTTTCTGCGGTTTACCAACTGAAGGACTTGCCTCTGAGCCGCAATACGGTTATTAAATTCATTCATATTCTTTAGCCTTTTTCACTAAGTTATTCATCCACTCATGCACTTCATTAAGTGTTCGGATCGCGGTATCTATTTCATCGTCTGTTATATTTTTTCCGTGACCTCTTGTACATAAGAGGCGGGATCTTTCTAAAATTTGATATGAATCTAGTGCAATTGGAATACTGTTACATCCTAAGCAAAGTGCAGAATTCCTAGAGAAGTCTGAACGCTCGTTATCCTTAGTACCAAGAGAGAAGCAAGTTGCGATATTTCTGATGCTTAAAAACACAGTAGACAAATCAAACACTTTACTGGTGCTGTTAGCAATTAGTGAGTCACACGCTTCGCAAAACAGCGCAAAGAACTTTTCACAGTCTTGAACACAATTTTTGTAAGGTTCAGGGCTTCCCAATGCTTTCAGATAATCAAGTTTATCTGAGGAAAAAAGTAATCGTGATTCAAGCGACAAGTGCCATGCGAAAGGATTACCTTCATGCCAAAGCTCTTGGATTCTTTTGTAGGAATAGATTGAGAAGGTATCTGGATCTATACGATAGTCGTGACCTTCTACAATTGCGAGGAGATCGACATCTGACCCTAGCGATATATCTCCGCGACAGATAGAGCCGAATGCGTAAATATGCATAATTAACGTCTATTCAAACGTTTGATGAGAATTGACATAAACAAACCAAATGCAACTAACCTAATGAACAAGATTAGTGTAAAATATGGACTCGGATAATCTGATGGGGAAAGTGTCCCTAAAAATATCTGAGGTGCTTAAAAAAATGCCTGTGTATAACTATAAATGCTTTGAGTATTTTTGAATTTCCAAACATCAATTATAGACATGAGCAAAAGTATAATAATAGTTGCTCTTAGTAGCTTCCAAGGGCTTTCGCCATTGCCCCACACTAGGTCAAAAATTTTGAAGTTAGTCCATTCTATAATTGTTTCAAGCCGCTTCAATCCTGTATATTTCTTCCTATAATACGATTCATTTGAACTCCATGCCTTATGCAAGTGAACTTCAGTAGCTTCTAGCTCTATACGTATTGCCTTATTAACAGATTCGGCATCTCCGAGTTGCTGGTAATTCATGCGTAGCGTCCGGGCAAATTTCATTTTGAGGTTTTCACTACCTGGACATTCTGTATCTAGGATGTAGTTATCAACTACAGTTCTCTCAAAGGTGGAGTACTCAAACTTACAACCAGAAAATTTTGCCCCGTGCAAATTAGTTCCAATGAAACGACACCCAGTGAAGTCACATGAATCAAACTTGCAACCTCGAAGATAGCAGGTGTCAAAAATTGAGTACTTGAAATCAACCTTGATGAACTGCTTGTCTTTCGCCACGAGACGAAGGAATAGGTGGTTCATAAACTTATCATTAGAAACGTTGTCATCAAACTTTTTATCTATTTGGTGAACTCTATTGCTCTCGGACAGCATTGGATTCCTTTTGGCTAATTATTAAACTGAAACTTTCCGCATATTATTCTAAATCAGATGAATATGAGGAAACTTTCCATTATCTGTGAGATGGACAAGAAGTAGAGCGTTGTAGCGATGTCTGCGACGGGCTACGCCTACGCCTTCACTAGACAACACACCACTATATATTCATGCTGGGCGAAGTTTAAGCGATCGCCTCTAACTCAGGAATGTGTTCAGTTTCGTAGTTTTCAATTAAAACACCAATAACTTCCATTAGAGACGCGAGTGGATGCGTCTCGTCTTCACCAACTTGATCGATGAGACAATCAAGGATCTCAACCAAGCGTTCATATTCCTCTTCTGTGTGAGGAACAAAGACGTTTTCGGCAATGGATGACCAAGCAGTAATGGTTTGATCTAAGTTTAGGCTTTGCATTATTCCTTCCACTTTCCTTGATCGTATTCTAAATGCGTTAACACAGCTCGAATGTAGACCTTTTGGCGGTTGTAGTGAATTGCGGTAATGAGTCTAACTTTGTTACCACCAATGTTAAATACTGTCAATTTACCGACTTGATCTGCGGATGGAAACATTTCACGGAGTTCTACAAATGAGACAAACTCATTTCCCTTGACTAATTGATACCACTGAGTCAAGGCGTTATTTGTATCTGGATGAAGTTTAGCAAATTCATTCAGCCGTTTACGAGTAATAACATGCATCTGAAGACCCCTGATGTTTTAATAATTCTGTAATGCATATAATTCACCTCTCCGTGATCATCTTATATTTTAATTATTGCCTTTATTCAACAACACACTACTGTATATTTAGAGATTGTGTGTGAGATAGACAAGAAGTAGACTGTTGTAAAACGCTCTCACTCGACAATAAATTAGGCGATGTCTACGACGGGCTGTGACGCTCCTGCGTCGCTAACGCTACGCTATCGGCGTCGCATTAAACTGTTACTACCTCAATTAACAATCCGGGTACTTTGCCCAAATCCCGATGATGGCGCGTTAATAAAACTAATTTACGGGATAGTGCGTAGGCGTAGCACTCACTTGATAATAAACTAGGCGATCGCATTAACAAAATTAATTTACGGGATAGTGCGACGCAATAGCCCGCCCTTAGACATCGCAGTAACACTACGCTTCGTTGCACCGTGATATGAAGCTGTTCTAGACTTAGAAAGATGCTATGCAGTTTATAATCACTATGAGCTATCACGATATTATTACAATTGAGCCGGACAAGCGAGGCGGCAAGCCTTGCATTCGTCGAATGCGAATTACCGTGTACGATGTTCTCGGCTGGTTGGCAGCTGGTATGTCTCATGGGGAGATATTAGACGACTTCCCTGAATTAACAGAAGAAGACATTAGGGCAAGTCTAGAGTTTGCTGCTGATCGTGAACATCGTTTAGTTGCCTCTCTACCAAACGTTACGCGGACGGCAGGTGGTATTTGAAGCTGCTTTTTGATCAAAATTTGAGTCGCAAGCTGGTAACTCAATTAGCAGACGTTTTCCCTGATTCCAGTCATGTTCAGTTTTATGCACTGGAAGTGAAGACTGATACTGCAATATGGGAATTTGCTAAAACCAATGACTTTTGCATCGTAACTCAAGATGTAGACTTTGCAGAAAGAAGCCGTTTGTACGGTTCTCCACCTAAAGTTGTATGGCTACGCTGTGGAAATACACCAACAAAACAAGTTGAATCTCTACTTCGTTCTGGGGTAGAAGTAATTCAGGAGCTTTTGAATAATCCAAGTCTGCATTGCTTAGAATTGTACTAAAGCTTTGCGAGGGATTGTCTGTGAAATGCAGAAAAAGTAAGCTGTTGTAGTGATTTCTGCGACGGGCTACGCCCCAACTCAACAACAAACTATGCGAACATGGGACAGTTTAATGCGATCGCATTAAACTGTCCAATCCTCAATCAACAATCCAGGTACTTTGCCCTGTTAGATGAGTGTATTGACCGCAAACTAGCGAAGGAGTTTGTTGGCTATGAGGTAAAAACTTTTCCTCAAATGGGATGGGCAGGGGTAAAAAATGGTTAACTTCTTGCCCTTGCAGAAGCAGACTTTGATGTTTTCATCACTGTCGATCGCAACTTGTCATTTCAACAAAATCTACCACAGTTCGATATTGCGGTAATTGTTTTACAAGCACAATCTAACCGTTTGATAGAGATGAAACCTTTAGTACCGAAGGTTTTAGCTACTTTAGCCGCAGTCGTTAAAGGACAAGCAACAGTAGTCAGTTTGTAAAAATAGAGCTTAGTAGTTCTGACCTTCAACTTCGGAATGCGTTCAGTTTCGCAAATATTTAAATATTGTGTGTGAGATGCACAAGAAGTAACCCATTGTAGCGATGTATGCCACGGGCTTCTCTACGAGAGGCTACGCCAACGCCTACGCCCTCACTCGACAATAAACTAGGCGTATGTCTACGACGGGCTGTGACGCTCCTGCGTCGCTAACGCTACGCTATCGGTGTCGCATTAAGCTGTTACTACCTCAATTAACAATCCGGGTATTTTGCTGAAATCTCGATGATTGCGTGTTAACAAAATTAATTTACGGGATAGTGCGATCGCGCTAAATAATCCTCGGTTTTGTACAGCAAGTTGAACTGCGATCGCCTTTGAAGATTATCTGTGAGATGGACAAGAAGTAGACCTTTGTAGCGATGTCTGCGACGGGCTTCTCTACGAGACGCTGTTCGTGTTCGCCTACGCTTTGAAACCCTAAACTCCACATATCCAGGACTTACGCAAGTGTCATATTTTTAACGCCAGAGGTTGTCCAGAGTCAAAGGTCAAAAGTCCAAAAAACCTTGATTCTTGACCCTTGACTCTTATACCAGAAGCCTTGTGTGCCAGTTGCGTAAGTCCTAATATCTTTTGGTATTATACAGAATTTTTCCGAATATCATCGCCCCAACTCAACAACACACCACTGCATATTTAGAAATTGCAACTAAATTTTTCTTTTTGAAGGATTGTATGTGAAATGCACAAAAAGTAGCCCATCGCATACATCGTCCCAAATCGACAAATAACTATTGCATATTCATAGTAGGTGAAGTTAAGCGATCGCCTGGTAACTGCTGCTATAAATACCTCATTCTTGAGAGCCGGATCAAATAGCCCTAAAACCCAAACTAATCGAGTTTCACTAATATAACGCTTGACTAATGCGCTACTGTCTAGAAAAGATTATAGAGAATTTGTCTTATTAATCACTGAATTCAACTATGCTTATAAACCAACTCCATCTTCAACTTTTCTATTTCAAGCTTTAACTGTTCATTTTCCATTCTCAACTTCACATTATCCTCCCTAATCAACTCAACTTCATTCCTCTTATTTAAAGCTTGATTAATCGCCAACTTCCGCATATCTAATGAAAACCAACGCTGATAAGTTTGCGTGTGAACTTGCACACTATGCCCCAAGTTATCAGCCGCCGCCTTTATTGGTATTCCCAAAATATGCGCCCGAATTGCCCAAGCGTGACGTAAATCATAGGGTTTAAAATCCAGACTAATTTTACGGAACCACCAACTAATTCGTTGTGTTAGTGCTGTTATATCTGCATGATTACTATTATCTTTTTTACTAATTGCCTCTGCCAACATCTCTAAATATTTAGGATTTCTTAAATCAAACTCCTCAATCCATTGTCTATGTAACGGTAATGCTTGCCTTTCTCCAGTCTTACAATCTTTATGAACCTTCCATGTTAAGTCTGCATTTTCTTGACTCAACCACCAATCAATATCGGGATTAATAAAAAGTTCCCGCGGTCGTAAACCAAAAACTGCTAACATTCCATAAGTCCATCGCCAAAGTTGCCAGCTATCTTGAACATTTTGATTAACTTGATTACCTCTGCTATTAAGATAATCTTCAAACTTGATGATTCCGTCAAATATTTCCGCATCGGTCGGGATATTCCGGGAATTATTCTCCGGCATTTTGGAATATTTAGATAAATCAATTTCGATTCTGAATGTCAGGCAAAATGCAGATATAGCTCTGGCTGCATTATATTTAGCCCATTCTTTATCGATTTGTTCAATTGAACTTATCAGATTTTCAGTAGTTGCGATATCTTTGGCATTAGTGAATCGCTTTGTTCGAGAAAAATAATAAAAAAAAGTATGTTCACTTTTGGTGGTTCGTTTATGAGTTTTAAAATACTCCTCTTCAAATTGTTCGAGTAATTCTCCAATTGTTTTAAAGTCTTTTTTAATTGCCTCATTTCCTAAATATTTATCATTCCATTCAAAACTTTTCCGAGCAATTAACTTACCTAATTCATAAGCTTCCTCCTCGGCCGTCTTGAGTCCATCCAAGTTAGCGGGAATATTTAAACTGAGATTGTATTGTTTTCTCCCAGTGCCATTTTTGTCGATGTCTCCCGGTTTAATTGGCAAGGTTGCGCGTAACTGCAAACTTCCATTCGATTCTCTAATTGTTACTTTTGCCTTTGCAGACTTCAACCGTTGGTTAACTTTCTCTAATTCTAGTAGGACTTTCGTTCTCATGTGTTCTTTTTGCTGTTGTGCTTGTAGGCTTGAGCCAAGAAAACTGCCATCGGTAGATGAAACTGGCTCCAAGTCTGCAAAAGCTTGTTGATACTTGTCTTTACCCTGATTATGCATCGCTGTGGTTTTAGCCTATATTTAGCCTAAAAATAAATGTGTTATCAGCAAACAATGTTTATTGCTAACATTGCTTATCGCAAACATTAGGCTGTTTAGAGCAATTAAACCACAAAAAGGATTACTCCGGCCCTTATCACGGTTATGACGGCTTTGCCATCTTTGCTCGTGACATGGATTTGGCACTCAACAGCCCAACCTGGGGATTAATCGGCGCTCCTTGGAATGAAAAGGCTAAGGCTAAGGCTGAAGCTAAAGCTAAGGCTACCGTTTAGGTAAAAGAGACAGAGAAGTAAGGATAGCCTGGGGTTTTAGCCCCAGGGGGGAGTAGAAAGTAGGGAATTAACATTCACCACTTCCCACTCCCCATCCCCAACTCTTGTTATCAACTCCCATCTCAAGTCCTCATTCCTCGACTAGAAAATACAGCAAGCTTGGAGATCCAGAAATGTCTCAGAATCCAGAAAAAATTCAAGATCACGTCGAGTTATTCCACCAACCAGAGTACCAACAGCTATTTGAAAACAAAAAGCAATTTGAAAACGGTCACGATCCCGAAGAAGTACAACGGGTTGCAGAGTGGACAAAGGGTTGGGATTATCGTGAAAAGAACTTCGCTCGTGAAGCTTTAACCGTTAACCCTGCTAAAGGTTGTCAACCATTGGGAGCAATCTTTGCTGCTGTCGGTTTTGAAGGTACTCTACCTTTTGTTCAAGGTTCTCAAGGTTGCGTGGCTTACTTCCGTACCCACTTAACCCGTCACTACAAAGAACCATTCTCTGGTGTATCTTCTTCAATGACTGAAGATGCAGCCGTGTTTGGTGGTCTGCAAAACATGATTGACGGCTTGGCGAACTCTTACCAACTCTACAAGCCTAAGATGATCGCTGTCTGCACCACCTGTATGGCAGAAGTAATTGGTGATGACTTACAAGCCTTCATCAACAACTCTAAGCAAGCTGGTTCAGTTCCTCAAGATTTTCCAGTACCTTACGCTCACACCCCTAGCTTTGTCGGTTCCCACATCACTGGTTACGACAACATGATGAAGGGAATTCTTTCTAACTTGACCGCAGGTCATAAGAAAGAAACCAGCAATGGTAAAATCAACTTCATCCCAGGTTTTGACACCTACGTAGGCAACAACCGCGAAATCAAGCGGATTGCTTCCTTGTTCGGCTTTGACTACACAATTCTCGCCGACAACAGCGACTACTTAGATTCACCAAACACTGGTGAGTTCGATATGTATCCAGGTGGTACGAAGTTAGAAGATGCAGCAGATTCAATTAATGCGAAAGCGACGATCGCTCTGCAAGCACATTCTACACCCAAAACCCGCGAATACATCGAAAAAGAATGGAAGCAACCAACCTGTGTTTCCCGTCCTTGGGGTATTAAGGGTACTGATGAGTTCTTGATGAAACTCAGCGAATTGAGTGGTATCCCCATTCCTGAAGAATTGGAAATCGAACGCGGTCGTGCAGTTGATGCCATGACTGACTCCCACTCATGGATTCACGGCAAGCGCTTCGCTATCTACGGCGAACCAGATTTAGTATACAGCGTTGTTGGCTTTATGCTAGAAATGGGTGCTGAACCTGTGCATATCTTGGTTCACAACAGCAACGACGTATTTGAAGCAGAAATGAAAGAACTGCTTGCTTCTAGCCCCTTTGGTCAACATGCAACCGTTTGGCCTGGTAAGGACTTATGGCACATGCGATCGCTGTTGTTCACCGAACCAGTAGATTTCCTTGTTGGTAACACCTACGGTAAGTACCTGTGGCGTGACACCAAGATTCCCCTCGTGAGAATCGGCTACCCCATCATGGATCGCCACCACTTACACCGCTACGCCACCATTGGTTATCAAGGCGTGATCAACCTCCTCAACTGGACTGTAAATACCCTGTTTGAAGAAATTGATCGCAACACCAACATTCCTTCTAAGACAGATATTTCCTACGACTTGATTCGTTAGAAATTGCGTAGAAACACAACGTGTTAATTAAGGGTAAAGAAGGGGAGTAGGGAATAGGGAATAGGGAATGAGGATTAGGGACTGGGAAAACACCCATGCCCAATGCCCAATCCCCAATGCCCAATCCCCAATGCCCAATCCCTAACTTCCCTTTTTCTTTCTAGCATTTACCCAAGGGATTTATAAATGGAAGCCATTAATCACACTCACGAACATACTCATACTCATCCTCATCCTAATTACCATCCACCTAACCAGAAAAAACGAGGGTGGTTCAACAATCTTCTTAATCCGTTGCGCCGTGTGGTGGATGGAATTCCGGTTAAAAACAATCGCATCGCTCATCTAATTTGCCAAACAATTCCTTGTTGTTGTCCTTTTGAGCGACAAATTAAATTATTTGGGAAGTGTATTGATATCCCACCACTATGTAAACTCAATCCTTTATATGACGAATTTGTAGGATTGCGTTTCCGCGCTCTATCTTATCTCGCCGATGTATGTGGAGAGGATGTCACGAAATATATTTGTTAATTATTGGGTATGGGGGATGGGGGATGGG
>NZ_JADEXR010000133.1 GCF_015206995.1 aff. Roholtiella sp. LEGE 12411 | reverse complement strand
GCCCAATGCCCCATGCCCAATCCCCAATGCCCAATGCCCCATGCCCAATGCCCAATGCCCAATGCCCCATGCCCCATGCCGATTAACCTTTCCCCCCGGTAAACGTAACGCTTTGAATAAAATAGCGGTTGAAAAAGACATAAATGCCTAAAGCGGGCAGGGTGAATACCATAGAAGCTGCCATAATGTAATTCCAATAGCTGATATATTGACCTTTGAAGGTATTTAGCCCCAAAGGTAGGGTAAACATTTCTGGATCAAACAGGATAACTATAGGCAGCAAGAAATTATTCCAACTCCCCATGAATACAAAAACCGCCTGTGCTGCTAGTGCTGGTTTTGCTAGAGGTAAGACAATATGTCGGAAAATTCCAAAAGTGTTTAAACCATCTAGTTGAGCGGCTTCCTCTAATTCTTTAGGAAAACTGACAAAAAATTGCCGCATCATGAAGATAAAAGTAGCATTAACCATGCTAGGCACAATCATACCCTGATAAGAATTTAGCCAGCCGATCGCTTTTAAAATCAAAAATGTCGGAATCAGAGTGATTTGCGCTGGCACTGCTAGGACTGCCAAGATTAAGAAAAACCAAAAGCGTTTGCCCACAAAGCGCAGTCTTGCCAAAGCATAACCCGCCATTGAATTTAACAACAAGTTTAAAATAGTGACGCTGACGGCAATTACCACACTGTTGAACAACCAGCGCCAAAACAGCGGTTCTTGCAGGAAGATTTGCCTGTAGTTGTCGAGAGTAAAATTCTTAGGGAAGAAACTAGGTTCACCGCTGACAATTTCTGTAAGGGACTTAAATGATGCCGAAAGTGCCCAGAGAAAGGGAATTAGAGTAATCAGCGCATAGAAGGTGAGCAAGACGTATAACAATACTTTGAGCCAGGACGAGCCAGAGATGTTAGTCAAATCCTTTCGCCTCCAAAAAGTCGCCGCTGAATCAGAGTAATAGTAATAATAACTGCTGCTAGTAAAAAGGCGATCGCAGCGGCATATCCCATTTGTAAATTCCGAAACACAGCTTGGTAAATTAACAGCACCACGGTCAAAGTAGCGTTGTTTGGCCCGCCAGTACCGCCAGAAAAAATATAAGATTGATCAAATAATTGAAAAGTGCCAATCACTCCGATTGCAACCACAAAGAAGGTAACAGACTGGAGCAAAGGAACAGTGATGCGGATAAATTTCTGCCACCCATTTGCTCCATCAAGTTCTGCCGCCTCGTAAAGTGTTTGGGGGATATCTTGCAACGCTGCCAAATAAATCACCATGTAAAATGGCGCGGTTGACCATATATTCATCAGCATAATCCCTTTGAGCGCAACTGCTGGATCACCTAACCAGTTATAAGTGGGCAGTCCTATAGAAGCGAGAAAATCGTTTAGTAGCCCATCGGTGTTATAAATCCACATGAAAATTAGCGTTAGTACTGCTGAAGACGTGACTGTCGGCAAAAAATAAAGGATGCGCCACAAATTTTTGCCACGAATCCCAGAGTTGAGAGTTACTGCCAAAACTAAAGCTAGAACAGTTTGAATTGGCACAACAATGATTACGTATTCTGCTGTGTTTCTCAAAGCAATCCAAACCCGTTCATCTTCAACTAAGCGCGTGAAGTTCCGAAAGCCAATGAACTCATATTTAATACCGCCGAGAAGTTGGACTTTTTGCAGGGAAAGAAAAACGGCGTAGAGAATAGGTGAAACTACAAAAGTCCCCAAAACTAGAATAGCGGGCATCATGAACATATACCCGGCCAAGTCTTCTGTGACGTTCCGTCTGGGATTACTGCGCCGCCTGCTGATTTGAAACACTACTAAACCTCCGCTTAATCCCGCCGCGTTAACCCGACTGTAGCGATGGGTTGTGCATGATTATTTATCGTACTCCTGTCGCAACTATTACCAACTAAAAAAAGCTAAGGAAATATTAGAATATAGCGTTTACTGGTCTAGTGAGGTACACCCTTCGGGGCAATTCATGAATTGCCCCTACACCAAGCGATATAATTTTGTACCGCATCTGAATGGGAACCGCTATATCAGTAAACCACAAACTTTTCAAAACCAACGTAAAAACAAGGGTTTCAGCCATTGTGAATCTGGAGTATTCACCATTGCTTTTAGAGGGATCAAGCGATCGCTCGCTTGAAGGTAGCTAGGGGTATCGTCTGAAATCCTCAATTTAACGTTGTTTTGTGAGTTCTGTGAGATCCCTGGCAAACGTGAGGTTTCGCGTTAAGTTGATACGTATGCCCGTCGTAGACATCGCACTTTTGGCAGTACTGGAAAATCACTTGAGGAATATGCAATATTTTAATCATCGAAAACTGCTGCTAAGAAGTATAGGATTGGTCGCGATCGCCTACATTTCAACCTGTCTATTTTTGTTTGTTCGGCAGCGTTATTTTATCTTTCGTCCCACTCCACAAATCTCAACCCTACCTAGTTCACCCAACTTTCTTCTTCCTTACAAAGATGTACGTTTACCTATTACTGGCTCTAATAAATATATACATGGCTGGTGGATTCCAGCACCATTACCAAAAGAGAAACTTTCTTTAATTCCAAATGAGCCTGTAAAAATTTTAAAATCACCTAAAACATTTTTATACTTTTGCGGTGCTGCTAATAATAAAGGTTACTACAATTATATAGGCAGACTTCAAGCAATGCGACAGTTGGGGTTTTCTGTGTTAGTCATTGACTACCGAGGTTTTGGTAGTAGCAAAGGGAATTTTCCTAGTGAGTCTCAGCTTTATGAAGATAGTCAAATAGCCTGGAATTATTTAGTAAAAATACAACAAATACCTCCTAATAAAATTGTCATTTACGGCGAATCAATTGGGGGAGCAGTTGCGATAAATTTGGCAGTAAAACGTCCAGAAGCTAGTGGATTAATTGTGCAAAGCTCCTTTACATCAATGGCAGAGCAAATCAAATATAGAGATTGGTTACGGATGTTTCCCATCGATTTGCTGCTAACACAAAAGTTTGATTCTATTTATAAAGTTCGCTCTCTACGTCTTCCCGTTTTATTTATTCATGGAACTGATGACAGCATTGTTCCATCCTACATGACTCAGCAGTTATATGATGCTGCCCCTGAACCCAAACAACTTTTATTAATTCCAAAAGGAAAACATGTCCAAATTTATCAACCTGGAAGTAACTCGTATTTACAAGCAATTCAGAAGTTTATCCAAAAGGTAGAGTCTCAAGAGTAAGAAATAGATCCATCGGGAAACCTTAATGATCTTAGAACTGCTATACGTCCTATTAAAATAATTCGTAATTCGTAATTCGTAATTCGTAATTAAGTTTTGTAATGGGGATTTAACCCCAATTGCATTACTTACCGGTTATAGAACCGGGGGACTTTAACCCACGGACAGCAGTTAAAATATGACTATAGTCATGACTATGGTTATTATGAAATCAATTTCCAAAAGTAAACTCAAATCTCAACTTCTTGAGTTCTTACGACTTGTAGAGTCAGAAGGAGAAGAAATTATAGTTACCGATCGCGGTAAGCCAGTCGTGAAAATTTCTAAATACGCACAAGCACCTTCAACAGAGGAGTTATTTGGAGAGATGCGCGGTAAAGTGAAGTATTTTGAGGATTTAACTACACCAACAACTGAGGAATGGCCACAATTGTGAAGATAGTCCTTGACACTTGTGCCTTAATCTGGTGGAGTTTAGATCCAGCCAAACTTTCTGAACAAGCCAAAGAAGCGTGCAACTACATGGAAAGAGATAAAAATGGTCTTGTTCCATCTATAGCTATATGGGAAATTGCTCTAAAAATCAAAAATAAAAAACTAGATTTAGGAGTCAATCTGAACGAGTACGTAGGGCTTGCTGAAAAAGTCTAGTACTGTTCAGATTGTACCCATTGATGAAAATATTTGGATGGAAAGTGTCAATTTAGAATGGGGTCATCGAGATCCAGTAGATCGAGTTGTCGTTGCACTAGCCAGAAGTAATCAAGCTGCAATAATTACATCTGATAAGGAAATAGCAAATTTCTACTCAGAAGTGATTTGGTAGAGGTAAGAAAGATTGCTTACTCCATCGCCCTAATTTGCTGATTAGCTTCATTCTGTGCATTCAGCATCGCCTGTTTTAATGGTTGTTGTCCCAACAAGGCGCTGACAAACTGGTTATCAAAGTTATTCATGATCGCCGCTGGATACTTGCCTAACTGCCATGATGTAGCATAATTAACTCCTGCCACTAATGGCGATCGCAAGGGGTCTTGGTCATAGCCTAATTTCTCTGCTACTGATTTCCGCGTTGGCAGCGCAAACCCTTTTTCTGTCCACTTTTGCATCCCTTCTTTTCCAGTGAGATAAGAAATCAACTCCCAGGCTTCGGCTTTGTGCTGTGCTTGCTTATTCATCACATAGGCAACGGTAAATACCATTGTGCCTTTTTTGTTGTTTATAGTTGGTATTTCTGCGGTAGCAAACTCTACTTGAGGAAAGGTTTCAGTTAAATAAGGAATTGCCCAATTACCTTCAATTACCATTGCCACTTTGCCCTGACCAAACATTTCAATACCTGAGTTTGTGCCTACATCGGATTTTTGTGCCGAGGAGCGGTCTTTTTGATACTGGTCTATTACTAATTGCAATCCCTGCAAACCTGCCGTACTAGCAAAGGTAGCGTAATCATTTTGGTCAACAAGTTGCCCACCAAAAGCTTTGACTTTGTAAGCTTGACGCGCTAATTCTGGAATTTCGCCAAAGCCGTATTTGTTAAGTTTACCTGTCAACTTCTGGGAATAGGTACGTAATTCATCCCAAGTAGTTGGTGGATTATTCAAACCAGCAGCAGCGAACGCTTTTTTGTTATAAAACAAGGTAAGGGTGGAATAGTCTTTAGGAAGACCATAAATCTGGTTCTGGTATTTGAAATTGCCGAGTAAAGTATTTTCAAAGTCCCCTAGGTCAAATTCTGGGGTGATATAAGCATCTAGCGGTTCTAGAATATTCTGGCTCATCAAGAAAGGAGCCTCAAGAGCATCGAGATAAAAAACATCAGGCGCGGCTTCACCAACCAACCGCGTTTTGATTACATCCATGTATTGGTCGGAGATCACCTCATACTTAACCTTGATAGTGGGGTGCTGCATCTCAAAGTCTTGTAGTACCTGTCTCAAGAGTTTTTGTTCAATAGGAGATCCTCCCCAGCCACTGAGTTTGATCGTGACTGCGGTAGACGCTGACGGTTTGCTTATTAGTTGTAGGCTGTGACAACCAATAATAGTGATGGCGATCGCTATTATTAATCCTAGAAAGTTAAATTTAACTTTAGCAACTGGACTTTTGCAGAATGCTTTACCAGTAGAAGATAGTATATGAATTCTTTTCAAGTTGAAACTCCTACACCTTCGACTTTAGAAATTTCCCCGGTTGCCTCAACACCCACAGCACTAAATCCTACCTCACAACCCAGCCTTAAAATTTCCAAGGATGTCATTCGCACCAGCCTCAGGGCTTCCACTGGGGATGCTATCTTTTCAGCAATTTTCTCCCTGACTACTGGCGGGATTTTGCTTTCTAATTTCCTGGTGGAGTTGGACGCCAGCCCAGTGGTATTTGGGATGCTGTCCTCTATCCCCATGATTGCGAATCTCATTCAGCCGTTGGGTGCTTACTTCTCTGAGAGCACTACCAGCCGCTTTCAGTATTCCCTTTTGACTCATGGAATCTCTCGTCCACTGTGGCTGATTCTAGTAATTGGCATTTTAGCCACAAGCTGGGGTGGGGTTAATAGTCATCAATTAGTGATATTGACACTTTTGATTGTCTTATTCACCCATCTTTTGGGAGGACTAGGAAGCGCAGCATGGCTAAGTTGGGTGGCTATGATAGTCCCTCGGCGATTACGAGGCCGGTATTTCGGGTTACGTAACAGTGCCGCCAGCTTAACTAATTTAGTCTACTTACCTTTGGCAGGTCTAGCTGTATCACACTGGTATGGAGGAACTTTACAAGGTTATGGAGTTGTGCTGCTGGTAGGTATCGTGTTTGGGATTTTGGGAATAGGCTGTCAGTATTTCCAAGTGGATGTGAATCCGCGATGCCAAAACACTGATGTTGCTAAGTTAGCTCAAACAAGCGAGATTCAGCCAGACGTTGCCAAGAAGGATTCTTGTGAAATACCTGAATCAATCTGTTTACCGCAGTTGCCCATTCCACAAAATCAATTAGTTGCCAGTATCTGGAAAAACACTAACTTTTTGATGTTTCTGGTTTATTTCACTTTATGGATGCTTGCTGTTAATCTCAGCGCTCCTTTTTTTAATTTTTACATGCTGGATACGCTGGATTTAGATGTGAGTTGGGTGACTATTTACAGTAGCCTTCAGGTGGGGGCGAATCTGCTAATGCTGATCTGGTGGGGTAAATTAGCAGACAAAATAGGTAATCGTCCCGTGCTTATTTTTGTTGGTATTTTGGTTGCAGTTACACCATTATTATGGCTGGGAATTGGTGTTAATCGCCTTGACCTCTGGCTATGGTTGCCACTATTACACATCTTTACTGGAGGTACTGGCGCAGCAATTGACTTGTGCAGTAATAATATGCAACTGGGGATTGCACCGGTTAAAAATCAGTCTATCTATTTTGCGATCGCAGCTGCCGCTGCTGGGGTAAGTGGTGCTTTAGGCACAACCGTAGGTGGCTTCATCGTCCAATTTTCTGAATCTGGAGGCTTACTAGGATTGTTCATCCTCTCTAGTCTATTTCGACTAGCAGCGCTTATTCCACTGATGTTTATCCAAGAACCAGGGGGATGAGGGGGAGAGAGGGAGAAGGTGGGACAAGAATAATTGTTCACTTAGCTTCTCCACTCCCCCACTCCTCCACTCTCTTACTCAGCGGCGCTAGAACTCAAAGACATTGTTTCCCACAACACCAGATGAGGCGCGGTTGGTGCCGGCTGGTGTAAGGAAATCAGCTGCGTTAGGGTGTTCTTCAATTGAGTACGGGGTACGATATCATCGACAAAACCGTGTTTAAGTAAATCTTCTGCTGTTTGAAAATCATCGGGCAGTTTTTCCCGGAGGGTTTGCTCAATTACTCGCCGACCGGCAAAACCAATGGTTGCCTTTGGTTCTGCTAGGATGAGATCGCCTAACATCGCAAAACTAGCGGTAACGCCGCCTGTGGTGGGATTTGTTAAAACGGGAATGTACAATAGTCGGGCATCTTGATGGCGCTGTAAAGCTGCGGATATTTTCGCCATCTGCATTAAAGAAAGCATTCCTTCTTGCATTCTGGCACCACCGGAGGTGCAAATAATCACAACAGGATAACGCCGTTGAGTGGCTTGCTCAATTAGGCGAGTGAGTTTTTCTCCCACGACTGAACCCATGCTACCACCCATGAAGCGGAAGTCCATTACCCCAAGAGCAATGGGTAAGCCATTGATTTGACCCAAACCTGTTTTAACAGCGTCTAATAAACCAATTTTTTCTTGGGTTTCTCGTAGGCGATCGCTGTATAGTTTGCGATCGCGAAATTGCAGCGGATCGCTTGGACGTAAATGCTCATCCATCGCTCTCCAGGTATTGTGGTCAATCAATTGACGGATGCGTTCATCGCTATCCACTCGATTATGATGACCACATTCGACACAAACCATCTGATTGGCTCTCAAGTCTTTTGTATAAGCTAATACACCACATTTTGAGCATTTATGCCATAATCCATCAGCAATTTCACGTTCCTGGCGTTCAAGGCTGGTAGATCCTGATTTACGTCGATTTGCAAACCAATCAAACAGAGACTTTAAACCGCGTGATTCTTCGTTGTTTGCCATTTTTATCTTATTCAAGGGGTATGTGGTAGAAAATAGGTCAAGCTGTATCGGGTTTTCCTTAGTCTTTTGTGATTTGTCCTTACTAATGAACGCCATTTGCTTCAATGGGGGAACTCCTCGTAAAGCCCTTCTCCCCAAGGGAGACGCCAAAGGCGAACAGGCTGGCTTTGCTACCTCTAAACGCCGACGTCCGGCGCTCAGAGTTCTCCGAAGGCGGCGTACAGTGCGCTAAGCAAGCTACAGACTTCTGTTTGCAACGCAGTGGCTCCTAATGACTACATCATCAAATTACATTTGTAAGCAATTCAGACTTTATTTTGCATCTTTGGTTGCCAGCTTAACGAAAATACTCATCTTAATACAAGTCTCTTGCTCGCCTTCTACAGAATTTATTATGTAAACGTATTGACAAAACTATGAGAATACCAACCTCCAAATAGGATGCTGTATCCCTTGTACCCAAATCAATCATTTGTGTTGCTGGGTCATAAGCAATGAGCATCAGTTACATTAGCTGTGCTTGCCAACGGGTAATCGTCGTTAAGAGGGTAATACAAGTCACAGCCTGATATTACCAAAATCTGAAGGGCAGATGGGGTAATGCAGGTTACAATCATGAGCGACCAAGATTTGTCATTTGGACATCACACGGTTTTTTTGGGGACTAGACTACTTCTGCCTAATGTTTGAGCTATTTCTGTCAGCAGCCACATCCCGTTCCGAAGAGATGGCGCGGGGAGTATGTCATAGCAGCTCAACAAATTTTTCAAGCATGGTTCTTTAACCCACCACTGTCCCTAACTTTCCTCAACCCCCAACATGGATACCGGGACGCTTTTGGGGATTTTTTTCAGCCCGACGGAGTACTTCACGGGTGACTACAGCAATATCACCCTCACCAAATAAGATAAAACGCAGTAAGTATTGTATCGGGTTTCCTTCAACCCAGCCGAAGTAAGCATGGGGAATCTTACCTGTTTGGTCACGAATATAGAGCAGTAAAGCCGCGATTGCGTTAGGTACTGCTGCACTTTCAGCACGTAGGATGCGGTAATTACCAACTTGCACCCCCTTTACTTTAATGACATCTGCAAATTCTGAAGCATCGGATACCATAATCTCTAGAAAAAGGATTGGATCATTGGGTGGAATGTGGTTATCCTCGCGCACTTCTTTCTCTTTTAAAAAATACTCTTGGACATCGCCCACATTGAACCGATTAGCAATCAGTCGTATTGCTCCTTGGCTCTCTTCGGCAATGAATTGGTGAGCATTGTCGTCAATTTCGATTCGCTCTGCTCGCAGTTCAGTTGAACGCCAAACGCGAGAAATGAGCGAAGTAAGAATGATAGCACCGATGAAGAACGCAGCGATCCTAATCCCTTCTGGTCTTTCGATGATATTCACAACAGTTGTATATAAAAACAACACTGTGATGATTCCAAAAACGAGTGTTCCTTTCTTCTGTCTGCGATGGTGTGCTGATAGGGTTACAGAAAAGGCCGCTGAGGTGATTAACACAAGCACACCTGTTGCGTAAGCCCCACCTTGAGCTTCCACATTTGCCCGGAAAATAATTGTGACAACAAAGGCGATCGCTGTATAGACTAAGACTAAAGGCCGCGTTAATAGTGCCCAATTGGGTGCCATGCCATAACGTGGTAGGTAGCGAGGCACGATATTGAGCAGCCCTGCCATTGCAGATGCACCTGCAAACCATAGAATCGAGATAGTACTCAGATCGTAAATTGTGCCAAAGCCATTACCTAGATATAGATGTGCCAGATAAGCAAGAGCACGACCGTTGGCTTTGCCCCCAGATGCAAATTCTGCGGCTGGAATTAGTAGAGTAGTTATAAAGCTGGTGGTGAGCAAAAAGAAGCTCATAATCACAGCAGCAGCAGTAAGCAGTTTGCGCGTATTCCGAATCCGTCCTTTGGGATGCTCTTGAGTGTCGTTGCTGCTACCTTCTACCAGGGGCATAACGGTAACGCCAGTCTCAAAACCTGACAATCCCAGCGCTAGCCTGGGGAATAACAAGATAGCTATACCGAGTATTACCAAAGGATTAGAATGGCGTGCAAAAAGTGCAGTCTGCCATTGAGCGATCGCTCCTGGGTGGGTTAGGATTTGATACAGACCAACACCAATCACAATGAAGTTTAACAGCAGATAAACTCCCACTAAAAATACTGCAATACCAATTGCTTCCCGGAAACCTCTTAAGAAAACTGTGCTTAATAATGCAATTAACAATAGGGTGATAGCGATGCTCTGATCATCAAGTAGATGTGGAGCAAGGGGATTTTCGATGATATGGGCTGTAGCATCAGCAGCCGAGAGGGTAATGGTGATGATAAAGTCAGTTGCCACAAAGCCAAGTAGGCAGAGTACAAGTAGTTTGCCTTGCCACCAGGAGAGCAAACGCTCTAACATTGCAATCGACCCTTCCCCATGAGGGCTTTCGGCAGCAATGCGCCGATAAATTGGCAATGCACCAAAGAGCGTCAGCAAAACTAGAATCAGAGTAGCCAGAGGAGAAAGGGCGCCTGCTGCTAATGCTGCAATACCAGGTTGATAGCCAAGGGTAGAAAAATAATCTACACCAGTCAGGCACATGACCTGCCACCAAGAATGCTGACGATGTGGTTCTTCCTTGCGGTAGGGGCCTTCCTTCTCTCTTCGATCTTCTTCAAGCAACCAGTGGATTAACTGTCTGCTGAGCCGTTTTGTTGAAACAGTTGATTTAGCCATTAAGCAAAAGTTGGCTTTGTGATTTCTTTGAGCCTTTGTAGTTTATTAAAATTATGAACTATTAAAGATATACCACTATCATTCATTGTGAGTTAAGCAATCTGTAATTTGCATCAAGTCTCTCTGTTTCACGCCAGTTGCTACAACGGGGAGAACCCCCGCATAGAAAAATGAATCTACCTAACCTTGACTCGGAAACTATTGATCGCATCATTGAAATGGCATGGGAAGATAGAACACCTTTCGATGCTATTGAAACTCAGTTTGGACTCCTTGAGAAACAAGTAATTGCCTTAATGAAACTTGAAATGAAAGAATCTAGTTTCCGTATGTGGCGAGAGCGAGTTAACAAACGTAAGACAAAGCATTTACATAAACGAGAGTTTCTTGCAGGTAGATTTAAGTCACAAAATCAAAAAACATAAGTAATTTCTTCAGAAGTGTTAAGCAACTATATTCACAGCTACTTTGAGTATGTCTGTACTCCTACAAATAGGTACTATAGTAATCCGATTTGATTCGTGAACTGACTTGTAGAGACACCGAATGGGGGATAGGGGATAGGGAATGGGAAAAAAGGGAGTTAGAGGTGTACGCAGTTATTTCAAAAATCAAATAGGAATCCTATAACTGTATTTATGTTCATCTGTAATTATGGGTAGTTTTGGTACTAATAATGATGATTGGGATTTATACGGCAGAAGAGAGTATAGTTTGTACAGTTAGCTTTTTGCTAAAATTTGATTTTCACACAGGAGAATTAAAGAATGTCTACTGATACAGTTGCTTACGTTCAAGAGAGTGAATTTGATGCTCTTTTAAGTGAAGAGAAAGTAGTAGTTGTTGATTTTACTGCTACTTGGTGTGGCCCCTGTCGCCTGGTTAGTCCGTTAATGGATCAACTTGCAGAGGAATACAAAGGTCGCGCCAAGGTCGTTAAGGTAGATATCGATAACAACAAACCGATATTTAAAAAATTTGGTCTTCGCAATATTCCAGCGGTTTTAATTTTCAAGGATGGTGAATTAGCAGAAACCATTGTGGGAGTTTCTCCTTACGAACAGTTCAGCAGTGCTGTTGAAAAGCTTTTTTAGCTGAGCTTAGGGTAGCGATAGATATATAGGGAAGTAATGGGAAAAAGTGAGCCTCTTACAAAGTTCAGCTCGGAAGAAGCCTCCGCTCTGACTTTGCGCGAATTCACTCCCAAGCCGGGAGAAAACCTATTTGAGAGTTATCAAATAATATCGGCACGAGAAATATCGCCGATAACAGCCTTTACCTAAATGTCAGTTTTATCTGCTACCTTGATATACTCTTGTGAATATGTATTTGAGCGCATAATATTAATGGAGTGGACAGTTAAATTTCATGATGACTTTGAGCCGGAGTTTGATGATTTACCAGAAGAAGTACAGGATGAGTTGCTTGCTCAAGCCGGTTCACTGGAAGAATTTGGCCCTCAACTAGGGCGGCCAAAGGTAGATACGCTCAAAGACTCAAAGCACCCTAACATGAAAGAGTTGCGTTTTAAAGCAGCAGATGGTGTATGGCGTGTAGCATTTGCATTCGATCCAAAACGAAATGCAATTTTATTAGTGGCTGGTGACAAGTCTGGTGTTAGTCAAAGTCATTTCTACAAGCAACTTATAAACAAGGCCGACGCTAGATTTGCAGCACACTTAGCCCAATTGTGACAAAAGAAAGGTTGAGTTAACTATGGCGATAACTTTAAAAGAAAAACTAAAGAAATTACCGCTTGATCGCCAAAAGAAAATCGAGGCGCGATCAGCAGAGATTATAGCTGAGGAAATGACCAGACAGGAACTCAGACAATCACTAAAGTTTACTCAAGCACAAATAGCTCAGATCCTTCAGATTGATCAAGGGAACGTTTCTCGAATTGAACAGCGCACCGATTTAATGCTTTCTACGTTGCGAAAATACATAGAGGCATTGGGGGGGGAGCTACAACTGGTTGTTAGGTTTCCTGATGACCAAGTTATTGCTTTGAAAGAAGCGTTTGACTACGAAGAGCTAGAGGAAGATTGCCCTCCACCTCTGGCTTTAGCCAGTAAGTAATTTTGATTACTAGCAAAATTATAGTCTTTGTATTGAAAAGCTGAAGCGCCTCTAGTAAGGGCGCTTCAGCTTTTTGTACTAGCAGGGGTATGGGACGCGATCGCCCTTTGTGGGGTGATGAAAAATTTTTCAGCTAGCAATGATTTTTGCACCGATTTTGGGAGATCTAAGCAAGAGATCCTTTATTGATATAGCCAAATGAAACTGATATTTTTAGGTACTGCTTTTACTGCTTCTGTCCTGGCTGGCTGTTCTTTCCAAGGCTTGCGATCGCCCAATTCTTCAATCACTTCTACTCCCCTTGCTGCCTCAACTCCATCGCTTACTCCCTCAAAGGTTCAACGGGTAGCACGCAGAGATAAGCGATCGCCTCTTTGATCCACTCTCACTTTTATCTTGCCTGCTTTCAATCTCTCGTTAACAGCTTCAATCATCAATTTCACGTTTGACATCCTGGCTAAATTTGAACTAAAAATGTTTTAGAATTAAGCACAATTTTAGGTAATTTGGCATAATAATAATACTTTGAATCGCCGAAAGCCGTGATCAGCTAAAAAGCAGAAAGCTAGTCCTGCTAAGGTAAGTATTGATTTTGCTTGAAAGCCAGCAGTCGGATTTGAACCGACGACCTTCCGATTACAAGTCGGATGCACTACCACTGTGCTATGCTGGCGCTCATGATTAATGCTTTCAAGCCTTAACCGACTTCCTATTGTACCATAATTAATTTGATTGTCTACCATCAAGTACAAATAAACATTTTTATCTAGTTGTTTTTCAGCCTATAGATGCTTGAATGGGGGTTAAAAGTGTGATAAATAAAATTAGGTACTCAAAGATTGGACTATAAAGAAATCCACCCACAAGAGGTGGGGTTTTTACCCAATCTTAAAAGTCTCTAATCCCCAATAGACCCAATTTAAATCACTGATTAAGTTGATAAATTAATATTCATAGCAAAATTATCTCAAATCCTAGGCTAAACGCAAAAATCTTGATACAGTTTTAAAACTGTATTTTTTTGCTACAGCTGGGTAAAGGAACAGAAATAAGTAATTGTTCTTTCACAGATCACAAGCATGACAGCGTTGATCGGACGAGATTTATTAAGTCTGGCAGACCTAAGTCCAACGGAACTTCAGGAACTCCTGCAATTGGCAACTCAACTCAAATCGCAACGGCTAAAGTTGCGGTGTAATAAAGTATTGGGGTTGTTGTTCTCTAAAGCGTCAACTCGCACACGGGTGAGTTTTACGGTGGCGATGTACCAATTAGGTGGACAGGTAATCGATCTCAATCCTAATGTCACTCAAGTTAGTCGCGGTGAACCTTTACAGGATACGGCGCGGGTGTTAGATCGATATTTGGATATTTTGGCAATTCGCACTTTTGCACAGCAGGAGTTGGAAACTTTTGCTCACTATGCCAAGAATCCTGTAATTAATGCGCTTACTGATTTAGAGCATCCCTGTCAGATATTAGCTGATTTGCTAACGATTCAAGAGAGCTTTAGTACACTTGCTGGGTTAACTTTAACCTACGTAGGCGATGGCAATAATGTGGCGAATTCGCTGATGCTTGGCTGCGCTTTAGTAGGAATGAATGTCAGAATTGCTACCCCAAGTGGATATGAACCAGATCCTAGGATCGTCGAACAAACAAGAGCGATCGCTAATAATAAAACTGAAGTTCTCCTCACTCATAATCCAGAATTAGCGGCCAAGGGAACTGCTGTACTTTATAGCGATGTTTGGGCAAGTATGGGGCAAGAAGAACAAGCAGGCGATCGCTTGCCAATTTTCCAACCTTACCAAATTTCGGAGCAACTATTGAGCCTTGCTGACCCACAGGCAATTGTTTTACACTGCTTACCAGCCCATCGCGGTGAAGAAATTACCGAGTCAGTAATCGAAGGTTCCCAATCACGAGTTTGGGATCAAGCAGAAAATCGCTTACACGCTCAAAAGGCTTTGCTTGTAAGTATTTTAGGGGCAGAGTGAAAGTAGTCAAAAGTCTAGAGTCTAGAATTATTTTCTACCTCCGGCTCTTCTGCTCCCCCTAACTCCCGACTATATTCTTCGTGAAAAATCAAAAATCAATAAGCAAAAAATAAAAGAATTATCTTTCTTTCACTTTTCATATTTTTACTTTTGTCTTGTTATGGCGAGTTTTTTGTAGTACTAATGTTCTAGGAACATTTATAATTACTTCCTGAGAAATTTATGGAACGTCTAACAGAAGCTCAACAAGAACTTTACGAATGGTTGGCAGAATACATCCGAACGCACCAACATTCACCTTCAATTCGGCAAATGATGCAGGCGATGAACTTAAAGTCGCCAGCACCAATTCAAAGTCGTTTGGAGCATTTACGCGTCAAGGGATATATAGAATGGAATGAAGGGAAGGCGCGAACTATTCGGATTTTGCATCCTGTCAAGCAAGGTGTACCGATTTTGGGCACGATCGCAGCTGGTGGTTTAATTGAACCATTCACCGATACTGTAGATCATCTAGACTTTTCTAATTTCTCATTACCTGCTCAAACCTATGCTTTGCGAGTAGCCGGCGACAGCATGATTGAGGATTTAATTGCTGATGGAGATTTGGTATTCTTGCGTCCAGTAGTAGAACCAAATCATCTGAAAAATGGTACCATCGTCGCTGCCAGAGTTGATGGATACGGTACTACATTAAAGCGTTTTTATCGAAGCGGCGATCGCGTTACCCTCAAACCAGCAAATCCTAAGTACAATCCCATTGAAGTTGCAGCTATGCATGTGCAGGTACAAGGTTCTCTCATCGGTGTTTGGCGCGGTTATTGAAAAATCGGCACTGGGGACTGGGAGTGGAGGAGTGGAGGAGTGGAGGAGTGGAGAAACATAAGGAAGAGAGCAGAGACAAAGGAGAGATCTGCTCAATAATTCCTCCTTATCTTCCTAATCCCCAATGCCCAATGCCCCTACCCAATGCCCAATGC
>NZ_JADEXR010000132.1 GCF_015206995.1 aff. Roholtiella sp. LEGE 12411 | reverse complement strand
TGTGTATAAGAGACAGCCCATCCCCCATCTCTACGAGTCAGTTCACGAATCAAATCAGATTACTCTATGTAAGTTTTAAAGAGCTAGAGCCGATACGTTAAATTAGTTATTTTAAGAAAACTATTTATGATTGATTTTAGTTGGTTGATTTTAGTAGCTGGTGGTCTAATATCTGGAGTGATAGCTGGACTTTTGGGAATAGGTGGTGGTATTATCACAATTCCTCTTTTAGTCACACTAGGTTATACACCAGTTCAAGCGATCGCTACTAGTAGTCTTGCTATTGTGATTACTTCAATTTCTGGAAGTTTGCAAAATTGGTGGATGGGTTATTTTGACTTTAAACGAGTCATTTACTTAGGAATTCCAGCTTTCCTAACTACTGGGATAGGAGTCTATTTTGCTAACAAAATCCCATCATATATAATACTCTTTTCATTTGGCATTATACTACTTGTTAATATCTATTTAATAGAGCTTCGCAAGCAACTGGCCTCTGAGGAAAAAGAAAATGAGAGCACAGCCCCAGTATTTAACCCATTACTTACTAAAATTGGCACTGGTGGAGCAGCAGGAATTTTAGCAGGTCTGTTTGGCTTGGGTGGCGGTACGATTATGGTGCCGTTGCAAATATTGCTCCTGAAAGAAGAAATTAAAGTAGCAATTCAGACTAGTTTAGGTGTTATTGTGATTACTGCTTTAGCCGCCTGCACAGGACACACATTAGAGGGAAATATTCTGTTTATTCAAGGTATAATTTTGGGATTTGGAGGTCTTATTGGTGTTCAGATGAGTACTCGCACACTACCAAAAATACCAGATTCAATTGTCAGCCTTACACTGAGGCTTTTTTTAGGAATACTATCAATTTATATTTTTTGGGAAGCCTGGATAAATTATCAACTCATAGCTTAAAAATATCCGCTTCCGGCTTGAAAAGTTTGTTACGCGATTAAATTTTACTCTGGAAATATTGGTGATAGGAGTGGTAAAAAAACGTCAGAAAAATGTGTGGAAGACTGAAATAAATGACATCATTCGCGGTGCTTGTGGAGGCTTTTTATTTGGCATCCCATTGCTGTATACAATGGAAGTCTGGTGGATTGGGACACAGGCAAAACCACAATTAATGATGATGGCGATCGCATTGATGTTTATCGTGGTGTTGTTACTCAATCAGACGGAAGGTTTTCGTAAACGCAGACATAACTGGCGATCTTATCAAGCAGTAATAGACACTGTAGAAGCAATGGCGATCGGGCTAGCTTGCTCTGCCTTTGTGCTGTTGCTATTGCGAGAATTAACACCTGAAACTTCTGTCAAAGGAATTGTAGGTAAAATTATCTTTGAAAGCGTACCATTCACTTTCGGTGTAGCATTAGCAAACCAGTTTTTGGGAAATATTAGTAATAGTAATGGAGAAGAACAAACAACTCATCAGGAAAGCAATTCAACAAAAGATGAATTACACGCCACCTTCGCCGATGTGGGTGCAACCCTAATTGGTGCAACCGTAATTGCATTTAGCATTGCTCCAACAGATGAAGTTCCCATGCTAGCAGCCGCAGCTTCGCCACCTTGGCAGTTGGCAATGATTGCCACATCTTTACTGATTTCTTATGGCATTGTATTTCAAGCAGGCTTTTCAAACCAGCAAAGGCGGATGCAGCAACAAGGAATTTTTCAACGACCATCAAGTGAAACCATAATGTCCTACTTAGTGTCATTGCTAGCAGCCGCTTTTATGCTGTGGTTCTTTCAAAAGTTGACTTTTAGCGACCCCTGGACAATGTGGTTAGATCACACCTTAGTGTTGGGATTACCTGCAACTATCGGCGGTGCAGCTGGAAGGTTAGCGATATGACTCAAACAGAACAACACAAACCAGAGCGATCGCCTGCTGAGTGGGTAACATTCAGTGCTGCCTCATTCATTCTTGCAGTGATTGTTAGCTTGGTAGGCTACACTTGGCTAAACGACAAGAATCAACCACCAATCCTTTCTGTCACTAAAAAACAAACAATTCGAGAAATTAATGGGCAATTTTATGTCCCCTTTGAAGTCGTGAACACTGGAGGAGACACAGCTCAATCCGTTCAGATTATGGCTGAGTTGCTGATTAACGGCAAAGTTGCAGAATCAGGAGAGCAACAGATTGACTTTTTATCTAGTGATGAAAGGGAGGAAGGTGCATTTGTATTCAGTCAAAACCCCCGCCAAGGTCAGTTAACTATACGTGTTGCTAGCTACAAATTGCCTTAGTGAGGATTTGGAAGCGCAGATATAAATAGGTAATTAGGTGGCTTAAAAGCCATCGAGTCGTCTTTCATCCCCGGTCTAAAGAACGGAATACATTGCTACGCTATTGTTCCTCCGGGGCTTTCAGACTCCCGTCTGTTTCCTATAAGCGTTAGCCTAAGAATAAGTGCGAGTTATGCTAAATCAAAAGTAATTTTTAGGGATTTCTAGGAAACTAGTAAATAACTATATAATGAAAAACTTTCAGGAGCAGCGGTAGTGAGCCTACAAACTCTCGTTGACCAAGCCACCATCCCCCCAGATTCAGGTTCTGTAGCATCTAGTCCTTTTGATACAGATAGCTTTAATGAAGCTGTCATGTCCACCTACGCCCGGTTTCCCTTAGCCCTAGAACGAGGTGCTGGCTGCCGGGTTTGGGATACACAAGGGCGGGAATATCTGGACTTTGTGGCTGGAATTGCCACTTGCACTTTGGGACATGCCCACCCAGCTATGGTAGAAGCGGTGACACGCCAAATTCAGAAGCTGCACCATGTCTCTAATTTGTACTACATTCCTGAGCAAGGTGAATTGGCAAAATGGCTAATTGAACATTCTTGTGCCGATCGCGTATTTTTCTGCAACTCTGGAGCTGAGGCTAACGAAGCCGCAATTAAACTGGCGCGGAAATATGCCCACACAGTATTAGAAATTGAAAAACCGATTATTTTAACCGCCAATGCCAGTTTTCACGGGCGGACTTTAGCAACAGTTACCGCCACCGGACAAGCGAAGTATCAAAAATATTTTGATCCTTTGGTTCCTGGGTTCCACTACGTAAATTACAACGATATTAACGCTGTGGAAGCGGCGATTAGCGAGTTAGATGAAGGTGATTATCGTGTGGCGGCGATTTTAATAGAGCCATTGCAGGGAGAAGGTGGGGTACGTCCGGGGGATATTGCCTACTTCCAAAAGCTGCGGCAGATTTGTGATGAAATCGGCATTTTGCTAATTTTTGATGAAGTGCAAGTTGGCATGGGGCGCAGTGGAAAATTATGGGGTTATGAACATCTTGGCGTTGAGCCGGATATCTTCACCAGTGCCAAAGGCTTGGGTGGTGGTATCCCCATCGGAGCAATGATGAGCAAAAAATTCTGTGATGTTTTCCAACCAGGGGAACACGCTAGCACTTTTGGCGGAAATCCATTTGTATGTGGAGTGGCACTCAGTGTTTGTCACACATTGGAACGGGAGAAAATTTTACAGAATGTGGAAGAACGAGGTGAACAGTTGCGAACTGGATTAAAAGCGATCGCCTCAAAATATCCTGATCAAATTGCCGAAGTTCGGGGTTGGGGTTTGATCAACGGTCTAGAGTTGCAAGCATCCACTCAACTAACCGCAGCTGATATCGTCAAAGTTGCTATAGATGAGGGCGTATTGCTGGTACCAGCCGGGCCAAAAGTTGTCCGGTTCGTACCTCCGCTGATTGTTACCGAGGCAGAAGTCAATACAGCACTGCAAGCTGTTGACAAGGCATTAGGGACTATCACAGCATAAACTCTACAGAGACGTTGCATTGCAACGTCTCTGTAGAAATGAAAGGCGTCATTCATCCCACACCGCCTTCGGTCGGATGTGGGGCTTCTGTCGGTTTAAGCTAAAAACTAGGTTCAAGCATCGGTTAGCATTGAAAAGCTGTCTACCCTCAAGGTGAGAATCTCTGACCCCATGTAGTCAGTAATTGTTCTACAGCAATGCAGCCATGCCAGAAGAAGAGAAAATGCCGTGGATAGAATTAAGCCTCGACACAACCAACGAGGCTGTTGATTGGGTCTATACCCTGGTTGCTGAGACGATCAATATTGATGATGTGCAGATCACAGAATATGCCGAACTCAACTCAGATCAGCGAGGCGATCGCAATCTAGCACTCCCTGGCTGGACGTTTACAATTCGCTTATACATAGCTCATGATGTCCATTCGCGGGCACGTGTAGAAAAAATTGTTAATTTACTATCACCTTTGCACCGTACAGGACTAGCGACGGCTGTACAAACAACTCTGGTTGAGGAGATCACACACGCACAAAGACTCAATCCCCTAGCCCATCGAATTGGGGATCGGTTCGTGGTGCTGACTTCTGATGTACCTGATCAATCTCAAGCAGCAAACGAAATAACTTTGAGACTGAAGACAACCCTCTCCTTTGGCAGTGGTCTACACCCAGCAACCATTGTTAGCCTCAAAATGATTGAGCGGCACATCTTCCCCACAATGAATGTTCTCGACTTGGGATCGGGTTCAGGTATTCTAAGTGTTGCGATGGCGAAGCTAGGAGCAAAGGTTTTAGCACTAGATAACGATAGTATTGCTGTGCAAGCAACTCAGGATGCTGTGCATCTTAACGGCGTAGAGCAGCAGGTAAAAGTGATCAAAGCCAGCCTGGGATGTGGAAGCGATATGGGGCATTGGATGGGTGGAAACACCATCGAAAATGTGCCCAAAATTGAGACTACAGAACAATTTGACCTCATTGTTGCAAATATCTTGGCGCGGATGCATATTGCCCTTGCCAATGACTTTCAGCAGTCGCTGCGTCAGACTGATACATACACAGGACTACTGATTACAGCTGGTTTTACCACCGATCACGAAGAAAATGTTGTAACAGCGTTAACAGATGCAGGATTTGAGTTAGTTGATTGTGAACGATTTAACGAGTGGGTTGCACTTGCTCATCGCTTGAAAATATAAGCTTGGCTAATCCGGCAATATAAAGGAGAAATCAGGGATGTTGTCGCAACATCTTTAGGACTTACGCAACTGGCACACAAGGCTTCTGGTATAAGAGTCAAGAGTCAAGAGTCAAGGGGAGCCACTGCGCCCTTGCGGCTCTGCCGACTTAAAGCAAGTGGCGTTCAAGAATCAAGGTTTTTTGGACTTTTGACCTTTGACTCTGGACAACCTCTGGCGTTAAAAATATGACACTTGCGTAAGTCCTGATCTTCTCAGATTTTGGGCTTTTTAAAGGTTGAAATAACCAATCTTCCTTCCAAATTTCACCACCTTGAAAGGGCTAGACATTGGCCTTAGCTTTTGACCAAACACCGTTATCATCTTCATCAAATTGCTGGTGAACCGCTTCCCAAGCAGCATTTTCAGCCGTAAACTCATCATTTTTTTCATTGAGGACAGCGTTGTAGCGCTCAATGAATGTGCGTTGAGCTTCATCAGAAAGATGAGAACGAACCTCAGGAGACAAATCTTCTGGACTGTTGCATTTACCAGCACAGGGACGAGATAAAGTTTTCTCAATTGTATGAATTTCTTCAGCACCAGCACTTTCCAGCAGCAATTGAAATTCTCCGGCGCGATCGCTCGGAACTTCTGCCATTAATAAAAATTCTCCAGCTTGTAAGCGGGTTTGGTAGATAGCAGCTTTATCTTCTGGCATACCCAAAGTCGTCAGAACGGATACTAAACCTGCACCAGCGCTACCTGCGATCGCTCCACTTGCAGCTCCCAGCAGCACTGCACTAATAGGCCCTGCTGCTACTATTGAACCGACAAATGGAATAAATAGTACACCTACACCTGTAAGTAAGCTGAGAAAGGAGCCAAACAAGGAGCCAAATATTGCCCCTGTTCTCAAACCTCCCAAAATCACATCTTTTTTAGTAATAAACCCAGAAATCCGAGTTTCAGACTGGAAGTTTCTGCCCATAACCGAAATATGATCTCTCGGTACACCTCTGTCTAATAAACGCCGAATCACATCATCAATTTGCTTTTGTTCTTTAAATGCAGCAGAGATAGTACGTTCTGCTTTATACGTTTCTGGCATTTAAATACTCCTTGTATTATGTTATTTTTTTGCTGTTGACATAACAGACAGATGCGGTAGACAACAGAGCAACACCAGTATTGAGGGAGGAATCAATCCTCCCTCAACTAGTTACACACCAACCTTCACGTAGACATTATATTTTTGCCTGTGTCTGCTAATACCTACACACCTACAGGAGTTTTAGTTTGTGTAGCAGGTTCTGTACCGTCTCCTTCGAGTGCCTGTCCTTCAATAAATGAACGCAGCATCCAAGCCATTTCTTCATGCTCTTCCATCAGTCCGGTTAAAAAGTCAGCGGTTCCCTGATCGTGGAACTGATCACCAGACTTATCCACATGATCCCTTAAGTTGCGAATAACCTGCTCGTGATCCTCTACTAGATTAGATACCATCCCCGTTGCTGTGGGAACACTACCAGCATGTTCCTTTAGGGTAGTAATCTTGAGAAATCCTTCCATTGAGCCAACCGGATAACCGCCTAAAGCCCTAATCCGCTCTGCCAGAGCATCAATATTGAGAGTAAGCTTTTCGTAGTGTTCTTCCCAAAGCTGGTGCAAAGAGCGGAACTGAGGCCCGACGACATCCCAGTGATACTTTTTGGTTTTCACCAACAGTAAATAGGCATCTGCCAAATCTTGATTCAACAGATTAATTACACCTTGACGCTGTTCTTCTGTCAAACCAATGTTTATCGCACGCATTATTTTCCATCCCTAAGCGAACTTATTTACTAAGTTCTCAAATTGGAGACATAATACACATCAACCCAAGGAAAGATTGTTAATTTAAATTAATTCCCTGATTTATAATTATGCCTATACCTTAAGAAGGTGCAAGCTTAATACTACTAATTAGTAATGGGTAACTGCTTCTATGCAATTACCCATTATCACTGACACATTATCAATGTATTAATTTTGTTACTTACCTGTAACTTTTCCCAAAAAGTTCTTTACATTTTCCTCTACTGAGGTTGAACTCTGCGAATTACTGGGGCGCTTCTGCTTGTCAATATCAGCAGCTCCTTGAACCTCATTCAGTCCTTCGTTTGACTTGTTTTGAACTTCTTTGAGTCCAAGTGGTGCTGATTTTGCTACTTCGTCAGTTTCGCGCTGAGTTTCAAGTAGTTGTGTAGTAGCTTCGGTAGGGTCACTTTGATAACTATCGATGGCAAAAGCAGGAAAAGCACTAGACAAAAATAGCAAGGCGCAGGTAAAAGCCACAACTAGAAAGCGTACTGGATGTAAGATAGATAAAACAGAAGCAATAATCTTCATTTGGAATCCTCGATAACAGCTTTAACAACGCAGAACTTTTACTTGGAGAGGGAAACTCACGCCTTCACTTAGTCGATTTGACCAGTCGATTACACGGATGTGCTTCCATCTGGAAGTTCTTGTTCACCGAACTTTACGAAAAAAATTGTCCTCATATTCCGCATTGACTCAGTAATGGATATTGAGTAGATACTCTGCCCATTATTCAATGAATACATTGCGTTTGACCAGATTTTTCATTCATGGTTCGCCTATATATTTCTACTTTAAAGACATCAATGCTTGAATCGGTCTGTGGAATGAAGTTGCTGCTATTCATATTTACAAGAAAATCATTCCCTAGGTAGATCAACTTAACATAATTTTAGTAACCTAACGGTACTCGAATTTATTGAAAGCGGCGTCAAAAAAAAATGGGCTTCTTCACCGCTAATTTTCAGTGAAAAATTATACTCATCCTACTATTTCGTTTACTCGCTCATGACAGAAGCACTGCTTTCTTGAGATTCCTGCCAAAGTCTGTGCAAAAAGAACTCAGCGCGATCGCTTATAGTAGTGACAAACACACCGATAGCATTATCAGAACCATCTGATAGCCAAGAACCTCGCAGAGTGACCTCTATATAATCGGTATCGCAGGCACACAAAGCAATAATTTCTTTGTCATCGCGTTTTACCTCAGCCTTTAGTACTTCTACTCCTGGCAAATCAACAGGAAGCAAAAAAGAAGCGGTACTGGGTTCAACGCATAGATATTGACCGACTCGCAGTGCCAAAATTACTCGCTGCGTTACCCATTCCTCTAGTGACAGAGTGAGACACTCTAAGTAAAAGCTCCTATCAGTATAAGTTAATTTCAGCATTTCTTATGCTCTCCTGTTATTCCAGGTCTGCTTGCACATCCATCCAGAAGTGTGTAGCGCTACAACTTCACTCCTTATAAAAAAAAACCCGCTTCTTGTTTGGCTGAAGCGGGGGTTAGAAATTGACCGGAAAATTTTTTGGTCTTATATGGGTACAGCATTTCTATGCCTGTACCTCCCGCTTCCTTCATCTAGTTGTAGTTTTGCATTCAGCACACCAATGCTGAGATATCTAAAATCATTATTACCCTCTGTGATTTGGCCATAATTTTGGCTACCATCGCCCATAAATAAATACTCCACTCCCACAACAGCTAATTCCCAACCGGCTCGGTAGTTGGTAGCACGCAAGGTAGTAGAGATGGGGTAAATGGATTTCACAGAAAATTTCACCTATTGAACATTCCTTTAAACATACTACACTTGTATTACTATCCTGTCTATACCTTTAAGGAGAAAAAATCATGCATACGATCGCCCGCACCCCAACCACCGATATGGAAGTTACCAGCATCCGCCTAGAGCGAGAGCTCAAAGATAAACTCAAAGAAATAGCAGGCAATCAGGGGTATCAAGCTTTGATCCGAGATATTCTCTGGAATTATGTGCAGCAAAAATCAGGTGAGTGGAAGCCTCGATTTTCGCAAGCCGATATTCGAGCTAGCATAGCTGCAATAGCTCAGCAAGAAGAACGCTGCGTACTTACAGGTCAATTAATTCAACCCCAACAACCAATGTTGTTAGGACTAACGAGGAATGGTGACATGGTTCCTCTGAGTGTCGAGAGTTTGGCTGGATAGTCTTACCTTCAGATGAATGCAGCCCAGTTATCCTCAGTAGTAACTGGATTGCATTCATAATTTTGTCAGTAAAGTTTATTCAAAATAATATATTAAATTGTTAAAGTAATTAGTTCTTAAGCATAAATACTCAATCTGTTCTTGAATAATCGTTAAAATTTTTACTGAAGTTCTGCTAAAACAGAATTTCCCTGAAAGTTCTACAGATACTAAGAGTAGCTTGTTCAGCGTAAACATTGTGAAAAAAATATTACATGTTTTTTATAGCTGTTTCCGTGTTAGCGCGGTGAGATTTTCTGGAGATTTTGCCTCAATTCCAGAGAAATTACGGTTTATGTATACTTACAGACAGGATACTCTAAGTCCAAGTGAGTAAATTACCTTAATATCAGTAAGCCAAGTATAATCTGGCTGAGGCATTTTAGGATATTCTACGTATCTTATTACCTATATCGAGATTTGTTTAATACACCACTAACTTGGTCATCTGACATAAAAAGAGGCTATAACAGGTGAGAGAAAGTATTCATACAAAATTTGCAAATCACCAGGTTGCAACAACATCACTATTAGTAAAGAATATGCCAAGAGGTTGGGTGCAAAAACAATGGGGTCATTATCCAAGGGCGTGCCAGGAATGAAAAAGCCTTTATCGTCGCTGCCACAATACCCAAATGACGTAGAACAACTACAACCATACCAAATCAAACTGATGCAGCATCAGGAAGAACCTGCCCACCAATTGGTACAAAAAATTAACCAAATCATCGCCAATAGCTCAGCGACTGCATTGATGCTGCAAGAGATAGCCCAATTGCTGGGAGTTATTTTCCAAGTAGATTGCTGTTGTTTGGTTCCAGTGACGAGTGAGGAATCTAGCGAAGCGGCTACTGGTAATTGGTGTGCTGATGAGTATCTAGGGTTGCCACACCCAAACGAGATATTCTCGATGGAACAGTTGCTTATGGACTCGCCAGTAGTGCAATGTGCTGCTGAGCCATTGACTATTGAGGATATTTCAATTATTCAAAACAGTCTGGTAATCGGGTGTCAATATTTGCCACTACCAATAAAAGCGGTTTTAGCGATTCCCACCCGATTTGGTGGCAATAATAATGGGGTGATTAGTCTGATTAAATTCCAACCCTATGATTGGAGTGAATCAGAAAAGCAATTACTCAAAGCCCTAGAGTCTTCTTGCGCGATCGCTTTTTCCCGAATGGCACAGGCTCAGTTGATTGCTCATCAACAGCAGTACCTCCAAAAAAGCGATCAGCATCAAAGCTTAATCAAGCAATTAACTTTATTAAGTCGGAGTAACTTGGAGTTAAATCAAATGCTCCAGTTAGTAATCGCCTCTACCGCCGAATCTCTACAGGCAGATCGCGGTTTACTCATACTGCTGAAATACACAGATCCGCTGTTTAGGACTCGACCCAAAAAACAAGTTCCAAGAGCGAAAGCTACCGTACATGCTGAATGGAATAGAGCAACACAAATTTACGGTACTAGTACAGACACTTTGAATGAGTCTTTTTTGCTCTCAGAGTGTGGTTTATGCCAACGTGTGTTCACAGACTCTGGAAAACCACTAATCATCGATGACTATACAGAGCAAAACGATACCTCGCCAGCTGCTTCATTGTTTGCAGTCAAAGAATTGCCTACAGCATTGTTAATGCCATTAGAGAGTCAGGCCAAAGTTTTAGGATTTTTAGTGCTACAGCAAAAGGTTGCTCGCAATTGGCAACCAGCAGAATTAAATCTTGTGGAAATGGTTTGCGCTCAAGTCAGCAATGCCATAATTCAGTCACAGACATTGCGCCAAGTTCAGACTTTGGTAGATGAACGGACAGCGAAACTACAGAGCAGTCTGGAACTGCAAGCAAAATTGCATGAAAGAACACGGCAATATGTTGAGCAGCTGCGAAAACTCAACGAACTCAAAGATGAATTCTTGAGCAACATGAGCGATCGCTTACGCTACCCTCTAACAAATATGCTAATGTCTATTCGTAATCTACGTCTGACAGGAATAGCCCCAGAACGTCAAGTTAGGTACTTAGATATCCTAGAGCAAGAATGTACAAAGGAAATTAACTTAATTAACGACTTGCTGACACTCCAAAAACTAGAGTCTCATCAAGAAGCTCCACAATTAGAAACTGTTGATTTAAATACCAGAATTAAGGATATAACAGAATCTTTTGAACGAAAACTTGCAGAAAAGGGATTAAGGATTTCTGTAGAATTGCCACAGGAGACGTTAATACTACAAACTGAACTAGAAAGTTTTGACCGCATCCTCCAAGAGCTATTAACTAATGTCTGTAAATACTCAGAGCATCAAACTCTTGTCCACTTGCAAGCCTCTCACCAAGTTGAGCAGCTTGTTGATCAAGTTATTATTAAAGTGACGAATATAGGACGTGCCATTTCCGAAGAAGAAGCGACATACATATTTGATAAGTTCCGTCGCGGTAAAGGGCGCTGGACTCCAGGTACTGGCTTGGGACTTGCTTTAGTAAAGTCTCTAGTGCAACACTTAAATGGAGCGATCGCTGTTGAGAGTGTTTCAATCTCGGATTCTCAACTAAGCGAAATTTGCTTTACCCTGACTTTGCCCCAATTTTCTGATGAAAGCAAACCATATTCTGAAAGTGACTAAAGAACATAACACAACAGAAGACTTTGATTTCCAATTCCCCAGTGATGACACTAACCTAGAAGGGGATTTGCTTGCTGATACAGGTGCTTTACCAGCTAAAGTAGAAGTCCAAATCGAGAAAATAGCAGAGCGCCAAAGGCAAATCAGTGCTAAAATCAAAATCCCCCAACCAGTAGAACAAATCTGGAAGGTTTTGACAGATTATGAAGCCTTGGCTGACTTTATCCCCAACCTTGCCAAGAGTCGTCTAATTGAGCATCCCAAGGGTGGAATTAGACTAGAGCAAATAGGCTCTGGCCGCTTACTAAATTTCAACTTCTGTGCGCGTGTAGTTTTGGATCTCGAAGAATACTTCCCTAAACAGATAAATTTCCGCATGATAGAGGGAGATTTCAAAGGCTTTTCTGGTAGCTGGTATTTAGAGCCTTATTCCCTTGGTGAGTGCATAGGAACAAATCTTTGCTACACAATTCAAGTTTGGCCCAAACTCACTATGCCAGTGACAATCGTTGAAAATCGCTTAAGCAAAGACCTACGATTAAATATGCTAGCGATTCACCAACGTGTGGAGGAGCTAGCTAGCAGCTAATTAACTCGAAAACTATCCTATAACTTAGATTTCACCACAGGTGGTAGGGTAATTCATACCAGCAAAGAAGCGATTTCCTTGCTTTTTATATTTCTTAAGTACCCCCAGGGGAATTCGAATCCCCGTTACCTCCGTGAAAGGGAGGTGTCCTAGGCCTCTAGACGATGGGGGCATTAGACTCAGACCTTTTATAAGGTAACGAATTTTCCTGCTTATGTCAACAGGTTTTGCCAAAAAAATTTGATATTAGCTAAACTGGGTGCAAACAAAAGCTTCCACACACTGATACTCCAAACTTTTCCTCGTCTCTAAGCGAAACATAAACCAGACAATTGACATCCTTGCCCCGCATGAAGTGCGGAGAATCCTCAAACAGCCGAAGTTGATTGCTAATTCCAAAAGCACTCTTGCCTAACCACCAATTAGTTACAAATGCTTTCTTATCAAGAGCCAAGTATGAAAAAATCTCTGAATTGGACAAGGAATAAAGAGTTATGATGTTGTACCCTGTAAAGTTAATATGTACAATTCTTTACAAAAGATTTTGAAATACATGGATCAAAATCTACAACATGGAAGCATCTTTTGAAATCACCCTACAGATGGTGATCACTGTCTTTGCAGGCATTAGCGCCCAGGTATTGGCTGCATACCTCCGGGTACCCAGCATCGTCTTATTATTGCTGTTGGGCATTCTGCTTGGCTCTGATGGTATGGGGCTGTTGCACCCGCATTCACTAGGCACTGGACTAGAAGTTATTGTCTCCCTAGCAACGGCAATAATTTTGTTTGAAGGTGGACTTAATTTAGATCTACGAGAGTTGGGTAGAGTTTCACTCAGCCTGCAATTGCTCGTTACTCTAGGAACGTTGATCACACTGCTTGGCGGTAGCATGGCAGCTCACTGGCTGGGTGAATTTCCTTGGAACATAGCTTTTCTCTACGCTTCCATAGTCGTGGTTACAGGCCCAACCGTCATTAGTCCTCTGCTCAAACAAATCAGCGTAGATCGACAAGTGGCAACGCTTTTGGAAGGAGAAGGGGTTTTAATAGACCCAGTAGGAGCTATCCTTGCCTTCGTTGTCCTAGATACAATTTTGAACGGTGATACTGACCCGATCAATGCCATCATCGGTTTACTCATGCGCCTATGTATTGGTAGTGCAATTGGTGGTGCAGGCGGCTACTTGATGAGTTTGATTTTCAAACGCGCCAATTTTCTGTCATTTGAGCTAAAAAACTTAGTGGTACTGGCGGTTCTATGGGGCCTGTTTACTTTGGCACAAACGATCCGCAGTGAGTCGGGAGTAATGACAACAGTAGTCGCAGGAGCAGTATTTGCCAACTCTTCAGTACCAGAAGAACGCCTGTTGCGGAGCTTCAAAGGTCAGCTGACAATACTCAGCGTCTCGGTGCTATTCATCCTCTTGGCCGCTGACTTATCCATTGCGAGTGTGTTTGCTTTGGGTTGGGGTAGTTTATTCACCGTTTTGGTGCTAATGTTCGTCGTTCGCCCGATTAACATCCTGTTATGTACCTGGAATAGTGACCTCAACTGGCGACAGAAACTGTTTTTAAGCTGGGTTGCTCCTAGGGGAATTGTTGCCGCTTCTGTGGCTTCTTTATTTGCAATTTCGCTGACACAACGGGGCATTAACGGTGGTGATGCTATCAAAGCCCTAGTCTTCCTCACAATTATCATGACTGTGGTCTGCGAAGGTCTAACAGCTGGCTGGGTTGCTAAGTGGTTGCAAATCACTTCCAAAGATGTGACTGGGGCGGTGATTGTTGGTTGCAATCCCTTGAGTCTTTTGATTGCCCGGTTCTTTCAAGAACGAGGAGAAAACGTGGTAATGATTGATACTGACCCAAAATGTTTAGTCCAAGCCCAGGCGCAAAATCTCCGAGTTATTGCTAGCAGTGCGTTGGATGCTGCTGTTTTGGAAGAAGCAGGGCTTGCCTCTATAGGCACTTTTTTAGCTATGACTAGTAATGGCGAGGTGAATTTTGTTTTGGCTCAACGGGCTTCTGAGGAGTTTAATCCGCCGCGTGTCTTGGCAGTTTTCCCTCGTGATCCCCAAGCGAATACCTCAACTAATAATAAAGTTAACCAAGCTTTCATCTCAGATTTAGCAATTAAGACTTGGAATGAGTACCTAAATGATGGGCGAGTTAAGTTGGGGACTACCACACTGAATGAGTTGGAATTTTCAACCCAACAGGATCATATACAGGAAAAGATTCGGACTGGGGTGTTGATACCGCTATTGGTAGAACGAGAAGAACGCCTACAGGTAATGCCAGCAAATCAAGAGTGGGAAGTTGGCGATCGCATTATATACCTGTTGTTTGACCCCAGACCTAACCTTTTAAAACGTTTATCTGGTGCTACCCAGTCTACGCCTCTGTCTCTAGAAAAGTTATCAGAGGTTGAGGATGTCCCCTTGACCCAATTATCTCAACTTTCAACTAGTGAGGTTCCTGGGGGATAAGAAGAACAGAGGGAGCAGGGGGCACAGGAAGAAAAATATAATTGACTAATGACTTTTGACTCTTAACTCAGCACTTCTTATGAAGCTTTATGAAGGAATAAACTCGCCTTCTGGTGGTTGTTGTAAATTACGTAAATTACTAAATTCAGGTTTTGGCGCTTCTTGATGCATTTGTTTTTCTTCCCACAGTAAAGCAGATAAATTTACCACAGCAAGAATTATGGCAGCTACCGAAATCAGATAACTGTGTATGGTGTAGAGGTGTTGGATGGTAACGGTGCTAATAGCTCCACCGCCAGTCAGGATATCGCGCAGTTGCCCACCAATAAAGGGAATTGCTTCGATGGTTCCTAGCTCAATGCTAAAACGCCAGTATCCTAATTGATCCCAGTCTAAGAGCATGGCTGTCCAATCTAGCCCGATCGCACTTAGGGTAAATAAAATTCCGCTAATCCAAGCAGTCAGCCAACTCTTACGAAATTGCCGACCGAGAAACATTACCACAATTTGAATTAGGGCAACGATAATTACCGCGTTACCAGCAATATCATGCGCCCTGCGGAACAACCAACCGTATGGCACTTGTGTATTAATCATTTTCAACGACTCATAAGCGCCGCGTGCTGTCGGTTCGTAATAAAAAGACAGCAAAATTCCTGTAGTGACGCCAATCAAGCTGAGGGTAAGAATCACAACTGATAATATCGTCGCCACTCGTTGCAAAATTCTATCGAACTGGGTGCTTTGCATAGCTACAGCCCTCTTGTTCTTAACTAAATATTTATTTTTATTACAATTCTAGCTAAGAAATATTAAAAGATTTTGCATTTCTTCAGACAAAGACAAAAATTTTAACTAATTCGGCGGAATTCCCCGTCCCTCTACAGGGCGGGGATGGATAGCCGGGTGTTTGAGGAATCACCAATTATTGTATTTTAGTGCTTTATCACAATATATGTTTATGGTAGAGTAAGCACATCAAGGAGGTGATGCTGAGTGTTACACAAGGTTGTACAAGTCCGTTTATATCC
>NZ_JADEXR010000131.1 GCF_015206995.1 aff. Roholtiella sp. LEGE 12411 | reverse complement strand
CCCATTCCCCATGCCCCATCCCCCATGCCCTTTAAATTTGCCGTACTAGTGGCTGACCATCTTTGACTTCGCCAATTAAAACTAAATCGACACAGTTGACAAAAATACCATTTTCTAGTACTCCGGGAATGTTATTCAGCGTTTTTTCTAATCCGGCTGGATCATCAATAGAGTCAAATGTGACATCTAATACAAAGTTGCCTTGGTCGGTAATTACTGGGCCAGCTTTCTTTACACCCATACGCAGTTCAGGTTTACCACCAAGTTTTCTAATAGCATCAGTCACCGGAGTAATTGCCATTGGGATTACTTCCACAGGCACGGCGAAACTAGAACCCAAGCGGTCTACTAATTTACCACTATCTACAACAACAATGAACTGATTTGCCAAGTAATCTACGACTTTTTCGCGGGTATGTGCTGCACCACCGCCTTTAATCAAATTTTTGTGTGGATCTACTTCATCTGCCCCATCAATGGCAATATCGATGTGGTCGATAGCGTCCAGGGTGGTGAGAGGGACGCCGTACTGCTTGGCCAAAACTTCTGACTGAAATGAGGTGGGGACACCAACGATATCTTTAAGTTCGCCAGTTTTTAGGCGATCGCCTAAAAACTGAATTGTATATGCTGTGGTTGACCCCGTACCCAATCCGACAATTGAGCCTGACTTGACAAGAGCTGCTGCGGCTTTGCCAACTTCTTGCTTCATTAACTTCACGGGATCTGCTGCTGTAGTCATTCCCAAAACTCCTGAAAAACTGACTATAGTCCATAGTAGTAGGCAGATAACGCCAAAAGATAAAAGGTAAAAAACAAGTTTTTCTAATTTCCTACAGGTTCGCCACTTACTTTATGCCGGGGAACCCCTGCTCTAGTGAACTAATACAAAGTTGCATTCTCAAGATATTATTTACTGAAATGACGAATAAACATTTAAATTTTAGATAGTTTATTATCTTATGCTTTATGAATTAAAGCACCTTGACCATAGCCCAAAAACCATACTTAATAGTTATGCAACATTTTCAAGCCTAAGTTCGTCACGAGATGTAAAAGAAATAGCTGAGTTACAGAATTTAGATACACTAGACTTGGAATTTACTGAAGGTAACGCAGTTTTTTTAATTCACAGTAGCAGCTAAAAGTGGTTATGGTGATGCGTCAGTTTTCAATTATCTCCTTAGTGGCACTACTACAAAGCTTGCCAGTAATTGCTCAAGCTCAAGTGCCACCAACGGCTTCAGCAATAGCATCTGATTCTATTCAAAAGGTAGTTGCTACCAAATGGATGACCAACTTTTCTGATGGAAATTTTTATCCAGAAAGGTTGATTACTCGTGCAGAGTTAGCCACGATTATGGTGAAAGCATTTCGATTAGATAAAAGACAAGCTGTTAGTAAACAAAATTTAGTAATTCCAGATGTTACTCCTACTAATTGGGCATTTGATGATATTCAGATAGTTTTAAAAACTGATATTATGAAAGGCTATCGAAGTAATATGTTTTTTCCAAACCAAAGAGTAACAAGGGCAGAAGCTTTTGCAATTTTTGCCCAAGCTTATGGTGTATTTCAATTTCCTGATGACACTGTTAATGAAACTTTGTCCCCAAGTCCAGATCAGGCGTCCATTCCTGCTTGGGCCAGAAAAGCGATCGCCACAGTAGTTACTGAAGGATTTATCAATACAGATGCTCAAGGCAATATTGCCCCATTACGACCAATGACCAGGGGGGATATGGCTTATTTATTGAGTAAATATTTGCAACGACAACAGCAACAACCAGAAACACCAGAAGTTCCCAGTATTCCAAATAGCCCAGAATCCCCGTAGGAAGAGAAGGATAATAGGGCGCTGGAGGAGCAAACTGACAACTTACCAGTTACAAAGTTATACTGTCCACTACAACTAATCTTAGTAAGAATGTAACAGTCTGATTCAGTCAGCAACCCGACCGTGGGAAAATCAAAATACCGAAACTAGAGACTTAGAGAGGAAAACCGTATAATATGCATCTGAGCGAAATCACTCATCCCAATCAGTTGCACGGTTTATCTGTTCGACAACTGCAACAGATTGCCCGTCAAATTCGAGACAAGCATCTTCAAACCGTAGCAGCAACTGGGGGTCATCTGGGACCAGGTTTGGGTGTTGTAGAATTAACGCTAGGGCTTTACCAGACACTGGACTTAGATCGAGATAAAGTTATCTGGGATGTAGGACACCAAGCTTATCCCCACAAACTCCTTACAGGACGCTACAGTAGCTTTCACACCCTCAGGCAAAAAGACGGAATTGCCGGCTATCTCAAGCGCTGTGAAAGCAAATTTGACCACTTTGGTGCGGGACATGCTTCCACCAGTATCTCAGCTGCCTTGGGCATGGCTGTAGCGCGAGACTTAAAAGGGGAAAAATTTAAAGCTGTTGCTGTGATTGGCGATGGGGCGCTGACTGGGGGTATGGCATTAGAAGCCATCAACCATGCTGGACACTTGCCGAAAACTAATCTACTGGTTGTTCTCAACGATAACGAGATGTCCATATCTCCCAATGTTGGCGCAATTCCCCGTTATCTCAACAAAATGCGCCTCAGCCTACCGGTGCAATTCATTAAGGATAATCTTGAGGAGCAATTCAAGCAAATTCCCTTTGTCGGTGAATCATTGTCTCCTGAACTAGGACGCATTAAAGAAGGTATGAAGCGCTTGGCTGTGCCCAAGGTAGGTGCCGTTTTTGAAGAACTCGGCTTTACCTACATTGGCCCAGTGGATGGGCATAATCTAGAAGAATTAATTACCACTTTCCAACAGGCACATCAGATACCGGGCCCAGTTCTGGTACATGTGGTAACAGTTAAGGGTAAAGGCTATGAAATTGCTGAACAAGACCAAGTTGGGTACCACGCCCAAAACCCCTTCAACGTAGCAACCGGCAAAGCTATCCCCTCCAGCAAACCTAAACCCCCTGCTTATGCCAAAGTCTTTTCTCACACCCTAGTTAAACTTGCCGAACAAAACCCAAAAATCATTGGAATTACTGCGGCGATGGCAACGGGGACAGGCTTAGACAAACTCCAGGCAAAACTGCCCAATCAATATATTGATGTCGGTATTGCTGAACAACATGCTGTCACCCTAGCTGCGGGACTGGCAACTGAAGGTATGCGCCCTGTGGCCGCTATCTACTCTACTTTTTTGCAACGCGCTTATGACCAGATAATTCACGATGTCTGCATTCAAAACCTACCAGTGTTCTTCTGTTTGGACAGGGCAGGAATCGTTGGTGTTGATGGCCCCACGCACCAAGGTATGTATGACATCGCTTATATGCGTTGTATTCCTAACATGGTAATGATGGCGCCCAAAGACGAAGCAGAACTCCAACGCATGATAGTGACTGGTGTTAACCATACCAGTGGGCCGATCGCTATGCGCTACCCTCGTGGCAATGGCTATGGTGTTCCTTTGATGGAAGAAGGTTGGGAACCTTTGGAAATCGGCAAAGGAGAAATTCTCCGTACTGGCGATGATGTGTTAATTGTTGCGTATGGCACAATGGTCTATCCAGGGATGCAAGCTGCTGAAATTCTCAGTGAACACGGCGTTGAAGCTACTGTGATTAATGCCCGTTTTGCTAAACCCTTGGATACCGAATTGATTTTGCCTTTAGCTAAGAAAATTGGCCGCGTCATCACTCTAGAAGAAGGTTGTGTCATGGGTGGCTTTGGTTCTGCGATCGCAGAATCCCTGCTAGATGCTGATATTCTAGTTCCCATAAAACGGTTTGGTGTACCAGATGTGTTAGTAGATCATGCTGAACCAAATGAATCTAAGACAGAACTAGGTTTAACTAGTCATCAAATGGCAGAGAGAGTCTTGCAAGCTTTCTTTCAGCAGCAACTATCTACTGTGTCTAGTTAATTTTGTCTAAGCACATTGTCTATTTCATAGAATAATCTTATGAAAATAACCTCTGTTGTAGAGGTTATTTTTTTCTAGAGTAGAAAAGTTTGCTAGAGAGAAAGAGAAATTCAGGTAAGCGCCTTTGAAATTGCCCGCGTCGAATCGTCTGCCTTACCGTCTGTTCTGCCCAATCCAAATACTGTGCTATTTGTGGTACATTCCATCCGTGTGCATTTAGGCGTAAAGCGATCGCTTCATATACAAAAGCTCTAGATTTCAGAAATGGTAAAATTTTATCGCTCTTAAGAAGATTTGAGCGATTTTCAACACAGGTGTTCCTTGTGTTTTAAGGAAATCTTATCTCTTGTATAAGCAGGAGTTATCAAAATATGCCTAAGAAATCATTGCTTATTTGTAACAAAGTTGTTATGTTTCTTTACATAAAGATATAAAAACAACACAAATGCGTTAAACCACTGCTAATTAAGACTTTTTGAATAACTATGCAGTTAAGCTAGTGATTTGCTTTGTTGAGTATCCAACTCAACAGCAAAAATCTTGTGGTGTGTAGCATATTGTGCTTCGGTTTTTTGCACATTTGATTTTTCCAATTTGACAGTACTTTAGTTTTCTCTTTGAAATTCTTGCTATGTCTTTTACCATCCAGTCGGCTCAAAGTATTTTTCCCGGCACTCTAATTGCTGACGTTGTTCCAGCTACTATCGAATCGTTTTCTCAGCTCAATGCTGAAGATCAACTAGCATTACTCTGGTTTGCCTATACCGAGATGGGTAGATCTATTACGGTTGCTGCTCCAGGAGCAGCTAACATGGTTCTCGCACAAGGCTTAATGGAACAAATTAAGCAGATGCCTTTTGAGGCTCAAACACAAGTCATGTACGATTTGGCTAACCGTGCTGATACTCCCCTGTGCCGTTCCTATGCGTCCTTCACGGTGAACATCAAGCTGGGCTTCTGGTATCAGTTAGGAGAATGGATGGCTCAGGGAATCGTTGCTCCTATCCCAGAAGGCTATAAGCTTTCTCCCAAAGCTGCCGATGTGTTGCAAGCAATCCGACAAGCTGATCCAGGTCAACAAATCACAATCCTACGCAACACCGTAGTCAGCATGGGATTTGACCCGAATGCTCCAGGTAGTTACAAAAAAGTCTCAGAGCCTGTAGCTCCTCCTACTGCACCGGCATTTCGGACTAAAGTCACCATTGAAGGGATTACTAATCCTACGGTGTTGGGCTATATCAACAACATGAATGCTAATGACTTTGATGCGGCTGTTGCTCTATTTATGTCCGAAGGTGCTTTGCAACCTCCCTTTGAAAGACCAATTGTTGGTCAGGAAGCGATCCGCGCTTATATGCGTGAAGAATGCCAAGGACTAAAAATGATGCCAGAGCGTGGCGTATCTGAGCCAGTAGAAGATGGGTATACTCAAGTTAAAGTCACAGGCAAAGTGCAGACTCCCTGGTTTGGTGCCAGTGTGGGAATGAATATTGCATGGCGGTTTTTGCTAAATCCCCAAGGCAAAGTCTTCTTCGTCGCAATTGACTTGTTGGCTTCTCCTAAAGAATTGCTCAACCTAGTACGTAAATAGAGTGCTAAGCTAGTTGCTCTAGTCTACTTAAGCGTGAGCGAGCTACCTGATCACGCTTAAGCAAAAAGATTGTTAAAACTATCCTTTGAGCGCTTACCTGAGACAATAGTCGTGGACGGTGGCCGAGAATGGGGAATGCGATGACACCAAAACACCGCATAAATCACCTGATATTTTGGTTCAGCCGTAAGTGCCGGAATACCTACACTCAAATCAATAGACTTGTCCGTAAATTTATAATCCAGTCTGTACAAGGGTTTTCAATGCTGTTATATGTCTTAATAAAATTAAAATTTCATATCCCATCTTTATGCTAGTTTAATTTTCGGATAAGTCTAATGTGCAGAATTTCCACGGAGCAAAGGTATTCATGAAAATCGCCTCCGAATCTCCTCAACACGTTTTAAAGAGCGGGGATATTCTCCTAAAATTCCTAAGATTCCGCCCCAAGATTCCGCAAAAATCATGGTTGGTGGTAAGACATGACGACCCCTCAAACTATTTTTTAATTGCTTCAATTGATCCTTAAACCACCACAAGACAATACGGCGTAATTGGGAACGTTGGGGAGGGTCATTTTGGTAACATTTAACCACAAAAGCCATGAATCCTAATCCCCAAGTCCAATATTGGTGACGCAGTTGGGTATGTTCCCGACGGTGCTGGTGAAACACCAAATATCTAGGTTCGTATACTAACCCAAGTTGCGTGTTAGGCGACTCTGGGTGCTTTGCACCCGGAGAGTCATGCGATCGCACAAAAACTCTTCGGTTACGTCAGATCATAACCGAGAGATAGATTTTAACTTTTAGTATAAACTATTACTAGTTAGATAAATGCTTGTTTTAAAGTAAAAGCAAAGATAAATGCTTGTAATTTGAGTAAAAACCCTTTATAAGTGACTGCATGAATTGATTTAGGAAATAGACTAGTTATCGCACTAAATACTGTTTCAATATCATGACGAATTGACTGTTTTATATATTGAATCCACGGCTGATCTGGACGCTTGGAATTCTTTTTTCTCATGACATTTAGTGTAATTTCACTACTATCATCGAGGTCATCCTCACAATTATAATCTGTGTACGCAGAGTCCGCATATATTTCACTACCAGGTGGTAGATTTAATGGTAAACTCTTTAATGCTCTGACATCAGCAGCACTCCCAGGCATAAAGACAAACTCAACTGGTATACCACTTTTAGTCGTTAATAATTGAACTTTAACTCCGTAAAAATAGCGCTTTTTTGATGCGGTATAACCCCGATAATCTTCTGATTTCAGAATTTTAACTTGAAAAATACGGATATTATCACAAATGGGAACAGGGAAAGAATCTAACAGATACTCTGTACAATCGCTTGTTTCTTTGAGAATCATCCCTATTTGATGAAATAAGTCATTGATGAGCATATCAATATCGTGTAAGCGTCTATTAAATCGTGATTTTTCTAACATATTTGATATTAATTTATGGTCTTTCATATAGTCACAAGCTTTGGTGTGATTACCATTAAAGAACATTGCGGCAGTTACTGCTGTTGTTATCACTTCTGCATCAGTCATATTTCGCCGACAATCTTCTTTGTGACCAATTGCTCTAAGTAAGTCATCAATGATAGCATAGATGGTAATTATTTTATTTAGCATATTCCCCTCCGTTTTTTATACCTGGAGGGGATTTTATTACATCAAGCGATCGCCTCAATCAATAACTAGCAACTTGGGTTACTAGTGAATAGCCTGCTCGAATCACCCGATAAAAAATATCCAAATCCCCACCACCAGGCAAAGTGGCTCCTGTATCCAAAGCTTCATCAAAGCCGCCGATTTTTAATAAAATATTCCGGCGGAAACTCATATTGCAACCTGCTCCGAAGATTCCTGCTCCACAAGGGTATAACGGCTCACCTGGTAAAATTTGACCGTAGCGAATCTTTTCAAAGCCACGACGAAAGCCCCCTCTTTGTTCAAAGAGAAGTTGAGCCTCTGTAGTTAACTCATAAGGCAGTACCAGTCCGGTGAAAGCAGCAGCGTCAGGATTTTCTGTCCATACCTCCATCAAACCTTCTAGCCAGTTTCGGTCTACAACCACATCATCATCTAAGTAAGCCAGAAGCTCTCCCATTGCTGAATGCAAAGCACAATTTCGTGCAAAGTCTAAACCAGGTTTTGGTTCTCGAACATAACGGACTTTAGGGAATGAGGCTACTAATTCTTTGGTGCGTTCATCACTAGGAGCATTATCAATTACCAAAATTTCCCATTCCCAGCTAGATGGTTGTAAATTTAGTAAAGATTGCAAGCAGCGAGCTAAATTTTCTGGGCGGTCTTTGGTACAAATTGCCACGGTTAGGGAAGGCAAAGGTATTTTAAAGAATAGACTCTCAGGGGTAGTGTCGCCGTGTCCTTGTATCACGGCGTCTTCTTGTTGATGCTCTAAAGCCGTCAATTCTTCTTGAGTACTCTCTTGAAGTATCTCAGTTCCTGTCTCTTCGGCGATCAATTTAGTTAAGTCTTCTGGGGAGATTTGACTGCTTGCTGGTAGTGCTTTCATCAAAAAACCGATAGGCCGATCTTTACGTCGCAAAATTAGAGCAATACCTGTATCTCTGTTTGAGAGGGATATGGTAGGTAAAGGTTGTGTTACTTCGATTTCGATGATGCTATAGAACATATAGTAATCCAATTTGATTCGTGAACTGCTGAATTATAGAGACGGGGAATGGGGGATAGGAAAAAAGGGAGTTAGAGGTGTACGCAGTTTTCTCAAAAATCAAATAGGAATCCTACAGTAAAGCTAAGGTTGTTTTCTCAATTGCTAGTATTGCGGTATTGCAAGTGATAAAGCTGGGCAAATAGTCCGTTGATCTTAAGTAGCTGTTGAGTAAGTATAGAATTCAATGTACCTTCAATAGAAGGATCAGCATTGTAGATCGGTACTAGGACTTACGCACTCTACAAATGCATCGTGATGTGAATTAACTAAAATAGGTTGTTTCAGGTTTTTCTTAATTATCCTGCGATGGTCAATAGACGATGCTGTAGGGGCACAGCAATGCTCATTGGTGTCAACTTAAGGGGGTAAAGCCCAAATTTGTTGGGTGTAAGTGTCAATCTCTCAATGACGCTTACGCCTGGATTTGACTAATCCAAACAGCTTGTGACGTTCCACAAGATAGCTCTCTCCGTTTCGGCTATCCATTACCCAGATCTTCATTAACATTTGCGATCGCGATCGCTCTCTAAAAACCAAAGGCTTAAACTTGCGTTGTCTATTCTCAAGAAAATTGAGTTTTTGTCGAGAATAATAAGGGCTAATTTGTCAAGCCAGCCAAAATATCTAGGCTTTGTAACCCAGATAAAATAGGGTTTTTAAGATTATTAATTAAAGATGTGACTAATGGATAGCCGTTTCGGGGAGAGCTCTGGAGAGGTTTTTTTGGTATACTCTACGACTTTTCAAACCTCCTCTAAGACAATACTGCTACCTTCTCTAGCAACCCTTGAAACAACCTCAACCCATCGCTACCACCAAGCATCGCATCAGACGCCCTTTCTGGGTGCGGCATCATCCCCAGCACATTGCCCTGACGATTGCAAATCCCTGCAATGTTGTTCAGTGAGCCGTTGGGATTCTCTCCTTCATAGCGGAACACTACCTGTCCGTTATCTTCAATCTCTGATAAGGTTGCTTTATCAGCGTAGAATTGCCCCTCTCCGTGGGCAATGGGTAAAGTGATCATTTCAGCAGTGTTATAAGCTTGCGTCCAAGAGAGATTGGTACGCTCAATTTTCAGGGGAATGCGATCGCAAATAAAATGCAAATCTCGATTTTTGGTCAATATCCCAGGTAATAATCCAGCTTCAGTTAATACCTGAAAACCGTTGCAAATACCGAGGACAAGCTTACCCTTTTGAGCGTGTTCTACAACCTGCTGCATCACAGGCGAAAACCGGGCGATCGCACCGCAGCGTAGATAATCGCCGTAACTAAAACCACCAGGTATGACGACAACATCTAAATCATCAATATCCGTTTCTTGATGCCAAACCATGCGAGTTGGTTGCCCCAGCAAGTCTCTGGTAACATAAGCAATATCGCGATCGCAATTAGAACCTGGAAAAACAATAACGCCGAATTTTGTCATTTTTCATTGGGCATGGGGCAATGGGGATGGGGCATTGGGCATTGGGGATGGGGCAATGGGCATTGGGCACAAGAGGTAGAGTGATTAGGAGGAGAAGGTACAGAAAAGAGGAATTTTCCCCTTGCTCACTGCCCAAGAGCTTCTTTCCTATGCCCAATGTCCCATTTTCCGTGCCCAATCCCTAAAAGACTCCCGTTTGTGTTTCGACTTCAATCAACTCAAAGCGATAATTTTCAATCACGGTATTTGCTAGCATTTGGTCACAAATACGGTCAAGGTCTTGACGCGCTTTTTTCTCTTCTGTCGAGGTGATGAGCAATTCAATATACTTACCAATCCGCACCTGCTCAACGTTATTGTATCCCAGTTGCTGAAGACCGGATTGTACAGCCACACCAGCAGGGTCTAGGACTGAAGGACGAAGTGTCACGAAAATTTTGGCTAAATACTTGCTTTGCACGGGCTTTTGCTGAATGCTGCGATCGCTATACTATAACTTTCTGTTCCAACTGAGTGAAAATAAGATTAAGAAGCGGTTAGAGTTAATCTATCAATTAGCCAGTCCAAAAGCTTCAACTATAGTGGCAAATTTAACTTATTGTCTATGAGAGCCATACGCACCCGCAGTCAAGAGCGGATTTTGAACCTGCTGAAAACTATCAAACAAGGCATTTGCGCCCAGGATATTTACGTAGAACTGCGTAATAGCAATCAGAGTATGGGTTTAGCGACAGTTTACCGCTCCTTGGAAGCTTTAAAACTGGAGGGCTTGGTACAAGTTCGGACTTTGGCTAACGGTGAAGCCTTATACAGCCTAGCGCAGCAAGACAAACACCACCTAACTTGCCTGCAATGTGGCGTCTCAATTCCGATTAATCAATGCCCCGTTCATAACCTAGAAGATCAGTTGGAATCCAGTCATAAGTTTAAAATTTTTTACCATACCCTAGAGTTTTTTGGGTTGTGTAGTCAATGCCAGAGTTTGCAAGCTGCCAGCATGGCAACAGAATAATAAAAAGATGGGTAAAGGGTAAAGGGTAAAGGAATGATAATAGTCGCTCACAATTTCACTCGCTTTTTACCTTTTCCCCTTCCCTATTTCCCTTCTTTGATAAAAGTTAGAAGTTAGAAATTCAAAACTTCTAACTTCTCAATAGATCAGTGAACAGTCTGATAACTGTTTTAGTTGGGGCGGTTATTATTCACCGTTGGCATTTCACCACCAAACAAGGGGTTAGAGTTTCCACCAGTGTTGTCTGAAACAATGGAACGCATCCCCTCAAGCGTGGCAGGGATAGTACGTGGATCCATAAACATCACCTTGCTGCTATCGCTGCTGCCAATCTTGGTTCCCATTTCTAGATAATTTTGGGCTAGTAAAAACTGCAACACTTCTTTTGCACCTGGTTCGGTTTTCAGAGTGTTGGTGATAATTTGCAGTGCCTCTGCCGTTGCTTGTGCTTTCAGAACTTGCTGTTGGCGTTCTGCTTGCGCTTGCAGCACAATCGTCTTTTGTTGCGCTTCTGCTTGGAGAATTGTCGCTTTTTGTCGCGCTTCAGCATCAAGAATTTGGGCCTCAGCTTTACCTCTAGCACTATTTACAGCAGATTCGCGATGGTAAAAACAGTTCCATTAAACACAGAACTGCTCCTGCTAGAAGCCAGATTAGGGTAGAAGTTGGCATGATGCCATCCTAAATACTACATTCACTTCAACGCATTTCTGTGATTAGATACACCCAAAGGCTGGCTATTTAAAGAAAGTAAAATTTGTTTTTTTTACCAATAATTGTGATTAATTTCAGTAACATAGTGTAGCCACAGGTATACGAATCCAGTCTATTCTAGCTTTCAAGTCTTTGACTGCTAAATTTAATCGAAATTCACGAGTTGATGTGTGTTAAATTTATACCTTTATGATTTCTACTCAGCGAATAATTTATTGTATAAATCCAAGCTGTAATAACCCCATTAATCCTGTGGGAGATAGTTATTGTGCAAGTTGTCAAACTCCTCTAGTACACCGCTATCTCAAGGCTACTGGCTCATTATCTGCCAAAATACCACCAGGTACTAAAGTAGCAGATAGGTATGAGGTAATTACGCACCATGTTTGGCTAGATACTCAACCTGGACTACCGCCAGATGTGCCTGAAGAATTGCCAAAAGAAGTAATTCCTTACCTACGTTTATATCAGGAGCGGTTGCACCTACCCCTAGCGTATGGTTTTACTCGTTCCTTTGAAGAAGGTGCGAGTGATATTCTCTTACTAGAAAATGTGCCGATAGATGAGATGGGACATATTTACCCGACTATTGCTGATGCATGGGAGCAAGCAACGGCGGTACGACAAGTTTATTGGCTGTGGCAAATTCTCCAACTTTGGACGCCTCTATCAGAATTGGGAGTCGCCCGCAGTTTGCTGATACTAGATAATTTGAGAGTCCAAGGTTGGTGTGTGCGATTGTTGGAACTTGTAGAGACGTTTCATGAAACGTCTCTACAGCAATTTGATGAAACGTCTCTACAGCAATTTGATGAAACGTCTCTACAGCAATTTGATGAAACGTCTCTACAGCAATTTGATGAAACGTCTCTACAAAATCTGGGGCAATGTTGGCAGCCTTGGGTAGTATGTGCAAAGACACCAGTAGCCGAAAGGTTAAAGAACATAGTCCAGCAGATGTGTGAAACTCAGGTGGAGTTAGAGACTATTTCCGCTCAACTTAATGAATTACTACTATCATCAGCAGCAGAATTACCATTAAACCTGAAAGTGGCAGGGGCTACTGATACTGGCCCAGTAATGGCACAAAATGAAGATGCTTGCTACCCCAGTACTAGTAACCTATATCAGTCTATATTGCCACATTTATCAATTGTTTGCGATGGCATTGGCGGACATGAAGGCGGCGAGGTTGCCAGTCAGTTGGCAGTACAGTCTTTAAAGTTGCAAATTCGTGCCTTAATAGCAGAGGTAACACAACAAATTGAACTCGTACCACCTAACTTGTTACAGGAACAATTAGAGGCTAGCTTGCGGGTGGTAAATAACGTGATTTACGCCCGTAATCACGAGCAAAAACGCCAAGGTAGAGAACGCATGGCTACAACTTTCGTGATGGCAGTGCAAGTGCCACAACGAGTACAAACAACTGCTGGATGGCACTCAGAAAATGCCCATGAACTTTACTTGGCTAATGTTGGTGATAGCCGTGCTTATTGGATTACTCGCAACTATTGTCAGTTACTCACAGCAGATGATGATGTGGCGACGCGAGAAGTACGCCTTGCTCGGAGTCTATATCGAAAAGCACTCCTAAGACCAGATGCAACTGCTCTAACACAAGCATTGGGCACAAAAGATGCAGAATCCTTGCGGTTTAGAGTTCAGCGGTTCATCTTGGAAGAAGATGGCATATTACTTTTGTGTTCTGATGGTTTAAGCGATAATAACTGGGTAGAACAATCTTGGCAAGATTATGCAACGCCTGTGTTAACACGTCAACTTACAGTTGAAGATGCTGTTCGCAATTTGATTAACTTGGCAAATACGAAAAATGGTCATGATAATACGTCGGTTGTTCTTACTTATTGCCGTGTTTCACCAGAGTATTTAGTACCTTTTACTCCACCACAGCAGTCATTAGAGATTGTAGAAGCAGAACCACAAAAACTACAAAAACTAGAAGAACAAGAAGAACCAACCTCCTTTACACAGAGTTCGCAAGCGCTGCTAGATTTAGACCTGGATTTGGATATTTCAGAAGAACCACCAGTAACCAAAAAACCCCCAATCCGAGTTAAAAAATCTAGTCGGGATAAACAGTTGGTTATGCTTGGAGGATTTGTGGCGTTGGTTGTGGGTGGTACAAGTCTGGGATTATTTGCTTGGTCGCAGCTGAATCCTTTAGGATTCCAACAGATGTGTCGGCAACTTCCCCAAAGAGTGCAGCAACTTTGTTCGTTTGAGAATTAGGGATTGGGGAGTAACAGTTTCATTAACTATGGAAACTGTTTCACTAACTATGGAAGCCGTTGCACTAACTACGGGAATCGTTGCACTAACTATGGAAGTCGTTGCACTAACTACGGAAGTCGTTGCACTAACTACGGAAGTCGTTGCACTAACTACGGAAGTCGTTGCACTAACTATGGAAGCCGTTGCACTAACTATGGGAATCGTTGCACTAACTATGGGAATCGTTTCACTAACTATGGGAATCGTTTCACTAACTATGGGAATCGTTTCACTAACTATGGGAACCGTATCAATCGTAATATTACTTAGGAAAAATTCTGAATAGCGTTCTAACTGGTGAGCCGATCCTGTGCAGCGATCGCACCACACATAACAACTCTACATCACATCTTGCACCAACGCGGGAGCTAGCCAGCAATTCTACTAAATAAATATGCGATAAGGATATCACAACCTGCTCCTACCACAGCAAAGATGAATATTAACCTTGTAATTAATACTATGACTTTTTGAAGCCGTCTACTTTTCAAGAAAGCAATTAAAACGAGAGATAGCTATGTAGTGAATATTCCATAGTTAAAAGCTTGACTAATCTTTTACTTAAGTATTACAAAATCTAACATATTTTATATCTGATAAATTACAACTAATTTATTGTATGATATTAATGATTTTCTGGAGGTGTCAAATTTGTATACGTCAATTAAGACTCACATAAAGCTAACTCCAAACCAAGAAAGTTTGATGGCGATACACGTTAGTTATACCAGATATACTTACAGTTGGATATTAGTTATATGGAGTCAATTGTACAAATATAATACACTCTTATTAAAGAAAATTTTCAATAATCAAGTGAAGTTTAACACTCCTGAAATACAGAAGAAAAAACGTAACAAAAAAATTATTGAAGTAAGCATAAATGTCTGAAACGTGCTGGGATTAGGAGCGGAGGGTTCAATGCGTCGTCGCGTCCCTATGAAGTGTTAAGAAATGGCTGATTACATCAAATCTTAGGCGTTTTAATCGTCTATTTTATAGCAGATACTTGTGGAAAAACAAAACTTAGGTGTGAATGTTGTTATGAAAGTTGGCGATCGCGTCCGCGTTAAAGATTCGGTAATAGTTTACCATCATCCTGAGCATCGAAATCAGGCTTTTGACCTCAAAGGCACAGAAGGCGAAGTCATAGGTATTGCCACCGAATGGCAAGGTAGACCTGTAAGTGCTAATCTGCCGATTGTAGTTCAGTTTAGTAAAAAATTTAAATCCCATTTACGTGAGAATGAGTTAGAAATTATCTAAATCATTCATCGGCGGCGAAACCACTGAAAAATATTCAGTTCGCCGCGCATTTTTTCTAAATCTTTACGGTTGCTTTCTGCTGTTGTATAATACCATTCGCAGTAACGTTGAAACTCGGAGCGCGTCTGAACTTCTTGGTAGAATTGATGCGTTGTTTGGTAAGCGCCAAAACCTTCCTCAACTTGGGGTTGAGCAGATGGAATAATATAAGGTAAATTTTTCGACATAATATTAACTAAGGTATAAGTTATAAAATAAGAGTTTTGAGTTCAGGAAATTAGCGTATTTAATAATTAATAACTAACTATTGATAGCTCCTAACTTTATTAAAGCCAACCGCGCAAGCGATATACAAAAGTACCGATGTATTCTTTTAAAGCGGTAGTAAATTGGTGCAAATTTTCGGTATCAGGTAATAAATTTAGTATAGCGGCCTTGGGCGTGCTGCCGAGTTCTTGCAGTTCACCCTGACTGACGAGAAAGTCAGTAGGTGCAGCAATGACATTAATCCCTTGACGTTGGAAAATTTTAAGCGATCGCGGCATGTGCATTGCCGAAGTTACCAACAACACTTGGCGAATTCCACGAGATTCCAAAATTTTGCGGACATTTATAGCATTTTGATAAGTGTTGAGTGAGTCAGGCTCTTGAACAATTGCCTCAGATGGAATTCCAATAGATGTGAGAACATTTGCCATATCTGCCGACTCTGGTGAACCGCCCCCGCGCCAATCGATGCGACCCCCACTCAGAATAATTATCGGAGCTTTTTTTTGGCGATATAATTGCGCGGCATAAATCACCCGATCGCCCGATTCACTTAGATCAACCGTAGGTCTTGGAGGGAAACCTGATTTGGTCGCACCGCCTAAAACTACAATTGCTTCAGCACTTGGCATCGGCGCGGGTGGGAAATTTTGCCATTCAAGCGATCGCACCATTGATTTGGCAAGCCAAGCATTACTGCAAAATAGCAGTAAAGTTAGCGCCACGGTAATTGCGATCGTCGCAATGCGCGGTCGTTTCCACAACGTTACTAGTGCAACTACCAAACTTACGCAAGCCAGCCCCAACGGGTAAAAAAACAGTGGCAGTAATTTGGAGAGATATAAAAACATACTGGGGAGTGGGAGAGTAAGGGAGTCGGGGAGTCGGGAAGTGGGAGAGTGGGGGAGTGGGGGAGTCAATAATTCCTCCTTATCTTCCCAATCCCCCATGCCCAATGCCCAATCCCCCATGCCCAATCCCCCATGCCCCATGCCCAATGCCCCATGC
>NZ_JADEXR010000130.1 GCF_015206995.1 aff. Roholtiella sp. LEGE 12411 | reverse complement strand
TGCCCATGCCCCATGCCCCATGCCCCATGCCCAATGCCCAATGCCCAATGCCCAATTTGAGGTTATCAGGTTACAGAACCCTCTGGAACCTCTAAGGGGCGGATTGCGTCTTTGGGCTAATCTGGGGCGCTTCCCATTTATCTATCACAACGGGAAACTTTTCAGTTAACCTCATAAATTACCTAAGTGTTTTCCATCTATTCAAGTTAGCTGTGCCCTTGAAATATGCTTTGGTTCATGAGTGGCTAACGCCTAAAGCCACCGGCGGTTCAGAACTCGTTGTCAGGGAAATTTTGAATCACATTGATGCTGATTTGTATGCCCTCATCGACTTTGAATCCAGCAATTCTGAAAGTTATTTATACAAGCGTCAGATTGGTAAGACGTTTCTCCAGCATTTTCCCTACGCCCGCAATGGTGTACAAAAATATTTGCCTTTGTGGCCGTTAGCGATTGAACAACTGGATTTGCGACAGTATGACGTAATTCTGTCTTCATCCCATGCTGTCGCTAAAGGAGTCCTTACCACCTCTGAGCAGTTGCATATTTGCTACTGCCATAGCCCTATGCGCTATGCCTGGGATTTGACTTTTGATTATTTGCGCCACAGCAACGTAGGTAGTGGTTTAGCTGGGTGGATGACGCGATATTTATTGCATCGTTTGCGCCAATGGGATGTATTGAGTGCGAATCGCGTTGATTACTTTATTGCCAATTCACAGCATATAGCTCGCCGCATTTGGCGGTGCTATCGGCGAGAAGCAACAGTCATTTATCCGCCAGTAAATATCGAGGCATTTCCATTTTTTTCTCAGAAAGAGGATTTTTACCTGACAGTTTCCCGGTTAGAGAGTTACAAACAGGTAGCTTTGATTGTCAAAGCTTTTAATCAGCTAAAACGACCATTGGTAGTAATCGGTACAGGAACTGAAATGAAAAAGATTCGCGAAATGGCAGATTCTAATATACAAATATTGGGATGGCAACCCGATAATGTGGTAAAAAAATATATGGCTAATGCCAAGGCGTTTGTGTATGCAGCTTGTGAAGATTTTGGCATTGCTTTAGTAGAGGCACAAGCTTGTGGGACTCCAGTGATTGCTTATGGTGCAGGAGGTGCTCTAGAAACTGTACGAGATATTCACTCCTGTGGGGATACAGGAACTGGTATATTCTTCAAAAAGCAAACAGAGGAAGCTTTAGTTGCAGCAGTGGAAAAATTTGAAATGTATGAGGGTTTGTTCAGTCCTGAGTATATGCGATCGCACGCCGCGCAGTTTTCGCCACAAATCTTTGCAGAGCGCTACCTAGATTTTTTAGAAAAGTGCAACGCAAAAAGACCTTCCTGGAAATGATGGTCTAGATTTATTTATCTGTTTTGTAGGCTTTTGGCAATTTCCCCCCAGAAGCACCTCCTTTTGGCTTTAAGATTGGGACTATGTGTGGTGTGGATTGTTAAGGAGTATGATGACTGCCCAGAGCTCACTCCTCTCCGGCAAGCGATCGCGTACTTTCTTAAAACGTGGTCAAAAAACAAAGACACCTAGGGTTCAACCCAAAGGTTTGTCTTTTCAAGGTTTAAACGGAGAGTTTGCCAAGCGACTGTTCGATATAGTGTTTTCGTTGTTAGTGTTGATTTTGTTCCTTCCCATTTACTTAATCTTGGCCTTGTTAATTGCTTTAAGCTCAGAAGGCCCGATTTTTTATGTCCAGGAACGGGTTGGCAAAAACTACAAACGCTTTAATTGTATTAAATTCCGCACAATGGTGAGCAATGCCGATGAAGTTCTCATACAAATGATGGAAACATCCCCTCAGCTGCGGCAAGAATTTGAAACCAGTTTTAAGCTCAAGCAAGATCCCCGAATTACGAAAATTGGTCGATTTTTGCGAATTACTAGCTTAGACGAATTTCCCCAGTTCTGGAACGTTTTAAAAGGGGATATGAGTGTTGTCGGCCCGCGACCCTTAGTAGCGGAAGAACTACCAAAATATGGTTGTCACATCGACGAGATTTTGACAATTCGTCCAGGAATCACTGGCTTGTGGCAGGTGTCTGGGCGTAATGATATTCCATACCCTCGGCGAGTCCAAATAGACCTGCATTATGTCAAATTTAGGAATCTTTGGCTCGATTTATGGATCATCTTGAAAACTATTGATGTGGTCATTATGCCCAAAAATAACGGAGCATACTGAGAAACTACTTAGGGCTGATTTTGTGGGGCACTTAATGCCCCCAAAAGACAATGATTGTTTAGAGACTAAAACACTGAAACAAAATTGTTACCTCAGTGTCCTCACTTTTAAACACACATAACAGAATTTAATTTTCTTTCTTCTAGTCACAGAATATGCTCTGGTCAACCTAAAATACCAATTTATTCAGCCTTCACAAAAACCCAAACTGTATAAATTTTTAATAAAGATCAAATAAATCATACACAATATCATAATTCAGAAGGCAGCTATGCTGGAGGCAGCTATGCAGAAGGGAACCCACCCTTAAAAGAGTGGGATTGTTACAAGGACGTTTTATACCTCGCTGCAAGCAGTCTCCGTATAATTATTGATTTAAACTGGGCTTTAAGCCCTGCAACTTTAGTTTTAATTAATACTCTTAACCTTCAGCATAGCTGCCCTCGACCCTCTGCCTTTCTTTGTAATCTTGATTTACCTTAGGTAAGGTTTACTTGTAAAATTACTCTATATTAAGTATATTTATTTACGGTAAAGTTCTGAGATCAGCTAGAACTCGTATGTTTTACATTAGGCAATTTAGCAATTAGCTGTTACGTTATATCAGATTGACTGTAACTTTTTCATCGAAGACAACAAGGGATAATTGAGCATGACGCAACAGAAGCGAGCGTTGATTACTGGTATTACCGGTCAAGATGGTTCATATCTGAGTGAGTTTTTGCTAGAGCAAGGTTATGAAGTTCATGGCATTATTCGTCGAACTTCTACCTTCAACACAGACCGCATCGATCACATCTATGAAGATCCTCACAAAGAGGGAGTGCGGTTGTTTCTACACTACGGTGACTTGACGGATGGTACAACGCTACGCCGTATTTTAGAAGAAGTTCAGCCAACAGAAATTTACAATCTAGGTGCTCAATCCCATGTAAGGGTAAGCTTTGACTCACCGGAATACACGGTAGACGCGGTAGGAATGGGAACACTGCGTTTGTTAGAAGCAATTCGGGATTACCAAGGACGCACTGGAATTCAAGTGCGGTTTTATCAAGCGGGTTCTTCGGAAATGTATGGTTTAGTACAAGCAGTACCTCAAAACGAGACAACACCGTTTTATCCCCGCAGCCCTTACGCTTGTGCTAAAGTTTACGCCCACTGGCAAACGATAAACTACCGCGAATCTTACGGTTTATTTGCTTGCAATGGCATTCTTTTTAACCACGAATCACCACGACGTGGTGAAACCTTTGTTACCCGCAAAATTACCAGAGCAGTAGCCAGAATTGTTGCAGGGAAGCAGAAAAAAATCTTCATGGGTAATCTTGACGCCAAGCGAGATTGGGGCTATGCGAAGGATTACGTTAAAGCAATGTGGTTAATGTTGCAGCAAGAGCAGCCAGACGATTACGTGATTGCTACCGGCGAAACTCATTCAGTGAAGGAGTTTTTGGAACTGGCATTTGGTTATGTGAATCTCAATTGGCAAGATTATGTAGAGTTTGATGAACGCTATCTTCGTCCATCTGAAGTGGACTTGCTAATTGGTGATCCTACTAAGTCACAGATGAAGTTAGGCTGGAAGCCGTCGGTAACTTTTAAAGAACTAGTTGCTTTGATGGTAGAAGCTGATTTACAGGCTTTGGGTCACACTTTACCCAATGGAAATGGTGCTCAATTTCCACATGATATCGCTACTACTCGTCCAGAACTAGGCGCTCTCCACTTCTGATTCACACTGCTGAGGATAAAAATATGACAGCCTTAGAACTACAAAGTAAACGGATTCTCGTCACAGGTGGGGCGGGGTTTCTAGGTCGTCAGGTGATAGATCAGCTTTGTCAGGCAGGGGCTGACCGTGAGAAGATTACAATACCGCGATCGCGCCAGTGTGATATACGTGTGTGGGAAAATTGCCAACGTGCAGTTGACCAGCAAGACATAATTATTCACCTAGCTGCTCACGTCGGCGGTATTGGTCTTAACCGCGAAAAACCCGCAGAGTTATTCTACGATAACTTGATCATGGGAACCCAGCTAATTCATGCTGCCTATCAAGCCGGAATAGAAAAATTTGTCTGTGTAGGCACAATCTGCGCCTATCCCAAATTCACCCCAGTGCCATTTAAAGAAGATGACCTGTGGAATGGCTACCCAGAGGAAACCAACGCTCCTTACGGAATTGCTAAGAAAGCGCTTTTAGTCCAATTGCAATCTTACCGTCAGCAGTACAATTTTAATGGTATTTATCTGTTGCCAGTGAATTTATACGGCCCGGAAGATAACTTTGACACCGGAAGTTCCCATGTCATTCCAGCGTTGATTCGTAAAGTTCACGAAGCCCAAATTAAAGGAGAAAAGCAACTCCCCGTTTGGGGTGATGGCAGTCCCACCCGCGAATTTTTATACTCAGAAGATGCGGCACGAGGAATTGTTATGGGTACTCAATTCTACAATGACTTGGAACCAGTTAACCTGGGTACAGGTTATGAAATCTCCATCCGCGATTTAATTACACTCATCTGCGAACTAATGGAGTTTGACGGTGAAATTGTTTGGGAAACTGACAAGCCTAATGGTCAACCCCGGAGATGTTTGGATACCGAACGGGCAAAGCAAGCCTTTGATTTTACTGCTCAAGTAAGTTTCCAGGAAGGACTAAAAAATACGATTGAGTGGTATCGTCAACATGCCGCATAACGACTACTAAGCTAAAACACATTTAAATTGCACATACGTCATGCGTCATTAGTCGAAAGTATTTATAAAGGACGTATGACCAATGATTAATGACGGTTTTAGCCAGTGAATGTGCAACTTAGACGCACATTAGCTTAGTGTAGGGTAGTGTAAGGTGGGCGATGCCCGCCTTATTTGTTTTGACAACATCAATTTTTATGGACAACATTGATCGTCAACTAAATAAAGCAGAACTACGCCGTAATCTGCTCCAAACACGTCAATCAATGCCCGTCCGAGAGTGGAGAGAAAAGAGCGATCGCATCTGCTCTAATCTGCAAACTTCTGTTTTATTCACCCAAGCAAAAACAATACTTGCTTACTTTAGCTTTCGTCAAGAACCTGACCTCAGTCTACTATTTGCAGACGCCAAATATCATTGGGGTTTTCCTCGCTGTGTTGATAAGTCCCTTCATTGGCACATTTGGAAACCTGAAAATCCCGTCCAAATTGGCGCTTATGGCATTACTGAACCCCATCCCGACACTCCAAAAATCGAGCCTGCTGACGTGGATTTGATTCTTGTCCCCAGTGTTGCTTGCGATCATCAAGGATATCGCCTAGGCTATGGCGGAGGATATTACGATCGCTTGCTCAGTTCAACTGATTGGGTTACAAAGCCAACTATCGGAATTATCTTTGATTTTGCCTATTTACCCCAACTACCTATTCAACCTTGGGATAAACCGTTAAAAAATGTTTTGACTGAAACTGGCTGGGTTAACTTATAAAAAGTAAAATCAGCAAATTTAGTCAGATGGTTAATTCTAAAATCCAAAGTTCACGACTACAAAGTCTTGGAATGTATGCACTACTGGGAGCGATCGCACTAGTAATGCTCTTTCCATTACTATGGCTAATTAGCACAGCCTTAAAATCGCCAACAGAAAATATATTACAGTCGCCACCACAGTTGTTGCCAACTCAACCTACACTAGACAACTTCTCTGGTGTGTGGAACTCTCTACCTTTTGGACAGTACTTGTATAACAGCACCGTAGTATCCGTGCTGACTGTTGGCTTAAATTTACTGTTTTGTGCTTTAGCTGCGTATCCGTTGGCAAGACTGTCATTTGTAGGACGAGACTGGATTTTTATTGCGATCGTTTCTACAATTATGATTCCTTTCCAGATCGTGATGATTCCCCTATACATTTTGACGGTGCAGTTAGGTTTGAGAAATACTTATTTGGGGATGATTTTTCCTAGTTTAGCTTCTGCCTTTGGCATTTTTCTATTGCGGCAAGCTTTTATGAGTGTTCCTAAAGAAATAGAAGAAGCTGCCCGTATGGATGGTAGTTCTGAGTTAGGCTTGTGGTGGCATGTGATGTTACCAGCAATTCGCCCAGCACTAGTTACTCTAGCTATTTTTGTATTTATTGGTGCTTGGAGTGACTTTTTATGGCCTTTAATTGTTATCCAAGATGAAAATTTATATACTCTACCTTTAGGAGTAGCAAAACTGGCAGGTACGTTTTCTCTTGACTGGCGATTGGTAGCTGCTGGCTCAATAATTTCCATCGCTCCAGTACTGCTACTATTTTTATTTTTACAACGTTATATTGTACCAACTGAAACTGGTAGCGGGGTTAAGGGTTAAATAGTTGAAATCCAAGAACTTTTGAAATTCTTGGATTTCAACTGTTGAATTTTGAATCAGTATGAGAGTTATAACGGCTTAATCCTACAATTAAAGTGGCATATTTTAAATTTTCAGTTTTATTTCTTCAAATAGAAACAACAAATGCTAAATGAACGCGCAGACATAAGAGTAAATATTAGTTTTACTGGCAAGACTGCGCGTTGTAGCTTGTATATTTCTTGAATATCAGGCTGTCCTGAGACATCATTCTTAATGATGAACTTCTAAAACGAAATTCACCGTATAAGGTTCCTCCAATGACTGTTGATTACTAGCTTTGATCATATCTAGATAGTGACGCAGACAAAGCAGTTGTTGGGAATTCGGACGATAAGTGAGACTCCCTTGTTTGTCAAAAAGTGGTGCATTGGCGATCGCCTTGTAGTCAGAATTTCCCTGAGAATTCTGGGTGAGCCAGGTTGAGTCTATCACCGAAGGTATCAAACCTGGAGGTAGTTCGCCCTCCAAGAAAGCCAGTAAGCGTTGCTGGCAAGTACGTGTATTAATACCACGGCTCTCGAATAGCTGGATAATTTCACCGAAAGATAGGGGTCTATCTGGCAGAAGCCGCAGCAATTCTGTGAACAGGAAATAATCAGTATACTGTTGCCTAGGTATTTCTAAAACCTGAGGATGCAGAGGTAACATTGCCAAACCATAAGCAACCCGACTACAACTAGGAGCGCCGTTTTCGCCAAGATATAAATCTTGAATAATCTTAGCGTTGGGGAGTTTTTGCCGTAGCCAACGGTTCACCGTACCTACAGAAGTCACGCCACCACCGAGGATAGCTTGATTAATTGCTTCTGTGGGTATGCCACGAGCTACCAATAACTTATTGAGTTCTCGGTTCAGGCGGCGGACAAACGGGATAAACACCTGGCTTTCTAAGTCTCGTCGCTGCAAAATCCACCGCTGATCGGCTAATTCCAGGGTAAAAGAGTCTTGGTGTTGTAAAATCAGCTTCAGGGCAAGTGCCGCATCTAATACTGCCTGTCCCAAAAGGGAACTCTCTAGACGCTGCTGGAGGCGAATGCGGGCTGTGATGTCTGGTTCCCCAACTCTAGGTAATTCTAATTCTTCCAACCCTAAACTATGCCAACGCATTTGGTCTAAACCGGGAATGGCTGGTTGCCATTGCCAAGGGTTACTGCTAATGGTTTTACTATCGCTTTGGGTTGCTATGCGTGATTGCCGAGATTTTGGTGGTAATAGCAGTTGGCAGATAATATCTTGCTCAATGCCTTTGCCGGCATAGGCAAAACTGTGGAGCATGAAATCATTATGTGTCAATTGCACCAGGTTTTCTGGCAAATCTACCAGTAACATTTCTGTTGCAGTTGCCCCAATGTTAATCACCAGGGTATTACCAACAAGAGAATATTCGCTAGTTTTTGCCGGACGTAAACCCTGGCGATCGCTTAATTGTACTTGTTCACCGTTAGCACCATCAAGTTGCGGCAGCAGACTAGCGATCGCTTCTTCAACAAAAAAGACTTGTTGGGGATGTTGGATGAGTTTGCTAGTTAATACAGCTTCCCGCACATTGAAGCGATATTGTTCCGACCAGCTAGATGGACAGGTGCAGATCACACCAGCAATGTTATTAATAATCTTCAGGAAAGTTTGTTCGTTAATACCAACAGCAGCCGCAATTAAACCAGGGGTGGTACTGGTGCGATCGCACTTGAGAGTTAATAGCAGCTTCGAGAGTGATCTGACAACCCAAATCAAAGGGCCCGCAGAAAATTCATTTAATTGCAACACAGGTTCCCATTTTTGTTGTTCACTCTTGTAGGGAATGGCTACTTGCAAATAGGGTTTCAACTGCGCCGAGTAAAGATTGTTCGTCGAATTGGGTGCAGAAATAGTAGCTGAGTGGTCAGGGACTTTTTCCTGAGCAACAGCCGCAGGTGCTGTCTGCTCCTGTGCTTCAGTGCTTTCATTTTCTCCATGAGGTATGGAAGCCGCAGGTAGATAAACCTCTGCTGGTAAACGAAACGATTGCTGAAAGGAAGTTGTTCCCGGTTGTTTTTCTGCTGACCAATAGATAGGATACACAACGAAAGTGGAACTATTCAACAGTGCTGCCGAAATCCCAGTTGTACCCAAATCAATCCCTAAATACCAGACCGATTCTAAAACATTAATTGGAATTTCTGTATTATTGATTGAGTTGGAAATTGGAAGTGAAGAACTTTCCTGAACAGGATCTGTGACTTCCTTTTTTTTTTCAGTTTTTGGGCTGATGTCTAATTGATTTTCTGTCAGATATGATACATCAGAAAGTGCGGTATTTTCTGCTAGGTACTTATATGGAGATTCAATCTGACCAGAAGTTGTGCGGAGCGTGTCTTGACTTTTATTAACTACTTCTTGGGAATTATCTAAGTTAGTAGTAGGCTGCAACTCAGAATTTAGTTGCTGATCAAAATTAGCCAAATCCCGATCCAATTGCTGCAACTGCTCTTGATTCAAGGAAATATTGGGTAAAGATGGAGTCTGATCCTCAGAGGAAAGCAAATTTTCGTGTGGCGAAGCGGGAATATAATTGTCTACTAAATGTTCTTGATCGTCATCGTTAATTACTTGCGATGTTGCGATTGGCAAGCCAGCCTGCGCGATCGCAATTCCAGCTGATTCTGTAGTTACTGTATTATTTACAGAGGATGATACTTCCAACTGTTGCTGCTCACTGTCTGTGTCAGCCAATAATTCAGTTAAAGTTGTGATGGTATCACCAATCGCTGGTTGAATACGGAGTTGTACGGGCAAACTGTCTATTGCCAAAACCTCTTCTTGTGGCAAGGTAAAGAAACCAAAAGGTGCGGCTAGGACAGTATTCTCTTCAAAAAGCAATACCTCTTGTGACTGTGATAATGCATCTGTGGCTTGTAATGGCGCATCCTGAGTTTCTTGCGGGTCAGTGTTATTCAAATTAAAAAGACCCGCTTCTAGCTCATCAGACCAAGGATCTGGCATTACAACCGCAGAATCCACTTGTTGCAGTTGATTAGTTGAGGAGTTAAGTGAGCTTTCAGGAGTATTCAACGCCGATGCAGAGGCTGTAAAGTTGCCAGTACCAAACAAACTGGCATAAAGTTGGTCTACTTCATCACCAATTAACTCAAAACTATCTTGCTGTAATTCAGTTGAGGTTGCATCAGATTCAGGCGAATCTATACCAAGTTGCAGCAGTACTGCATCTAGATCCTCTGTATTCAGAGGATCATATTGATCGGGATTAATTGCGAGAGAGGATAAAGTTTCTGGTTGTATAAACTCTGACAATTGGGATGTTTCAGCACTGGTAGCAGTTGGCTGTAATATTACGGAATCAGCTAATAATGCTGATGGAGCCTGTGTTTCAGCTTCTAAACTTGGCAAAGATGGCTGGGAGCTAGAAGATTGTTGCTGTAAATACTGGGTCAAATTGTTGAGAAAGCTCGCCATTAATTGTTCGCCTTGCACTCCTTTGCTATGCATTCTTGCCAGTGCTTGCGATAAAGATTCGTGATATGTATTAATGTTGCGCTGTAGGGCCTCAAAAACAACATTTACAGTTCCATCTAGTGATAGTAAGCGTTGATCCAGTTCCCTAGACAACTGTGTTAAGCGTTCCACGCGCTCTGATGATTCTAACAGAGGTTGAGCCGTGGAGGTTGTTAGTTCTACGTTCGCGCTATTACTTGGTCTTGAGGAACTGGGAGAATTTGCTAAATTTTGTGTTAACTGTGGGGTTAAAGTTGGCACAAGGCGACTCATGAGTACCTGTAAAAACTCAGCAATTATCTGCTCCTGCTTTGCCAACTGCTGTGCTAAGGAGTAGTTTTGCGATCGCCTTTGCTCTAGCTGCCTAATTTCTTGAACAAGAGTTGCTCGTTCTTGTAACAGTCCTTCTAATTCTGCTCGCAAGGGCTGTATCAATCCGGAAAGTTCACTTTTTAACTGTTCTATACCAAGAGTACTCTGCTCTTGATTAGGTTCGTCTTTTAATAGTGAAGATTGGTTGTTACCTTGATCGATAAATCTCGCTAACAAAGGCGATATTGGCTGTTCAGAGGACTGATTTTGAGTGCCGCTCGCTAATGCCTCACTTTCTTGTAGCTTAATTAGGAATTCACGAATTCGTTGTAAAACTTCTTTAGGCTCTTGCGCCTGACCAGACAGCAACATAGATAGGCGCTTACCACCGCTGGCAAGTAAGTTGTCAATGTCTGCGATCAGTTTTTGAGTTTCATCTGCGCGGAAAGTCACTTTAAATCACCTTAGCTAGAACTGTACGTCAACCAGTGTGGGAATTGCTTCACAATTACCAAAGTTTTGAGTGGCAAAAGCCCTCCGGATTCGCAGTCGCTTTCGGAGGGTTTCCCTCCCCGAAGTTCTGACTGCCATTATGTTATCGATTGCTGGGAGTCGTGGTAATTTCTAATCAGCGTCTGGTTTAGAAGATTAGCTTGACAGCTAATTGTAGTCTTGGGATACACACAATATTCCGCGGTTCCGCTAGCGCGACAGTTTACACGGCACTGTGTTCTTTCACTAAACAGCCAATGTTACAACCACACGGACTTAATAGCATAAAACACAGAAAAAAATGCAACAATCAAGCAAATTGCCTTTGGTAATGAAAAACCACGCCCATTGCCTTCTCTACGAGACGCTCCGCGAACGTAGCGGCACGAAGTGCAAAGACGAGGTTTACTACCACTTTCATTGGAACATAGATACTAAATCGATAAGTTCTGTAAATACCACACATGGTTATTACTAGGTAATATTTAATACTCTATATATAGAAATATTGAGTGTGGAGTGCTGAGTATTTTTCTATTCACTACTCAGGATTCAGCACTATTTTGGTAAGTGGATAGCAAGAAACTTTGTTTTTACTTATTTCTGTATTACTGACAACTGCCAAAATACGTGAGCAAAAATTTACTACCTTGAGTATCATTAATGTTGTCTACCTGTGTTTTTAATTAATCAAATTTGCAGTGCGGCTAGCCTCTCAAAAATACTTCAGTGGGTAATAAACTCTTTTTGCAAAACTTTGGCTCATTTTAAACTCATAAAGGGTTGTTTAGAAAAACGTTCTTGTCGCTTTCTTGCGTATCATAGTTTAGTTTTTTCTTTGAAAGGGGCCGTGCTTTGATAGCTTAGGCTGAAAATGGCGCTCTTGTTTTTTGTGTATGTAGCCGCTTAAATAAAGATGTCGTAATGGAAGACCGATATAGCTTACAGGCACCCGCTAATCCCTGGATGATCACGTCGGCTCCCTTTTTCCAAGGGTTGCCAGAAGCTGTTGTGGAACCAGCCCTCATCCATCTTGTTACCCGTACTCATCCTGCAAATCAAGTGATTCTGCTGGAAAATGACTGGGGGGGTTCTGTGTATTTTATTGGAGATGGATGGGTCAAAATTCGCACCTACAATATGGAGGGCAAAGAGGTAACGCTGAATATTCTCGGTAAGGGGGAATTGTTTGGTGAAATGGCGGCGCTAGATGAAGTACCTCGATCTACTGATGTAATTACTCTGACACCTACGGTAATTGGCAGTATGCCTGCTCAGGACTTTGTTAAGTTACTTCAAATAGAACCTTTGGCGGGAGTCCGATTATCACAACTGATGGCACGACGTTTGCGCCAAGTAAATCGCCGATTGCGGTTGCGGGAATCTGATAGCCAGTCGCGAGTGGCAGATACTTTACTATTTTTGGCAGAAGGCCAGGGAAAAAAAGGGCATACAGGTACCGAAATTCCCAATTTACCCCACCGGGAATTGAGTAGTTTGAGTGGACTGGCACGGGAAACAGTGACACGAGTATTGACAAGACTAGAAAAAAAAGGCTTGATTAAACGGGATCAGGACATTATTTGTATTCCCGATATGTCAGCTTTGGAAAAAATGATAGTTTAACAACTTGTCAGATATGAGCATTTTAGATTCTCTGCCAGATGAGCCGGAGGAAGATCCGTCCGCTGAATCCCCAACTTCTCTCAATCAATGTTCAGACAAACAAGCGCAGTTAACGCATCCCCAACTAAAAGCTGATGCGCCCTTGAAGATGGTGGAAACAGCGTTTTTAGCTAGTACCGCTAGCTTGATTTGGTTTATTAATTTCTATTTTCCGTTGGGCCCATTGTTGCGGGTATTTTTTCCAGTACCAATCGCTCTGGTTTATCTGCGTTGGGGTAGACGAGCCGCATGGATGGCAGCCCTCACCTCCGGATTGCTGCTGGCAGTACTTATGGGGCCATTCCGCAGTTTGCTATTTATCATGCCTTTTGGGTTTATGGGTGTGCTTTTGGGGGCTACGTGGTATCGTCGTCGTGTCCCCTGGATTGTTTCCATCATCTTAGGCACGTTGCTGGGTAGTTTGGGAGTCTTTTTTCGGTTGTGGCTGCTGTCTGTGTTGTCGGGTGAAGACCTGTGGATTTATCTGATTACTCAGGTGACGGAGTTCATCGAATGGCTATTTTTAAAGCTGGGTTTATTAGCAAGTCCTAGTGTGTTTTTAATTCAAGTAGGAGCGATCGCCTTAATTATACTCAACAACTTTATTTACCTATTTGTGGTACATCTGGCAGCATGGCTACTTTTTGATCGTCTGGGAAATCCCATTCCGCGCCCGCCACACTGGGTACAAGTCCTCATGGATTATGAAGGATAGTCAAAAGTTCAGAGTCCAGAGGTTAACTTTGATTCTTGACCCTTAACCCCTGTGAAGACGGGATTAATCATGTCTCTACTCTTGACCCTTGACTTATGATTCGTATTTATACCCAAATAGAACAGGGTGAAGAATGGCTGCGAAGGCATCGTGGTTGTGTACCGATATTTACCTGCGTTTTAGGATTTACTGAAACTGGTTTGATTCCAGGTATTTCAGCAGCTGGTTGCACTCCCGAAGATCGAAAGTATACTGCTTGCGCCGATGCTGAGTTTTTGTATTATGGTTTCCAACAAAAGCCTCAATATCCCCTTCCACCGCTGACGGCGGGGGCTTCGCCTGTACTGATTTCTCGCGCTGTCGTCGAAGCATTAAAAATACCAGTTTATTTATTTAATGCTGGTTTACCTCAATCTCCATCTGTGCCAGCAATTGATTTGGGTGGCACTCCCGCTAATTGTTTAAGTGGAGGCGCTGCTATGGAACTAACAACGGTACGCCATTTGCTAGAGCAAGGGTTACTGTGGGGAGAACGCCTTACTGCCAATATCCAACAAGGATATTTAATTTTAGGCGAGTGTGTCGTTGGAGGTACTACAACCGCTCTGGCGATTTTGACTGGCTTAGGTATAGAAGCTGCTGGAAAAGTCAATAGTAGTCACCCTGTTTGTAATCATGCCCAAAAGTGGGCAGTCGTACAGGCGGGGCTGGAGAGGATGAAGGGGAGAGAGGGGGACAAATTAACTTTTTCGTCTTTCCCAATTGAACCTCTACAACTTGTCGCCGCAGTGGGCGATCCGATGCAAGTGGTGGTAGCTGGGATGGCGATCGCTGCTAGTCGCCATTGTGGCGTTTTGCTGGCTGGTGGGACGCAAATGCTAGCGGTTTATGCTCTAATAAGTGCGATCGCTCAAGCTTACTCTTTATCATGGCGACCAGAACAAATAATCATAGGTACAACCCGTTGGGTAGCAGATGATCCCACTGGTGCTACGGTTGATTTAGCCCTCAGCTTAGCTAAAAGTAGCCTAACTCAAACAGGGCAAACTCCCCCCCTATTAGCAACTCAACTGAGTTTTGCTGATTCTCGTTATCCCCAACTCCAAGCTTATGAGCAGGGTTTTGTGAAAGAGGGAATGGGCGCTGGAGCCGCCTGCATAGCTGCCCATCTCAGCTACAATTGGCAGCAAAATCAACTTTTGGCAGCCATTGAAGACCAACTCAAGCACTTGGTCTAAACAATAGCCAATAACAAAATAACCGGACTACAAAAGCTTCCGGTAAATGTTTGAAATATTGACTATTGATTAATTAATGAATTCTTTCTCTCATTAGTTGTTCTTCTAAAGCTGCAATGCGATTGTATGCCGCTGTTAATTGCGCTGTCAGTCGTTGTATTTGAATTTCCGGCGTTAAGTTCTTATCTCCGGCTTGACGACTCAGGTCTGGGTAAATGCCATCTGTCAATACATCTTTGTGTTCCAGGTCTGACTTAGAACTGATATGCCCCTTTAAAGAATAACGTCCAGCCTCACTACTTTCCTGATAATTATCCCCTTGCTGTGTTTTTGCTAAGGAGCACTCTGATAAAGCTTGAGAAACTTTGATTTCAAGTTGCTCAATCACCTGGTAGAGGGCATCCAGTTTATGGCTCACCGTCAGGATCTGCTTTTGTAATGGCTCCATTTAATACCTTTAACCACATATTTTCTTTATGTTATTCAATTTACTGGAAATCTTAAACTTACTTATGAATTATTTAAGTATTCAAACTTTTTGGAGAAATGTGATAATTTAATCCTTAATTTTAGATAAAATTTAAATATTTACCGCAATTAATGCTGATTTCTTCAGGAAAGTGAATTATTAAGCATTTATTCTCCGAAAAGCTTGCTAAATTTAGTCGATGGAATAGAATACTCAACAAAAATCGAAAGCTCACATTTTGGTTCCAACCGGAGATGCTATTTCCACTTCTAAGCGCGATCGCAAAAGGATGGAAAATGGGGCAAGCAGCGAAACCACTAATTGGGAAGAAGCCCGGGAAAAACCAGTTGCGGTATGGCAGATGGAACTGAATGTGCAACCCATTTCATAGCCCGAATATCGAGTGCCAAATTTTTTGTCCGCTTGACTAGTCAATAATTAATTTGGCACTCAACATTAATATAGGTATTATCCAAAATCTCAAATCCCAAATCGATGGATCGACGGTCTTTTCTACTAGGTACAAGTACACTGGCACTTTCGCAACTGCTTTTTGGCTGTAGTGGAAACAACCAGGCAAAATTAAAAGTACGGTTATTAAAAGGTTCTATACCTGGTCAGGTAGTTAATCAATTTCAGAAAAGTTTACAGCAACAGGTGCAGTTAAAGTTTGCTCCAGTCGAGCAAATACAAGATTTGTTTAAGCAGTTGCAAAATTGGCAGCAGAAATCAAAAGCTACTGATGAAGAGGTATGGAGCCGCTTTATCCCGTTTAGGCAAGGTCAAAAAGTAGATGAAGCTGATTTAGTAACATTGGGAGATTATTGGCTAAAAGCAGCAATTGAGCAGAAACTGATTCAACCACTAGATGAGGTACAGGCAAACCAGTTAAAACAGTGGTCTGGTTTGGATGAAAAGTGGAAAAAACTGGTACTGCGTAACGACCAAGGCAATTTGGATGCTCAAGGAAAAGTTTGGGCTGCTCCCTACCGTTGGGGTAGTACGGTGATTATTTATAACCGTGATAAATTCCGAGACTTAGGATGGACGCCGAAAGATTGGGGTGATTTGTGGCGGGATAGACTGCGATCGCGCATTTCTTTACTAAATCAACCCAGAGAAGTAATTGGTCTAGTCTTAAAAAAATTAGGAAAATCCTACAATACAGAGAATCTTGACCAAGTACCAGACTTGGAAAAGGAATTACAGACATTAAATCAACAGGTGAAGTTCTACAGTTCCAATAACTACCTGGAACCCTTAATCATTGGAGATACTTGGCTAGCAGTTGGTTGGTCAAGTGACGTGCTGCCAATTCTTGGGCGTTATCCACAATTCGCCGCAGTTATTCCCCAGTCAGGAACAGCAATCTGGGCAGACTTATGGGTACGCCCCACAGGTGTTACTCAGAGTGCTTTATCATCCCAATGGATTGATTTTTGTTGGCAATCAGGCATCGCTAAGCAAATTTCTATACTGACCAAAAGTAATTCACCAATTTCGACAAATATTGTCGCTTCCGACATTCAAGAATCATTACGGAGTCTATTAGAGAGCGATCGCGAAGTTTTTGACAAAAGTGAATTTTTGCTTCCCTTATCCCCATTAGCAGTAAAACAGTACGAGTCTTTATTCACCAAAATCAAAGCTTAATTGGATGGGATTGGGGATGGGGCATTGGGG
>NZ_JADEXR010000129.1 GCF_015206995.1 aff. Roholtiella sp. LEGE 12411 | reverse complement strand
ATCCCCAATGCCCCATGCCCCATGCCCAATGCCCAATCCCCAATCCCCAAGTAGTTTTTCATATCTGTTTACCAGCTGTGAGTTTTTCTAAAATAGAATCGACATCAGCTTGCAGATTCATGAACTTAGATTTATTTTGAGGATTCTCGCTCCAATCCTCTACAACATCTAAATTTCCGCAGAGAAACACATCCCGACAGGCTAAACGGCGAATCTTACCACTGGAAGTTTTGGGAATACTTCCACTTTTGACAAGTACCGTAGCGCAAACTTCTAGCCCGTGCTGCGCTACCACTGCTTCTCTAATACTTGTGATGATTTCTGGGACGTTTAACTTTCGTAGATAACTCCGTTCTACTTCTTGAACAACAACTAGTCGTTCTGAACCCTTGAAATCGATGGAAAATGCGGCTCCACACCCGCGTCTCAGGGCTGGATGGCTATTCTCAACAGCTAGTTCAATATCTTGGGGATAATGATTTTGCCCACGAATTATAATTACATCTTTGATGCGTCCGGTAATAAACAGTTCCCCATCTTGTAAAAATCCTAAATCACCGGTGCGAAGAAATGGCCCTGACACTGTGCGATCGCTAATATCTGCATTTGCTAGATATGCACGGAAAGCTGTCTGTGTCTGTTCATCTCGATTCCAGTAACCTTGAGCAACACTCGGCCCAGCCACCCATATTTCTCCAACTTGCTCAGGAGTGCAGAGGGTTAGAGATTCGGGGTTGACAATGATCACTTGCTGCTGTGGAGAACTTTGTCCACAACTGATAATCGTCTGAGTATCTGTCTGAGTATTGTTAATCTTGACAATTCGGTTTTGCTCTAGCGCTGCTTTTTCGACATTGCAAGCGACTGGTAAAGCTGTTTTCTCACCCCCAGACACCAAAAGAGTCGTTTCCGCCATCCCATAGCAGGGGTAGAATGCTTGTTTACGAAAGCCACAAGGTGCAAAAGTAGAGGCGAACTGTTCCAATGTCTCAGAGCGCACAGTTTCAGCACCAGTAAAAGCAACCTCCCAACTGCTGAGGTCTAGATTTGCCAGTTGTTCGGGTGTAATTTTGCGTATGCACAAGTCGTAAGCAAAATTGGGGCCACCGCTAGTAGTACCTCTATAGCGTGTTATGGCTTCCAGCCAGCGGATAGGCTTTTGTAAAAAGTCTGCTGGCGATATCAGTACTACAGGAAAACCACTATAAAGAGGTTGGAGTATGCCGCCAATCAATCCCATATCGTGGTATGGCGGCAACCAAATTACACCCTGGCTATCGGGTGTATGTCCGAAACATCTGTGGATCACATCTGAGTTGTGCATCAGGTTGCCATGACTCACCATGACACCCTTGGGATTACCTGTAGAACCAGAGGTGTACTGAAGGAAGGCTAAGCTGTTGCTAGTTAATTCTGGTTGCTGCCATGGGTTGCTCAAATCAGTGTTCAACTCATCTGTTGCTAAACAATGCAATCCAGCAAGTTCTAGACTTCCTTGACTGGAGGCAGACTGGAGGTTATTCAACAAAGTTGCATTCGTCAATACTACCTTTGCTTGGGCATCTGCGGCTATAGTCTGCAATCTAGAGAGTTTTTGATTTCGTCTGGGTGGGTAGGCAGGAACAGCAACAACACTGGCATATAAACATCCAAAGAAGGCAGCAATATAATCTAAACCGGGCTGATACAGAAGTAAGGCACGTTCACCAGAGACATCTAGAGACTGGAGAGTGGCTGCGATCGCCTGCGCTTGGATATCTAACTCTGCATAAGTCAGTGATTCTGCTTCTGTGTCTCTATAGTGCAAAAAAGTATAAGCTTTCCTTTCAGGCTGATTTTTTGCCCTGTAACTCAGTAACTCAACTAACGTTGAGAAATGGTACTCGCTAATCAAACAGTTGGAATAAGAATAAGTACTCATCTAATGCACCTCTATGGCATTACAGTGATCCCTGCAAGGTGGAGTTGCCTACTTGGCGCGATGACAAGGTAGTACAACTATCTCGATAGATACCCTTCTCTTGAGCCGTTGTTTCAATTTGATATACCACTCAGAAATTTGGAATCAGGCTATCTTTAGCCAGGTACTATCCAGGCAAACCACTAAATTGCACATTTATCGCTGGCATTGTGATATTTGCAGCCTTTCAAATAGATTGAGAATTTTCCTAAAAGGTTCTAGCTGCATCAATTTCACTGCTTATAGGGTCAAAATATTAGGCGTTGCTGACTTGCAGAATGAATCCAGATGTAGAAAGGGAACATATTGCATTTCTACAAAGGTTTTGGCATCAAAATAAATCATTTTCATACTCTAAATCAGCAACACCAAATAAATTTCGTGGGGTTAGGAGTGGTGAAATTTGCTATCAAACTTCTTGGCACTATGATTAAAGTTTTTGGGACACCATAGAAAGCCGAAGCTATTAATTAGGTATTTTCCTAGGTTGTGATTACCTGAACGAATCACTCATTATTTGGTATTTTCGTCAAAGCATAATGATTCCCAACTTTCATAATAACCTTAAGAAAATTCAGAACTATTTAACGATGATCAAGTTATACAGTATCTGAGAGTCATTTTCCATCACTTATCCTTTGTTAAAAGTAGCAATTCCTTCTTTTTCTCTCTAATATGGCTCTGATGAGGCTGGTTGCGATGCTCTCTTCTCCAAGCGTGGGGAGTTGTTTTGTGATGTTGACGAAACTGACGAAAGAAATGAGCTACATTTTTATAGCCTATTTTTACAGCAATTGTTTCTACTGTTTCGTCAGTTGTCAATAGCAAGTTACGAGCCGCTGTCATCCGGTACTCAATAATCCAGTTTTGCACGGTTTGTCCTGTTTGGCGTCGCACTAGATTGGTGAGGTAAGTTGAAGAGTAACCAACTTCAATAGCTACGTCGCTGAGGGTAATTTGGTGATGAAAATTTTCCTCAATAAAATTAAAGACTTCATCTAACAAGGAGTTAGATGGAAATGTAGACTTAATGGTTATCGGTTCTATAATGTCAGCCAGTAATGGTTCTGCAAATGGCCGAAATTGGGAAATATCACATGTAGCGTAACACTGTTTGAGAATAGTACGTTTCTCTAAACAGGCTGCGATCGCATTCAATAATTCCTTGACAGTACAGGGTTTAGTAAGATAGTCATCCGCTCCCAATTCCATACCTTTACGAATCTCATATCGAGCTTCTTTAGTAGTGACAAAAATCAAGGGGATCATTGCTGTAGAACGGTTTTGGCGCAGCATGGTTAAGACACTGTAACCATCAAGTTTAGGAAGCGAAATTTCACTGATGATTAAATCAGGTAGCTCTTGCTGTGCCTGTTTAAAACCAATAAGACCGTTTTCAGCGTCTATGGTACATAAACCTTCTGCTTTAAGACATTTTAGGAAAAAATTTTTGGTTTGTACTTCAGATTCAATTACCAAAATTTTTTTCCCATTCAAAAATCGTCTATTTATCATGGTAAGTAAGAGTTGTGTGGACTCGTCAATAGCTTGATTTTTTACCAAAGTTTTTCAATGGCATTAATTGCACTTGAAACCATTTTTGCAAAGGCTTATTGACTCGTTCATTATTCTCATTATTTTAGTATCAATGAGAATTTGCTATTAGGTAAAAATCTATTTGGGAAGTAGATTTCAAGATTTTTCGGAAAAAGTCAGCAGTAGAATTAGGTTGTGAAAAGCTTTTCATAGTTAATATTTACTCCTCCTACGCTTCTATAACAATCAAAATCTCTTTAGAAGCGTAGGATAGAATTTTCATGAGGCGAAAATTGCACATTACATGTTAATAGCTTGAGTAATTGCATTCCTCATGTAACTTGCACCCCTATCGTTAGTGTTGATGATATTGAACGTCACCATAGAAATACTTTCCTTGTTGAAGTAAAGGTTCGTACCACAAGGGCAAACTCATTTCTCTAACCTAGCCACGAGAGAGCACTATGGAGGGAGGATCAATATTACTAAATATCAGTAATTGGATTTATTCTTTAGACATAGGCTACTGATGGTATCTATGCCCATAAGTAATACTGATATCAACAATAATGGAGCATACACAAAAGCTTGATATTGATTAATCTAGCAATAAAAAACTTTTTTCCATTGCTGTAATTGGATTTTGTTAGGGCTTTTTATAAAATCCACTTTTAACAATACAGTTATTTTGATAATAATGCAACACCCCACCGTAATCTTACGGATTCTTAAAAAAGTTTGGATTTTAACCCTATATTAAAAGGCGTCATTTAGGTTTAAGAATTTTGGAGATATTTTTGGACAACTTTAATTTAAATATGCGTACTCTGCTGATAAGCCTTTATCTGTCAAACTTCCAGCTTTTTTATAATTATAAATTTTTCTTATGCTTGTCAAGCTTTGGAAATAGTTTTTTTGTTTTTAGAAGAAAATTTTTATATGATTATTTTATTCATCTATCTAAGGAAATATAAAAAATTAAGATTATAAGTAATTGAGAATACAAAGATACGCAATTAGATAAAGATTCTGTAAAGTAAAAGCAATACGTTTGGGTTATGTATTTTGACTACTGAATTCTTACAGAGATTTTTAAGTAGATAGGCATAATTAAACGTAAATAAAACTTCTGTTCATAGTGAACAATTTATCTTTCTGTGTACGGTTTTAAAGGGCTAGAACCGCTTATTACAAAAGTACAGCAGATTTCAGATGAAGTACATAAATAAAACCCGAAACCCTGTAGAGACGTTACATGTAACGTCTCTACATGTAACGTCTCTACTTATGATTCATGAAAATGCTAACTGCTGTATGTTTATCTCAAACTTCAGCCATAGGCAAGTCTGAGTAGTTCACGCAATACTCCCCCGCTTTCTGGCTTCTTTGTAGGAAGTTCCCACATTTTTTAAACCAGCTTTAATCATTTGTTGTTCAAGGAGAGCAAAGAAACGCGCTTTATCGCCACCTTTTACCACGGCCTGATTATGCGCTTCTGCGATCGCTACAGGGTAGCCATATCCTTTTTGCACTTGTGCCAACATCAGTCCCAGTGCTTGATCAAACATGGTTGCATTTTCTGCTACCCATGCAGGAACTTCTATTCGGGCAATTTCTGCGCCAACGTGGACGTAGCAAAAATAAATCGTTTGATCACCGTAAAGTTCAAGAATGGGAGTGTTACTACGCCACAGAGTACCGCGCTGTCCTGGTTTGAGTCGAGTTGCCCATAGGGATGTATCTCGCAACTGTTCAAAAACTTTACAGGGTACTTTTTCTAACTGATTTGGGCAATAACTTTTACAGTCTGGAACTGGATGAGTACAGGCTAACAAACGTAAAAAATTCATGCCTTCGATGCTGCGAGAGGCGCTGAGATAACCCATCAAAGGAATTTGAGCATCACGCATCTGCTGCCACGCTTCGAGGATGGGGGGTAAAATGCGATCGCGTGCGTCAATAGGCAACTGTTCTAAAAACCAGTAAATTAAAGAACCATCCACCATCGCCAGCGCTGGCGCTTCTCCTTTTGCCTCACATGCAAGTTCTGCCAACACAGTTGTTTCCGAGGCGGTGCGGCGAAAACTCATCCATTCCTCGGTTCTAATCCCCCATTGGCGAGACATGTATAAATCTTCCGAGCGGTAAAATACTTCTGGTAAACTATCGAGTAGTGGATGGCGGTTTTGGCCGTAATGCAATACTACTCTGCCGATATTCAGGAGATAACAGTAAGCAATTTCGTGGTGATTAGGGGCAATTTGTGAACCATCGGTAGCAATGACACTATGTACCTTGGGAGGAACTGGGATATCAATGCAAGTTTCTAGCGGCTCGATGGGTGTAGCATTAGCAAAAAGAATGCGATCGCGCCATTTGTCTTGGCGTTCAATTAAATCTTGTTGAGATTCGTAAGCATTTTTTAGATGTTGTTGCGCCAATTCTAAACGCTGGCGACTGGCAGCCGCTTCTAAGGTAAGATGCTGACTTAAACCCTGCATTTGCCGCGCTAATTTCGTAAGATCAAGCATAGGTTTTCAGATTTTATTCACCCCGCTAAAGCTGTTGATAACACAGCATCAATAGAATTCAGCCTAAACCCGCCCACAAGCGAACAGCTCTGTAGGCGCACAGAAGTCTGTAGATGGCTTTTGATTACCAAACAGAGAAATCTTTAGCAAACTGAGACAGTGATAATAGCTGAATTCGTGAATCATTTTGGGCAGCTTCTCTTTCTGTTTGGGTATTATAGCCCCAGTCTGCAAGGAAGAGTTTCACATTTTCAAGGTCTGTTTGCTGTTGAACTAACTGCAATGTCTTAATTCTGTCTTCTACAAACCATACATTATCAGTCTTTTCGTCTGCTACCTGGATTAATTCTCGCAAAATTTCGTATTTAGGACGCTTGACTTCTTTACCAAAAATTGCCGCTGGCGGTAAATTTACCCCTTCTTGTTGCAATAACTGCTGTACAAAACGCCCTTCTTTAGTGGTGACAATGTAGAGCTTAACTGCACTAGCAAGAGTTAATTTGATTTTTTCTACCACACCTGGATAAAATCTATGCAGACTCAGCCAACCGTCTAAATCTGTGGTGATCCATTCATCCCGCAGATTGTCTAGTTTCGCACCAATTTCTCTTGCTTGTAGCCTGTCGTCTAACAAAAGTTGTGGAGCGATCGCGATCCATTGTTGAAGAATCTTATCATCAGGAATGCCTTTGATTAACGCTTTGATTAAAACAGGCATTTCCCAACCTGTTTCAATCACAGGCCGTAGGCGATAGAATCTCAAAGCTAGATCATCTGGCGGTGTATCGTTAGTAGGCGACCAAATTTCACAGTAGGTACGCCATGCTACCTCAAAATATTCAATTAGTCCGTCGCAAATCACTCCATCAAAGTCCAAGGCTAATATTGTGGGACTACTTGCGGTCATAGTTTTGAGGGTTAAAACTGCTGTTGTCAGCTTACCTGACAAATTCAAATTATGCAGTATTTTTTGTTAGTTTTTTGTAATTTATCGTTCAATACAGTTCAGTTGTTATTTATTTCTAAAGTAATAGATGATTTGGAAATATCTGAGATGATCTCTAACCTCAGATATGTAAATCTTAGATCTATTCTCAAACTCTCTCCAGAGAAAGAACTCTTTATGCCTGTATTTTTTTAAGATATTTTCTTAAGTAGAGAGCAGATTTTTTAAGTGAAATAGCCATGACTGACAATAATCAAGAAAATCAAATCGATCAACCAGTCAGCGAAGACACTCATTTACGGCAAGAGCCTAATGTCAAGGAAAGAAATTTAACCGCGAATCCAGGAGATGTCATCTCCGATGAGCCTCAATCAATAGAGGAAAAGTCTAAGCAAGTGGCTGTTGATTCACCAGATATTACAGGTGATCATATTACAGTGCCAACTTACTTTGTTGTAGATGAACCTGATGGTGAAAAAAAGGCACTTCACCATGTTAAAGATGCCGAAGAGATTTCTGATGTGATTAGACAAGCACGAATGGACGAAAATGGAAATCGGGTTTGGTGGTAATCAATAAAAGTGCTAGTTAAATAGAGACGCGATCAAGCGCGTCTCTACCCTGATTAAATTTTGGAATTTGCATCGCTAAGAGTCAACGGAAAGTGACATACCAATTTAGTATACTTCAGCCCTAAGAGGATGTTTTAAAAGTTTTAGGCGAATAGAATTCGCTACTACACAGGCAAAGTCCGCCTGCGCGGACTAACATAAAATTAAGGTTTTTAAACCTGCCTCCGCAGGTTTAGTCTGTGTAGCCAAGCCATTGCGTTGGGCGGCTATGCCGACTTGTAGTGGCGCGCGATTTCTAATCGCCCGGTGAGTAATAAATTAGACTTTACAAACATCCTCTAAAACGCAAACTATAAACGTGTAAAATAAAACTTGACACAATTCAGAGCTATGCAAGTGTTTTTTGCTGTATTGGCAAAAGTAGCCTGTGGATTAAATTTCTGAAAAATCACAGATGGGCGATCGCCAGTATCTTCAATATATTTTCATTAAAAACGTTTTTTAACCTCTAGAAAGTAAAAGTTTCAAGAAGTCGTTACTTGCACCTTTGACACCAGAGTATACAGCCTCAATAATATACGTACGTGGAAATTCGGGCTAATAGAAACTGGCATTCATAGGGCAGGTATCGTAATATGTATTTTTTCAATTCAAAACCTAGCTCAAAGAATAGTCGGAAAAAAATAGGCAAAGTTTTTTGGAATTACACTAATACTGTGCTAATTATTGGCTATTTAATTACCTTACCAATTTGTACATTGATCACCTTGTCTTCAATATTCCCTTTATTGAATGCCAGCTTATTCACTTCCATAGAATCCTCGCATTACTCTACATCTATTCCTTGGATAAATGATGCATCAGAATGTCAATATACTGGTAGAAATTGGCGCGATCGCAAGTGTTGGGATGACCAACACAATCCCATGTTTTAAATGGATATCAAAAATCTCTCTTGATGTTGAAATTCAATTAAAATATTTTTTTCTGCTGGGATTAGACGTTGAATCACTTGATCCCGCTACTATCATCTCTGATGTGTTTGGTTCTATCTGTCGCGCATTTAACGTAGCACATCTTTTCCTTTAGGTAGTCAAAAGTCCAAAGTCCACAGTCCAGATTTAACTTGACAATCTTCACGAGTATCTATGCAATTTAAAAGGCTAACAGCTTAATCAAGTTTAGAATTAGTTCAAAATGGATATGTAGCCTGTTGTTTATCCAACTTTGAATCAATCTAACTTTGTGCGAAATCTGCAAGAAACTCACCTAAACCGCGCCCGCGCCAGCCTTAGACAAGCGCTATCTTGGTATGGATATCTTCGCAAGTCAGGACAACTCTCATCAAATCCCCAATTAGCAGGTTTGGTAAAACCTGAATTGGAAGCTTTGAACTCTACACTCAACAAACTAGATTCTAACGTGATTAGAATTGCTGCCTTTGGTTTGGTGAGTCGTGGTAAGTCAGCAGTGTTGAATGCTTTACTGGGGGATAAGATTCTGCAAACTGGCCCTCTCAACGGTGTCACACAATGGCCTCGTTCTGTGCGATGGCAAGCAGGGGGTAAGGTACTGGTGGAGTTAATTGATACCCCAGGATTAGATGAAATTGAAGGTGAGTCCCGGGCACAAATGGCACGCGAAGTAGTACGTCAGGCAGATTTGATTCTGTTTGTCGTTTCTGGTGATATCGTGCGTACTGAGTATCAAGCACTCCAAGAATTGCGCCAATCACAAAAACCCTTAATTTTAGTATTTAACAAGATTGATTTATATCCAGATATAGACCAGGCGGCGATTTACGAAAATTTGCAACAGCTAGGTGCAGGACATAGCCAAGCCAAACCACTATTACCTGATGAAATTGTAATGGTAGCAGCAGAACCAGCACCAATGGAAGTACGGGTTGAATGGCCGGATGGTAGTGTTAGCTACGAATGGGAAACACCACCAACTCAAGTAGACGAGCTCAAACAGACAATTCTAAATATTCTTAATCGGGAAGGGCGATCGCTTCTCGCCTTAAATGCACTCATCCAAGCACGGGATGCAGAAGAGGCGATCGCTCAAAAAACTATCGACTTGCGTGAACAAGAAGCTGAAGAGATTATTTGGCAATTTACCAAATATAAAGCTTTGGCAGTCATGCTAAATCCTATTGCCTTCTTAGATATTCTCGGCGGCACATTTGCCGATTTGGCTTTAATTCGCTCTTTAGCCAGATTATATGGTCTACCGATGACTAGCTATGAAGCAGGCAAAATTTTAAAAACGATTTTACTTAGTTCTGGTGGTCTGCTGCTGGGAGAATTAGGCAGTAGTTTCTTGTTAGGTTTAGGCAAGAGTACAGCTGCAATAACCAGTGGTGATAATCCCACCAATATTACTGCTTATGCTGGCAGTGCGATCGCCCAAGCTGGTATCGCTGGTTATGGCGCATACTCTGTTGGAAAAGCGGCTCAAGTTTATCTCGAAAAAGGCTGCACCTGGGGACAATTGGGCGCTAACAGCGTCATTCAAGAAATTCTTTCTCAAGTTGACCAGAATACCATTCTGTATCGTCTGCGACATGAATTAGGGATAAAGTAGTATAGGGCATGGGGCATGGGGGATTGGGCATAGGGCATGGGGATTGGGCGTTGTCATCAAGATGCACCCAACTGAAGGGCATAAAGGTTTGCATAAACACCCTGCTGATTAACGAGTTCTGCATGAGTGCCCTGCTCGATAATTTGTCCTTGCTGAATTACTAACACTTGATCTGCTTGGGTAACTGTGCTGAGGCGGTGGGCAATTACGAAGCTGGTTCGATCTTGGAGTAAGCGGGCGATCGCAGTTTGTACTAGTGCTTCCGTGCGGGTATCAATGCTGCTAGTTGCTTCATCGAGAATCAGAATTCGGGGGTTGATTAACACCGCACGAGCAATGCTGATTAGTTGCCGCTGTCCCTGGCTCAGAGGTGCTCCTCGTTCACCCAATTGAGTTGTGTAACCCTGTGGCAGCGAGGTGATAAACTCATGCACATTCGCCATTTGAGCCGCTGTTTCGATTTCGGCTTGGGTGGCATAAGGAGAGCCAAAAGCAATATTTTCAGCAACAGTACCGCTGAACAAGATATTATCCTGTAGGACGATGCCAATCTGACGCCGTAGACTGGCTTGAGTGACGCTACGTATATCAATTCCATCAATTTTCACGACACCGCCAGACACATCATAAAAGCGCAAAATCAAGTTAATAATCGTAGTTTTTCCAGATCCAGTCGCTCCCACTAATGCAATCATTTGTCCTGGTTGGGCGTGCAAGTTCACCCCTTTAAGAACTAGTTGATTTGGGTTATAGCCGAACTTGACGTTCTCAAATGTCACCTCGCCCTGAATCGGCGGCATTTCGGTGGCATCAGGTGCATCTTTGAGTTGCGACGGTTCATCTAGCAGTAAAAAAATCCGCTCTAATCCGGCGAAAGCAGACTGAGCCTGAGTGTAAAACTGGCTGAGAATCTGGATGGGACGGAAGAATAGCTGAACATAAAGCAAGAAGGATGTCACCACACCTACTGTTGCTCCTCCGGTGACAGCAAGATAGCCACCATACGCCAGCACACCTGCGGTTGCTAGGGTGTTGAGAAAATCGATTGATGGCAAAAACGCGGCGGTAATTGCCACGGCTTCGACGTTAGCATCACGATTGGCGGCGTTGAGAATCTCGAATTCTTGGATGTTGAGATTTACCCGATTAAATGCCTGTGCTTCTCGGACACTGCCAATATCTTCTTCTAACTTGGCGGAAAGTTCACCAATTGTCTGTCGTGTTACACGAAATCTGGCTCTTGCCCAACGCGCAAACAAGCCCGTGGTAAAAATCATCAGTGGCACAACCAAGTTGCTCAATAAACCAAGTTGCAGGTTGATTGAGAGCATAGCAATAACAATGCCAACCAAACTAAAAGTATTGCCCAGCATTTGAGCAACCGTCTGTCCGAAAGCCTGATTCACGGTACTGACATCATTCAGCAGGCGGCTCATTAAATCACCTGCTTCGCTGCGATCAAAAAAGCTCAGGGGTAGACTCTGGATTTTAGTAAAAATATCTTGTCTCAATTGAGCCAGCAATCGCTGCATAATCCAGCCGACTCGAATAATCTGACCCCGGATTGCCCAGATCCCAAGTACATAGATTAGTCCCAGTAGCCCCAATAGTTGGAGTAGTCCTGACAAGTTCCCCTGTGCAATCAAGTGATCAATCGACCACCCGAGTAAGAACGGCCCAATTGCCTGAGTTGAAGCACCGGCCAATACTAATGTCAGAGCTATGGGAATTTCTTTACGATAGGGTCGCAGGTATTGTAAAAAGCGCCTCAGTGTGGAAAGTTGTTGACTCGCCTTTTGCTCGGATGCAACAACTGGAACTGTGCTTCTCATTTTTTCTCCTTCTGCTTTACCTGAGATTCCAAAATCACACCATAGAGCGGACTTGTTTGCATTAATTCCTGATGAGTGCCTTGTGCTACTAATCGTCCTTTATCCATGAGAAAAATGCGATCGGCATTCTGCACAGTACTAATACGTTGAGCTACTACAAAAGTCGTGCAAGCCTTTTGGCATATTAGGCGATCTAGGGCAGCTTGAATCTGAGCAGCAGTTTTGGCGTCCACAGCAGAGGTACTGTCATCCAAAATCAGAATACCGTAGTCGGTTAGTAAGGTACGGGCGATCGCAATCCGTTGTTTTTGTCCACCAGATAAGCCGATACCGCGTTCACCCACAATCGTCTGGTAGCCATCGGGCAAGTTGATGATGAAATCGTGAATTTGTGCGGTTTTTGCAACCTCAATTACTTGCTCCAGGGTGGCATTAGGTTTGGCATAGGCGATATTCTCGCGGATGCTACCAGCGAATAGTGTGGTTTCTTGGAAAACAATGCCAATACAAGATCTCAAGCTTTTGAGCGTGAAATCTCGTATATCTTGTCCGTCAATACGAACCGCTCCTTTGGTAACATCGTAAAAGCGGGGAATCAAGTTCATAATCGTGCTTTTTCCCGAACCCGTCATCCCAAGGACAGCAATCAACTCATTGGGCTTTGTTTCAAAGGAAACCTCTTTGAGAGTTTCGGTTGTCGCTCCAGGATAGCGAAAGGAGACGTTTTCAAAGGTGATTCGGCCACCGCAGCTTGTAAACGGTACAGCATCAGGGCGATCGCTAATTTCTACCTCTGCATCCACCACTTCGTAGACTCGTTCAGCCGAAGCAGCCGCCTGGGCGATCGCCGGTGCAGCAAATCCAATCAACAAAATTGGTTGGAGAATTAATGCTAGGTAGGAGTTAAACGCCACCAGTTCACCAATGGAGAATCTACGCCCAATCACTTGTGCTCCTCCATAGCCGAAAACTGCCAACGTCACTAAATTACTCATCAAAAAGATAAACGGGAATGTATTGCGGATGGCGTAAATAGTCTTCATATTTGCCTTAATCAAGGCATCATTCATGGCGGTGTAACGCCTTGTTTCAGCTGACTCCCGCACAAAGGCTTTCACCACCCGTATCCCTATTAAGTTCTCTTGCAATACAGCATTGAGATTACTCAGTTGCTCTTGTATTTGCCGGAACAGCTTGTTATTCTGCGTGATGAATCGCGCCATCAACCATCCTGATATGGGCACTACCGTTAGCGTAATTAACGCCAGTTCCCAGTTCATCACCAGCAAAATTACCGCAATACTTACCAATGTTACAACTGCACCGATAACCTGAATCAGGCTAGTACCAACAAAAGTGCGAATCTGCTCAACGTCGCTGGTAACACGGGTTAGCAGTTGGGAGGTCTGCGCTTGGTCATGATAGCTGAAACTGAGATTTTGGATTTTGCTGAAAATCTTGTTTCGCAGATTATAGGCAACACCTTGAGACGCCGCTTCTGCCCAATAGCTTTGTCCAAAGTTAAACAACCCGCGGGCGATCGCCGCGACTACCATCCATCCAGCGCTATAAAGTACAATTTGTAAATTTTGTTTGACAATTCCCTGATCAATTCCCCACCGAAATAGTTGGGGGGTAGCGGCGTTAGCAACTGTCAAGAGTAATAAGCTAACTAAAGCACTCAGCGAAGTCCGTCGGTAAGTATTCAAACTTCCCAGTACGCGCCGGATTGGCTGCATCGACGAATTTTCCTGGAATTCTGGTTGCCGAACCAATGAAATTCCTCCTGTGTTTTCGCAAAGTTATCCCCTGTTTTAAGATTAATGCTGAATGGCTCAATTGATTTCAAGGCAGGGGGCAGGGGGCAGGAGGTTTTTTTCACTTATAGGATTCAAACCCCTCCTGAAAAAGAGCCACCAAATTGAAAATGCGTAAGTCCTGCCAAATTTGAAACCTTGTGAAAAACTTTTAAAATTCTCTAGACTCTCTAGTCGGATAGAGAGTCTAGGATAAATTCAAGGCGACTCTCAGGCAAAAACCAGAAGATGCGCCTTAATCGTCCAGCTTGCTCTGGCGGGGTTGTTTATTTTATCGCGTAAATCTATGACTCTCACACTTACAGTTCCCAACATGGCTTGTTCTGCTTGTGCAAACACCATTACCAAAGCACTTCAGGCAGTTGATGCCAACGCTAACGTTCAAGCTGATCCCACAACTAAGCTTGTCAGTGTAGAAACTCAAGCATCAGAAGCAGTAATTAAGGAAGCGTTGACTGCTGCTGGCTATCCAGCTGCCTAATACCGTTTTTCTCAAAGATTGCTACAGATGGCAGGCAGGGGGGGCAGAGGGAGCAGAGGGGCAAGGAAGTTCTAAGGTGGATTCATCCAGTTCAAACACTCGTTAACGGAGTTCTAAGGTGGATTCATCCAGTTCAAACACTCGTCAACGGAGTTCTAAGGTGGATTCATCCAGTTCAAACACTCGTCAACGGAGTTCTAAGGTGGATTCATCTAGTTCAAACACTCGTCAACGGAGTTCAAAGGTGGATTCATCCAGTTCAAACACTCGTCAACGGAGTTCAAAGGTGGATTCATCTAGTTCAAACACTCGTTAACGGAGTTCAAAGGTGGATTCATCCAGTTCAAACACTCGTCAACGGAGTTCTAAGCTTCATTTACAAGTATCAACAACCCATTATTGCATTCCAAAATATATCTCCCCTTCCCCCCTGCTTCATCCACACCAGTTACAGCGGTTCATCTAGTTATGGATACTCTCACACTCAAACTTCGAGGCATGAGTTGTGCCTCCTGCGCCAATAACATCGAAAAGGCGATTCGCTCGGTTCCTGGGGTGATGGACTGCAACGTTAACTTTGGAGCAGAGCAAGCCACCATCAATTACGATCGCAAGCGAACCAATTTAGAGAAAATCCAAGCCGCGATCGATGCTGCTGGATACTCATCCTACTCACTCCAGGAAGAAATCCTCTCTGGAGAAGATGATATTGAAAAAGCGACTAGGCAAGCCGAACAGCGTCAACTTACTCTCAAGGTAGTGGTGGGGGGTGTAATCAGCATTCTCTTGTTTGTGGGATCATTACCCATGATGACTGGACTAAACTTACCCCTGATTCCCGGATTGCTGCATAATCCTTGGGTGCAGTTATTGCTGACAACACCCGTGCAGTTATGGTGTGGTGGATCTTTTTACCGAAACGGCTGGAAAGCTCTCAAGCGACATACGGCGACGATGGACACGCTAATTGCTTTAGGCACAAGTGCAGCATATCTATATTCTTTGGTTGTCACTGTTTTTCCTGGATTTTTTATTGCTCAGGGCTTGATGCCTCATGTGTATTATGAAGTTGCAGCTATTGTCGTTACTTTAATTTTGGTGGGGCGGTTGTTAGAAAATCGGGCTAGGGGAAAGACTTCTGAAGCTATCCGCAAACTCATTGGACTACAAGCCAGAGATGCCAGAGTCATTCGTGATGGTGTAGAAATGGATGTTCCCATTGCCGAAGTCAGAATTAATGATGTGATTTTGGTACGTCCTGGTGAAAAGATTCCGGTAGATGGGGAAGTGATTGCAGGCGCTTCGACGGTAGATGAAGCAATGGTGACGGGTGAAAGTCTACCAGTTAGCAAACAGCCAGGGGATGAGGTGATTGGTGCAACTATTAACAAAACTGGTAGTTTTCAGTTTCGGGTAACACGAGTTGGAAAAGATACGTTTTTAGCTCAAATCGTCAAACTAGTGCAACAAGCACAAGGTTCTAAAGCACCAATTCAACGTTTAGCAGATCAAGTGACAGGATGGTTTGTACCAGCTGTGATGGCGATCGCGATCGCCACTTTTGTGATTTGGTTTATCTTCATGGGCAATGTCACCCTAGCAACTATCACAACAGTAGGTGTACTAATTATCGCTTGTCCTTGTGCTTTGGGTTTAGCAACTCCAACTTCTGTGATGGTGGGTACAGGCAAAGGTGCAGAAAATGGCATTTTAATTAAGGGCGCTCAAAGCTTAGAACTGGCGCACAAAATTCAAACTATCGTTCTAGATAAAACTGGTACATTGACTCAGGGCAAACCCACGGTTACAGACTTTGTAACTGTCAACGGTACAGCCCATAATAATGAAATCCAGCTTTTACAGTTGGCAGCAACAGTGGAACGCAATTCTGAGCATCCCTTAGCGGAAGCGGTGGTGAAATATGCTCAGGCTCAACAGGTGAATTTAACAGCAATGCCCGCAGTAACTGATTTTGAGGCTTATGCAGGCAGTGGCGTCCAGGGAATTGTTGTTAACCGCCTTGTACAAATTGGCACACAGCGCTGGTTAACAGAACTGGGAATTAATACAGTTGCACTCCAGCAGTATAAAGACACCTGGGAGGCTGCTGGTAAAACAGTCATTTTGATTGCTGTAGATGCAGAAATACAAGGAATAATGGGTATTGCCGACGCCCTTAAACCTTCATCAGCAGCAGCCGTGAAAGCACTACAGAAATTAGGTTTGGAAGTAGTAATGCTTACCGGAGATAATTGGAAAACTGCGGAGGCGATCGCTCAACAAGTTGGTATCAACCGAGTATTTGCCGAAGTTCGGCCAGATCAAAAAGCAGCAATTATTCAATCTCTGCAAGGTGAGAAGAGAGGGAAAAGGTTAAAGGTTAAAGAGCAAAATGATAGTTCTTTACCCCATGCCCCATCCCTCATGCCCCATCCCCAATGCCCAATGCCCAATGCCCCATCCCCCATCCC
>NZ_JADEXR010000128.1 GCF_015206995.1 aff. Roholtiella sp. LEGE 12411 | reverse complement strand
TTGTGGTCAGTTCAACATTGCTGACCACTTTTTCTTTTCAGTGACTTTTCACCTGACCAGATATGTCAATTTTTTATCCATACTTTTCTAAGTATTATTTTCTGCTTGCTTATTTTTAGTCTAAACTTCAGTCAACAAGCAATTGCTGAATACACGCGAGCAATAGAGGTTGATCCCAATTCTGCCGAGGCTTATTTTTACAGAGGTAATACCTAGCTTTAGAAGGACAACCACAAAAGGGGATTGAGGATTTACAGAAAGCTGCGGCTATCTACATATCGAGAGGAGAATCTGAAAGGGCAGCAGCAGTCCGCCAACACGAAGAAATTATTCGCCAAGGCATTCAAGAAGGTGAATTTTAACGAAGAATAGCAGAAATAGCGATCTCGCTAGCTGTTTGAGTTTCACAATTTTACAAAAAGGCAAGATAGCATCTTTAATAAAAGCAAAGTTGTTTGCCGAGTAAATTTTGATTATTCGGCAAATTTTGCTAGGAAAATAGTTCCTCTTCCTTAACCATTTTTCTCACTAAATGGCAACTCCGCATTTATCGCCTCAATCTCCTGCTGTTCTAGTTGATTCACTTCACTGATATAAGGGCGTAAAATTTGCTCTAAACGACTATTGTAAAAGCGGTGCAGACTGTAATTGGGCATAGCAGGGAAACCACGCCGTTTTTTGTGGCGTCCACCTGCACCGGGGTCAAATAGTTGGATACCGTTTGCGATCGCCCACTCAATTGGTGAATAATAGCAAGCATCAAAATGCAAGCAATCTATTTCTTGAAAACTCCCCCAATAGCGTCCATATAGTTTGTCACCTTTAAACAAACAAAACGACATCCCTAGGGGCTGGCGATGATCTTGCTCGCTGTATGCGGCGAAAAATAACACTCGATGGCGATAATCATTATGTAACTGCTCAAAAAATCGCTTTGTTAGATACTTGCTACCCCACCAGCCAAACTTATCACAGGTATCAGCATAGAACTGGTACATCAAAGGAAATAAAGACTTAGGAATTTCATCACCAGTTAGGGCTTGCAATCGCAAACCAGCTTTCTCCACAGCCTTGCGTTCACGCTTGATATTACGACGCTGATTCGCATTGAAAACTGCCAAGTAGTCATCAAAAGTCTTAAACCCAGTATTTTCCCAAACATAGTTGTGGTGCAACCAAGTTGTAAAGCCGTGCCGTTCCAGCACAGGCCGCCATACGGGATCTACGTATAGAAAATGACATCCAGAAATCCGATTTTTGGAGCAGAAAGAATCAATCTCATGCACTATTAGCGCAGTGATTTCATCCTCATCTTCTCCTGGGGCAATTAAGAACCGATAGCCTTCAGCGGGAGTAAATGGAACCATTCCCAGCAATTTTGGGTAATACTGTACTCCAATGCGATCGGCTAACTCTGCCCACTGGTGATCGAATACAAACTCGCCATAACTATGTCCTTTGAGATACAGAGGAGCAGCAGCAATCAGCGTTCTGTCTCGCCATAGTGTTAGGTGATTTGGCAACCAACCAGTTTTAGCCGTAGCACTCTGAGAGGTTTCGAGATTTTTCAGCCACTCCCATTCTAAAAAAGGCGTGTTGAGTGACAGTGCCAAAGTATTCCAGGCTTCTTGGGGTACTTCGGCGATTTTGTTCGTCCAAACGACAGAATAGCGAGGCTTAAGTTGTTCCACCATCGTGTGGCTTTTAAGGGGGATTGGGGATTGGGGACTAGAAGGAGATAGGACTTACGCACACTCTACGAATTCTCGGCGTTCTTCTCTACCAGACGGTGCGCGTTCACGTAGTGTTTCGTAGAGAAGGCGTCTTGGCGGTTTGATAAATTAAGCTTTTTGGCAACTTTTGCGTAAATCCTGGGAGAGAATAACTAAATGACAAATGACAAAATACCCATAGCCTTATTTAGCGTAATCTAATCTGCTGGTTGTTGCAGCCGATAGTGCAAAAACACTTCTTGCTCAACGGTATTAACTTCTAGAAGTTGCAACTTGGGAGCTAAATGAGATAAAAATCCTCTGCCTTCTACGGGCGTGGGTGCAGTAGTACCACCTAAAATCAGCGGACACACAGTCAGCCATAATTCATCAATTAAATTTAATTCCAGCAGAGAAGCAACTAATTCACCCCCACCCAAGACCACTAAGCGTGTTATGTGTAGAGTTGCCAGGTGTTGCAAAGCAGCGGGAGTGTCAATTTTTCCCGTTGGTGTTTCCAAAACTAAAATCTGCTCAAATTCTGAGCGTCCTTGCCAAGAAATCGCCCCCCCTGTTGTCGTAAGCAACCAGCGTTTAACTGGCTGCTTAAAGAAGTTAATCCCCGGATTAAGATTTGCAGAGTGTGTAATGACTATATGAACTGGCTGGAGAGGCTTGCCCTCTCGTGTTCGATGTTCCAACAGGGTTGGATGTGATACGGTAAGTGTTGTACCGTAAGCACGGAGAGTACCAGCCCCAAACAGGACAGCATCAGAGGCAGCGATTTGTTTTTCTAGGTGTGTTTTATCAGCCTTTGAACCAAACCGAGCAGGCGATCGCCTGATATCTGCTATCTTGCCATCTGCACTCATTGCTAAAACAACTGTAGTATGAGGACGATGTTGCATCATTAGGTTGGTTTAATAGTTGTAATATTTTCCTTGCTCGTGTGTTGATTTAAAAAATCCATACCTGCAAGTCACAGTTTACCAATTTCACCACTATATCTATATGCAATGCAAGTCGCTTTTACATCTACCATCTATGAGTTTTGGTATACCATGTTTCTTTTTGCACTATCACAATTTGTTATTTTTAAACATTGAAAATAAAGTTCTGATAACTTCATAAAATGTCTCATTTAGCTGGTCTAATTGCATGTCGTTGCTGTTGTGGTTTACAGATGCGAAGTGAGACACTTAATGGCTAAATTGCGTCAATCATCCTTTCGTCGAATTTTAGTAACAAGAATATTACTTCTGTTCGTTCCAGTGTTATTAATAGGAGAGATTTTTGCCCTTAATAAGGCACGCTCTAGCCTATTGAAGACTGCCCGTCAAAACTTGACAGAAAGCGCCATCAATAAAAGTGAGAAAATTGCCGATGCGATCGCCACCTTAAAAGCTACCTTACTGAGTACAAGTCAAACAACAATAATTCAGTCTGGTTCGCCTCTACAAGCCCAACAGTTTCTCAGTGAAATCAAGCAACAATTGCCAACCCAAATTGAATGTATCCAATTAAGACATATATTCAGCCGCAAGCTGATTGCTAGTAGCTGTGGTAATAGATTAATTGGAGAATTTAAATTAATCCCTAGTAATGGAATTGATATTCAGACCATACCACCGCCAAAAGTAGGAACAACTGGTACAAAACCTACTCCAAATCAACCTCAATTAATATTATCTGCCCCGGTCTATAATCGCCGGGGAAACTTAGTTTCCACCTTAAATATTCAGTCTGTATTGCATCAGCAAACTGAAAACCAGCCAGGGTCGCTCACTGGCTCTATGGTAATAATTGCTGAAGATGGCACAATTCTGGCACATCCTTTGTCAGACTGGGTAGGGACAAATATCGAACAGCACCCAAACGCTTCTCGGCTAAAAAGCGTTATCAAAAAAGCGATTGCGGGGCAAAGGAATTCAATAGATCTATCTTTTGAAAGTGGAAAAGAATTAATAGCTGGCTACACAGCTATTACCAATCCAATTACGAAACAGCAGCAGCAAAAATGGATTATTTTAGCTGTTATTAGTGTGGAAGATGCTCTTTTTGGTTTAGACGAAATAAAATTAATTCTGATTGTTTTAACAGTTGGCTTGATTGGCGCAAGTTTGTTAGCATCGCTCTATCTCGCTCCTTACCTGGCACGTCCTGTAGAAGAACTGCGAGACTACGCTCTAAATATTCACTCTCACCATGCCGCACAACCAGTTCCGCACAACTTCAAAATCCGGGAGTTTAATCAACTAGCACAAGCACTAGACCAAATGGTCGAGCGTCTCAAAGCTTGGGCAGAAGAACTAGAAATAGCTTGGAAAGAAGCGAAAACTGCTAATCAGATTAAAAGCCAGTTTTTAGCTACCACTTCCCATGAATTGCGAAACCCATTACATATTATTATTAACTGTATTCGCCTGGTTGAAGATGGTTTATGCGATAACCGGGAAGAAGAAATGGAGTTCCTCAAGCGTGCTGATGAAACAGCGATTCATTTACTAAGTATTATTAATGATTTGCTCGACATTTCTAAAATTGAAGCAGGTAAACTTTCAGTAGTAATAGCACCAATTGACCTCCGAAAAATACTGTTAGAAGTAATCAATTTACAATCAGTTAATGTTCAACACAAAGGCTTGCAGTTGAAATGTGAGCTAGGGGCTGAACCGATACCAATTAAAGCAGATGCGGCAAAACTTAAGCAGGTGCTGATTAACGTCATTGGTAACGCTACTAAGTTCACCGAAACGGGAAGCATCACCATTACTACAAAAGTTCAATATAGTGCTGGCAAATCTGAGGTTGTAGTAACAGTCAAAGATACAGGTATGGGCATTGAACCTGCTCAACAGCATAAACTATTTCGCCCTTTTGTAATGGTGGATACAACCACACCCCAATTTGAAGGTACGGGATTGGGACTGGCGATTTCACGAAACTTAATCGAACTCATGGGAGGTAAAATTACTCTTGAGAGTGTAGGTCTTGATCAAGGTACAACAGTCAGCATTACATTACCTTTAATCGATATCTCTTTATTATCAGCCCCAGAGAAAAAAGAGGACTTAGGAAATCTTGGATTTCCCTCTGAGGATGAAGAAACTAAAGTAAGCCGTTATCCTAAGGGATTGCCAAGAAATAAATTATCTAATAAACGAACCACAGAGACACAGAGAACGCGGAGAATTGAGGAATAGAGAAGGTTGTTGCGTCAGTTTTTACGCAGAAAAACAGGTTTACCGCCTTGCTGAAGAGATGCTGTTAAAGCATCCAGAATTTCTACTAACTTTGTGCCTACCCAGCCAGAGGAAACCTCTGAGGGAGTATTTTTGAGGATAGAGACAACAAAGCGATCGCAAACTCGCTGCAATGGTTCGCCTGTTTCTAGTTCCAGTACTTCTTGCCTTTGATTCACAGGCATAAATTGATTTCCCTTTTGTTCAAACTCACCATGTAGCAGCGTCAGCGGTGATAGGAGTGACATTTCATCAAAAATCAAGCTACCAAGACTGCCTACAACCCCCAGTCGTCGCTGTTTATCGGGATTCAGCCAACACAGGTGAATATATGCCTGAAAGCCATCTGGATATGTCAACGTCACCCAAACTAGATCGGCTAGTCCCTCCCCTTCCTCCACTCCCCCCTTCCTCCACTCTCCCCTGTAGCCACACTGTACCCGTTGCTTGTACTTTCACGGGTAGTTGACCCAGCCAGGTATTAAAGATGGCAATATCATGAATGGCTAAGTCCCACAGTACATCAACATCTTGCCGGACAGGGCCTAAATGGGTACGGGTGGCATAGCCGTAGCGTAAATCACCTAATTTCCCTGCTTGAACTATAGCTTGCCCTCGCTCAACTGCTGGGTGAAATAAATAAGTGTGGTCAACCATAAGTATTGAGTGCTGTTGCTCTGCCAAGTGGCAAAGTTCCTGGCATTCAATTGGGTTGAGAGTTAAGGGTTTTTCTGCCAAAACATGGTATCCCTGCTGGAGAGCGTCCCGAATTAAGGCATAGTGGGTAATAGCGGGAGTAGCGATCGCCACCCCTGTTAACCCTGGCACTTGCTTTAGAGCCTGCCACTCAGTTGTTAATACGATATTTTCATCTAAATTAAACTGCTGTTTTACTGCTAATAATCGTTCTAAAGTCGGGTCTAGTACTGCAACTACATTTGCTTGGGGATGTGCTAAAAAATTCCGTAGTAAATGCACTCCCCAGCGCCCAACCCCGATGACAGCGATTTTAATTTTGTTTGTCATTTGTCATTAGTCATTAGTCATTTGTCATTTGTATACAAAGGACGTAGACGTGTCAACGACTTACCCGAAGCTCAGACAAATGACAATCAACTGATTATCAGCTTCAACTGTCTTTTGAATTCAGGATTTTTCCGGATTACTGATTGCAAAAAATGCTACTTTGGCTGCTGCTTGTTCAGCGGCTTTGATCGAACGCCCTTTACCTTGCCCAAGCTTTTTTCCGTGCAGCCATACTTCAGCCACGAAACGCTCTTGATTGTGATGCGGTTGACCGACTTCCACAACCCGATACTCTGGTAAAACTTTAAATTGTGCCTGAGTCCATTCTTGCAGAGCCGCTTTGTAGTTAAGTCTGGCTGGATCAAGGCGAATTTCTGTTGCTAGTTGTTGGAAGTGGGGATCTAGCCAAGGGCGAATTAGTTCAAGATTTTGAGTGCTTAAATAAAGCGCACCTAGAACTGCTTCAAAGGCATCTGCTAGTCGTGACTCTTGACCAATTTTATCAGCGGTAGCACTGCCAGCAACAAGTAAGTATAACTCGAAACCGTATTCTCTAGCTAGTTGGGCAAGGACGCGATCGCTCACCAATACCGAGCGAATCGCGGCAAAATCCCCTACTGGACAATCGGGATAATGTTCCCATAACACAACGGCTGCCACCAAACGTACCACAGCATCCCCAACAAACTCCAGTTGTTCATAGTTTGCTGTCTCAGAAACAGTTGGATGAGTCAGCGCCAAATCCAAAAGCTGCCACTTTATTGGTGCTTCTGGTGGCATACCTAATTTTTGTACTAAACTTTCGAGTTGCCGCTGACGGCGTGGATAAGCTAGAGACATTATTCATTAGTCACTAATGATCATTAGTCATTAACAAATTACTAATGACAAAAATCGGGAGACAGGACATAAATAAGCCGAGTTACATAGTTAACTCTTATTTAGCAAGGTTACAGACTTTGACACTCTCGGTGTCTTTAGACACGCTCGATTCTTTAATCAAAGACGTTGCTTACTCAGAATTTATTTTGCCTATAAAAACTGTATTATACGTAATGGTTGAAATACAAACTTCGTACAATCAAGTTCTTGTCACCCTATTATCTCTCTTAAATGCTGATAATTCTCTAACTATTACTTCAATAACTTTACAATGCTGATTTTTTAGTACAATTTTACTATGATCAAGAATAGTTGCCATCGATTTGATAGGCTGGTTTTTAGGCGGTTTTGCCATGATCGATTGATTATATCATAGTGACGCTCACCGAATGCACAGTAGTTTTGGCATCAGGATTAGCGATCGCCCAAGCTCATTTGCTCTGCACCTAATCATAAAGAACTAATTTATTCTTTGTTCTCAACCCTGATCCCCAGTCCCTTTTACTTCCCTGTTCCTGTCCCGCAGAAACATCTGCTACTGAAATTATTTAATATTAATGTCTTATGAATTGGAGTGCTGCATTACCAACCTTTTTGATTACTTTAAGAGAAGGTGTAGAAGCTGCTTTAGTTGTCGGAATTGTCTTCGCCTGTTTACAGCAAGCTGAACAACAAAAATTGCATCGTTGGGTATATTTAGGAGTTTTCAGCGCCACTTTAGCTAGTTTTGTTGTTGGTTTACTTCTGCGTGCGGGAATCCAAGGATTGCAGACATCCGATCTGCTTTATGGGCCAGTTTTCAAGCAATTATTCGAGGTCGGACTAGGCGTAATTGCGATCGCCATGCTCAGCTGGATGCTGATCTGGATGACGCGACAAGCACGATTTCTCAAGGCGGAAATTGAAGGTTCCGTCACAAGTGCTTTGGGTCAAGATAACCGTGCAGCTTGGGCAATTTTCAGCTTAATTTTTATTGCCGTTTTTCGGGAAGGCTTAGAGACAGCTTTGTTTATTGTCGCTAAATTTCAAGAAGGCTTAACACCAGTACTTGGAGCCATAGGAGGACTAACTACAGCAGTTTTAATCGGGATGCTGCTGTTTAAGTGGAGTATCCGCATTAACTTGAGCCAATTTTTCCAAGCAATGGGCGTATTTTTGCTGTTGATTGTCTCTGGTTTGGTGATTTCTACCCTCCGCCATCTTGATGCTGCGGCGATCGCTTTTAGTCAAATTAATTCCTCAGTTATTGAAAATTGTGGACAAGGAAATACCTCTTGTCTTTTGGGCCCTCAGATTTGGGATCTCTCAGGTATTTTACCCGACCGACAGTTTCCGGGAATCTTGCTGAAAACTTTATTTGGCTATACCCAAAAGCTGTATTTAGTTCAAGCTGTGGGGTATCTCCTGTTTTGGGCGATCGTGGGTAGCCTCTACTTCCGCAGTCTTAGCCAGCCTACACAATTCAAACCAGCAACAAAACTCAATTGATAAGCGTTTATCCTTGCGATCGCACGAGTATGCGAATAGTTATCAGGGTTAAAAGTCTCTTAGTGCTTAGGTTTTATGATTAGTTTATCTCATTCGCTCACTGGCAACTGCTATATGTCCAAGAATTTTACTTGCCAGAAATGTTGAATCTGTTGATAACACTTTAATTTTTTACTCCCCATCTCTTTAGATGGATTTTGTTTAAAAAAATTCTGAATATTATGAGTGCAGGGTAAACACACATGATTGCTGAAATGCTTACTGGATAAGGAGCTTGATCAAAAAATCAGCTTGATAAGCAAACACCAAAACCCTTGTATTGAAAGGATTTTTTTCCTTTAGATGTGTTTACCCTGGTGCTGGGAAAACTTGCACGCCCAAATTGAACACAGAGGTGGGCTGACTTATACAGCTCATTGACTCTAACTTTTTGAAAGCTAGAAACAGAAAGTATTTCGAGAGCCAATGCTGTTCACCGCATCTGTGCGATCGCAGTTCTGAAGTTTCCTCAGTGTACAAAACTTTTTTGGCACGGTGGGCCATTTTATGCCTAAATATTGTCGTGATCAAGCCAGAGATGAACTTTGGTTAATGATGGGAGGTGGAGTAACAGCAGGAGTTGCTGGTTGGGTTCCTGTTATGGGCGCATTAACCTTTCAAACTGGTTTAGCTGGTGTACAAGCAACTGTAGTAACTCGAATTGCTCAAGTTTATGATGTGGATTTAATACCTGCTGGTGGGTTAGGAGCAATAGCCGCAGCAATTATAGCAATGGGCGGAGGACAATTACTTTTCCGGATAGGCGGTATCATAGCAGGATTTATTCCAGGTATCGGACAAGTTGTTCAACCTGCAATTGGAGCTGCTGCGGTTAAGGTCTTTGGCGAAGTTGCTATTGCCTACTTTGAAAATATGTATCCTAACAAAATCTACAATCAAAACTAGAAGTAAGAAAACTTTCTGGGTAAAAAAGTCTCTGGAGAGGACTGATTTTCACTTACATAGCGTAGATGCGCCTAGTACACGACTAACTGGCAATTTCCATAAATAATGGATTACAAAAGCAAAAGCCTCCATAATCCATTATGGGAGAGAGCAGGACATAAGCCGGGTTCTGTTCTCTTGCGAGGGCAGTTATCTATCTGGGACGCCTGTTACCAGACGCCTCAAGCGGCTCTTTTTGAGAGGAACTGGTAAAAGACCAACCATAGTTCCTTTCGCCTTGCTTCCAACCGGGGTTTACCGAGCCAGCGCCTCTCGACGCTGCTGGTGCGCTCTTACCGCACCTTTGCACCCTTGCCAAATTAGTCCTTTGTCGTTAGTCCTTTGTCCTTTGTTCTTTCACAAATGACTAATGACTAATAACTAATGACTAATTGGCGGTATCTTTCTGTGGCACTATCCTCACGATCGCTCGCACTGGACGTTATCCAGCAAGTTTGGTCTTTCGGAAGCCCGGACTTTCCTCAAACCAGCCAGTATGGCTGATCTGCAACCGCCTGCGCCTACTCCTTCCCTAGATCCAGTGTAATCTTGGATGGCATCCTGCGTCTGGTTAGGATTATTTCTTTTTATTCCAAGGTAAGGCGTATGTCCAAGGTAGTTTCCTGATGGTGAAAGGACAATTGATAATACACATTGGGGGAACATTGATACCTGGCGCTAGACCTACACGTACCTCAGATATTCGCAACACTAATTGTAGGGAAAATTTCAACTCCTCTCTTCTATTTATGAAATTGTTGTACAACTTTTTTTGCGGTGGCGCACCAGATTTCAGCCCAGTTATATTAACTATGGGTTTTTTGGCTGTGTAAGTTCCAGTTACTTGATCGCGCTCGAATACATTTTCTGATGTTACCGTTTCGGTAAGTGTTTTTTGAGGAACAATCAAGCTGGGACTTTGTGGTACAGCTAAGTCACGAGTCAAGTCTGGTGATTTCCGAATCACGCGGCGCGATTCCTTACTATGTTCGACTACCAAAGAGCTATTATCCCAATCAACGTATACGGCAATGTTATCGGATTTATTTTCAATGCTAATTTGCAAATCTTTGAGAGCATCAATTGCGTATGAGGCTTTGAGTTTACAGGAAATTCCTATCTGATTTTGGAGATTTTGTTCTTTGAGTTGTTCATCGACAACTCCTTTTTTAAACTCAAATTTCACTTGATCGTCGATTGATTCAATCATGCGATTGAAGACATAAGAAACACCAATAATATAAAGCGTCAAAACTACTAAATTCTGGTCACTACTACTAGTTCTCATAACTCAAAATATCAACTCCATCTGATGATTTTGTATATTCTACTCATTGCTCATTACCAATCTTCAATCACGCTTAATTGACGAAGAATTTTCGAGCCAGCCCCGCTGCCAAAATAAGAATAGCAAGCCAAATCCGATCACTGCCATTACTGCTAGGCAAATCGGATAGCCCCAATACCAATTCAATTCAGGCATATTATATGGTGACTTTTCAGTATTAAAATTCATCCCATATATACCAACTACAAAAGTCAGTGGAATAAAAATTGCTGAAACCACTGTCAGCAACTTCATGACTTCATTCATTCTGTTACTCACTGCCGAAAGATATACATCCATTAAACCAGATGCTAATTCTCGGTAAGTTTCCACCATGTCCATCACTTGTACTGCGTGGTCATAACAATCTCGCAGGTAGATTCTTACCTCTTCACTAATAAGTTCACTGCCATCTCGAATCAAAGAATTAATTGCATCCCGCTGGGGCCAGATTGCACGACGTAATTGCAGTAATTCTCGCCTAATGTGATAGATATTTTGTAATGTTTGCCGGGTAGGGTTGGCTATTACTTCCTCCTCTAACTCTTCGATTCGATCGCCGTAAAGCTCCAGTACTGGAAAAAAGCCATCAATAATTGCATCTAACAGAGTGTAAGCTAAATAATCGGCTCCCTGTTTACGGATGATACCTTTACCTTTTTCAATTCGCGATCGCACCCCTTCAAAGCAATCATGGTCTGGTTCCTCCTGTACTGTGAGCAAATAATTTTTCCCTAATATCAAACTCACTTGCTCACTATAAAAACCACATGTTCTTTGCTTTGGCACAACCATACGGGCAATGAATACTAGTTGGTCTTCATAATCCTCTACTTTGGGACGCTCTGGTACATTGACCACATCTTCTAAAACCAGCGGATGTAAATCAAAAACCTGAGCCAATCTTTGTAATATATCTGGACTGCCTAAACCTTGCACGTCTACCCAAGAAACGGATTTTGTATCTAGATAGGAAGCACACTCCTCCGGGGTTGCTACTTGGTGGCGGGTGAAATTAGTTTGGTTGTAGTCAATCAAAAAAATTATCGGTGGTGGAGCATCTGCATCGACAACAATAGTTCCTGGTAAAGTCCCTGGATAGTGATAAAACTCATCTGCATGTTGCTTAGTTACCAATCTGGCAAGGCGGCGTAGTTTTCGTGCCATAAAATTTAAAATTTAACCTAATAGACAGGAGATAGGAATTAAGGGTAGAGCGATTAATCGCGTCTCTACAACAAACAGGAGCTTTCTATATTTTGAATGCAGCTTGGTATGACAATGTACTAGATTGCCTCTAAATCAGCAATGGTATAAAAAAAACAGTTTGCCTTGGCAAGACAAACTGCGTAAAGTACCTCTGTTAATTTTGATGGGTACGAAAATGGCTTCCAGATGTAATTGACTACTACATCATGCCCATGCCGCCCATGCCGCCCATGCCACCCATGCCGCCCATACCACCCATACCGCCCATGCCGCCCATGTCAGGGGCACCACCAGCAGGTTTCTTCTCAGGCTTTTCCACGACAACGGCTTCGGTGGTTAAAACCATACCAGCAATCGAAGCGGCGTTTTGCAAAGCTGAGCGCACGACTTTAGCAGGATCGATAATACCGGCAGCAATCAAGTCTTCAAAGTCCCCGGTAGCAGCGTTGTAGCCAATGTTAAATTCGGTGTCCCGCACTCTGGAGACAATGACGGAACCTTCAGCACCGGCGTTTTCTGCTATTTGACGCAAGGGAGCTTCTAGCGCTCGCCCAACAATCTCAGCCCCGATTTTTTCTTCATCTTTTAAGGTATTTTTAAACACTTCTACGTTTTTGGCCAAGTGAATGAGGGTCGTCCCACCACCAGGAACGATGCCTTCTTCCACAGCAGCTTTAGTGGCGTTCAGTGCGTCTTCAATGCGTAGTTTGCGGTCTTTGAGTTCGGTTTCCGTGGCTGCACCCACTTTAATCACGGCTACGCCGCCAGCTAGCTTGGCGATGCGTTCTTGAAGTTTTTCTTGATCGTAGTCAGAATCAGTTTCTTCCAATTGCTTGCGAATTTGCGCGATCCGCTTTTGCACTTCTGGCTTGGTGGTACTGCCAGCTACAATTGTGGTGCTTTCTTTGTCAATGGTGATTTTACGGGCAGTTCCCAATGCTTCCAAAGAAGCGGTATCTAGGCTTAAGCCGATTTCTTCAGAAATCAACTGTCCATCAGTGATAATGGCAATATCTTGTAACAAAGCTTTGCGGCGATCGCCAAATCCAGGTGCTTTAATAGCAGCTACGGCAAGTACACCCCGCGCTTTGTTCACCACCAAAGTTGCCAAAGCATCCCCTTCCACATCTTCAGCTACAATCAGCAAGGGTTGACCTAAACGGGCAACTTTTTCCAAAACTGGCACTAAATCCTGGATGCTGCTGATTTTCTTGTCAGTAATCAGGATGCGAGCGTTTTCAAATTCCACTATTTGTCGCTCGTTGTTGGTGATGAAGTAGGGAGAAATGTAACCCCTGTCAATCTGCATCCCCTCAACGACTTCTAGTTCGGTTGTCAGGGATTTGGATTCTTCAACGGTAATTACACCGTCTTTGGTGACTTTCTCCATTGCTTCGGCTATCATACTACCGACTTCTTCATCATTGCCAGCTGAGACGGTGGCGACTTGGGCGATCGCACTTCCTTCCACTGGCTTAGCCACTTTGGCAATTTCTTGTACCAGTGCTTCGATAGTTTTGTCGATCCCGCGCTTCAAACTAACTGGGTTAGTACCAGCCGCGACATTCTTCAAACCTTCACGAATCAACGCCTGTGCCAAAACTGTAGCAGTTGTGGTACCATCCCCGGCAACATCTTTAGTTTTTGATGCCACCTCTTGGATTAGTCTTGCACCAGTATTTTCCAAAGGATCTTCTAATTCAATTTCCTTGGCAACAGTGATACCATCGTTGACAATTTGGGGTGCGCCAAATTTTTTCTCTAAAAGGACGTTGCGACCTTTTGGGCCCAAGGTGATTTTTACGGCATCGGCAAGGGCGTTAACACCCCTCTCCAGCGCTCGCCGCGATTCCTCGTCAAATGCAATAATTTTCGCCATGTTTTATTTTTCCAGCGCTTCCATTAGACAATTTAGCACTCACAGGTCAAGAGTGCTAATTCTCCAACAAACTCAGGTTACAAATAGAAACAAAAAAATTGATTAATATACAGTTGATGCTCATATTAGATACTGGCAGTAATGCTTGAATTGGGAGATGAATCTAGACAACTCCCTTAAGTCCCTTGGTATTGCCGACCCTAGCGGCACCGGCTGGTTGGCAGTAGTATTTACTTTTCTCTTCGCTTGGCTTGTAACGTGGCGTTTGATTCCCACAGTACGTAAATTTGCCTTGCGGGTCGGTTGGGCTGACCAACCCAACGCACGGCGACTCAACCGAGAACCTTTACCCAATGCAGGAGGGCTGGCTATTTATGCGGGAGTGATTGCTGCACTGGTACTAGCTAGCCTCTTACGACCTATCGAACTCCAAAGCGTATTGGCTCAGGTGCTGACTGTTTTGTTAGGGGGTTCGATATTAGTGCTTGTTGGCTTTATCGACGACCAGTTCGGCTTACCTCCTTCTGTTCGCTTGTGGGCGCAGATTATTACGGCACTTTTGCTGGTTGCTAATGGCATCAGTATTAAAGTCGCTTTTGGCACCCCCATAGACTCACTCCTGTCAATGTCGCTAACGGTGCTTTGGGTAGTAGGTATTACCAACGCCATTAACTTGATGGATGGGATGGATGGTTTGGCGGGAGGAATCAGCTTTATCACCGCTATGAGTTTGTTAGGAGTTTCAGCTCAGTTTCCTAATCGTGCGGCAGCAACCTTAGTTCTAGCAGCCTTGGGAGGTGGGGCACTGGGCTTTTTACGTCATAACTTCCACCCCTCACGCATTATTATGGGTGATGCCGGAGCATACTTTTTTGGCTATGTACTGGCAGCAACCAGCATTTTAGGCAGGCTCCAACAAAATACAGTTTATGCTCTGATACCCACGGTTTTATTTCTGCTGTTGCCAGTGCTGGACACTACTCAGGTATTCGTGCGACGGATACTGGCAGGAAACAACCCTCTCAGTACTCCTGGCAAAGATCACTTGCACCACCGCTTACTTGCTTGGGGACTCTCCCAGCGCCACGCTGCATATACCCTTTGGTCAATTACCTTGGTTTGCAACTTGCTGGCTATGAGAATACAAGGCATGAGCGCAGTAGTAATGCTTACTACCGCTAGTAGCATTATCATCTTGTTAGGTTTTACTGTTTGGCAAAGGATGCGTCAACAGTAATGAAAACTGCTGTAATTAGTGAATTAAAAACTGTTGACAACTCTTACGACTTATTCAGCACGGGCTACGGTAACAGTACTTACTTATACAGACGCGATTAATCTTGTACAGACGCGATTAATCGCGTTTCAGTTTACGCCATCACCATGCCACCATCGACATTAAACACTTGTCCGGTGATGTAGGCGGCTGCGGGATCAGCCGCGAGGAAGCGTACCATCCCAGCAACTTCTTCTGGTTGACCGTAGCGATTTAAAGGGATGTATTTCAGAATCTCATCGGCTTTGAGATCGTTTGTCATATCGGTGACGATGAAACCAGGGGCGACGGCGTTAACGGTAATGCCACGAGAAGCGAGTTCTTTGGCAACGGTTTTGGTAAAGCCGATGACACCTGCTTTGGCAGCGCTATAGTTTGCCTGCCCTGGGTTGCCCACTTGTCCAGCGACGGAGGCAATATTGATAATTCGCCCAGAACGTTGCTTGAGCATGATTTTACTAACGGCACGCGTGCATAAAAAAACACCAGTAAGATTAAGGTCTATTACGGCTTGCCACTCTTCTAGCTTCATCCGTAAAAGCAATGTGTCGCGCGTGATACCCGCGTTGTTGACTAAGATATCGATGCGTTTAAACTTGTCTATGACTGTGTTAATCAGTGAGTCTACTTGGTCAATTTTAGAGACATCAGCTTGTAGAGCGATCGCGCTTCCACCCGCTGCGGTAATTTCCGCAACTAAATTGTCAGCGGCGGCATTAGAAGTGGCATAGTTAACAATTACATTGGCTCCTTGCGTGGCTAATTCAAGTGCGATCGCTCTCCCAATTCCTCGTGAAGCACCTGTGATAACTGCTACCTTTCCTTGCAAAAGTTGCAAATTTTCGTTCAAGACTTCCATGAAATATTCCTCAACATTTTGAATCACCGCGCTAATTATCTTATGGCGATTAGTACCTAGAACTTGTAGGATTTTGCGGAAAGTTTGTAGCAATATCCCGTAGGGTGCGCTAAAACTCGACTTTCATAACTTGATCAAGACAGATTTTGAATTTAAATTCTACCTAACGCCTACATCACCCTAAAAAAGGCGTCTATGTCTTTTGGAACAGTAGTGAAATTGAGCAACAATAAAAACAAAATGATGTTACACCGATTCTAGATATCACGCATTACTATTGAAATCAAACAATAAAAAATCGGTGTGTATTACATGGCTACTAAAAAGCAATTCAACAGCTTTGAAGAGATGTTGTCTGGTTCTGATGTACCTGTGTTGGTAGATTTTTACGCTGACTGGTGCGGCCCCTGTCAGATGATGGTGCCAATTTTAGAGCAAGTCAATGCCCAACTTCAAAACCGCCTGCGTATAGTCAAAATTGACACGGAAAAATACGCTGATTTGGCAACTAAGTATCAAATTTATGCTTTACCAACCTTGGTATTATTTAAGCAGGGTCAACCCGTAGAACGGATTGAAGGTGTAATGCAAGCACAACAGTTGGTAGAACATCTACAAACAATTATATAAACGGGCAAAGGGCAAAGGGCAAAGGGCAAAGGGCAAAGGGCAAAGGGCAAAGGGCAAAGGGCAAAGGGCAAAGGGCAAAGGGCAAGGGGCAAGGGGCAAAGGGCAAGGGGCAAAAAAATGAACTAGGTCGCCACGCCACTTGCTCCACAATTTCACTTGCTTTTTACCTTTACTCCTTTCCCTTCTTTTATTGAAAGCGACAAGGCGACAGGCTTCGGGCATTGGTAGCTTCTTTACCA
>NZ_JADEXR010000127.1 GCF_015206995.1 aff. Roholtiella sp. LEGE 12411 | reverse complement strand
GGGGATGGGGGATGGGGCATTCAGTTATATTCTTAATTTTGAATTGTTTGTCAGGGCGTCTGCCGATTTAAACTAAGTCGTTGAAATGTATCTGCAAAGGTAGAAAGTGTGTCAAGAATTCTTTTCAAATCAAAACGCGTTTCGCTAATTCTGATAGGGATTTTGAGCTTTTATTTGATCGTTGGAGCATCTGCGCCAGCCTATGCCATGCACATTATGGAAGGCTATTTACCAGGAAGTTGGGCGCTTTTTTGGTGGATAGTGGCGTTGCCATTTTTTGCTTTAGGATTGCGATCGCTAACTCGCATTACTCAAGCCAACCCAGAACTAAAATTACTCTTAGCTTTGGCGGGAGCCTTTACTTTTGTGCTATCGGCGTTGAAAATGCCTTCAGTTACAGGTAGTTGCGCTCATCCTACAGGTACAGGCTTAGGCGCAGTATTATTTGGGCCTTTAGCAATGTCGGTGTTGGGTACTTTAGTCTTATTGTTTCAAGCGTTGCTTTTAGCGCATGGTGGTTTGACGACGCTAGGAGCAAATGCTTTTTCAATGGCGATCGCTGGCCCATTTGCTGCTTACTGGATATATCATCTGATGATGAAGTTCACTGGTAAGCAAAGAATTGCCATATTTTTAGCCGCAGCCATAGCAGATTTACTAACATACGTCATCACTTCTATCCAACTCGCTCTGGCTTTTCCCTCGCCCGTGGGTGGGTTTATTGGCTCATTCGCCAAGTTTGCTGGGATTTTTGCGATTACTCAAGTCCCTCTGGCAATTAGTGAAGGGTTGCTGACTGTGCTGGTGTGGAATTGGCTACAATCATACACACCTCAAGAACTGGAACTTTTGAAATTACTCAAACAGGAACCTCAACACAATGAAACAGTCTAAAAAAGGATTAAGTAACTGGCTGTTAATCGGAGGAGTAGTGATTTTGGCAGCTGCACCGTTAATATTTGCTCGTAATGCTGAATTTGCAGGTGCGGATGACAGAGCTACAAAAGCCGTGACTGAAATACAACCTGGATATAAACCCTGGTTTCAACCACTGATGCAATTACCTAGTTGTGAAGTGCAAACTTTTCTATTTGCGTCTCAAGCAGCTTTAGGTGCTGGAACACTTGGGTATTTGATTGGATTGTCCAAGGGACGTTCCGAACAAACAAAGAATCATAATGAACATTCAGATTGACACGCTGGCTTACACTAATCGGTTGCGGTGGTTAGCACCTGAGCAGAAATTGCTGTTTGCGATCGCTCTGCTAATCATCACTGCTTTCACTCATCCTCTAGTTCAAATTTTGATTGCAGTTTGGATTAGTACTTGGACAGTTATATATGCAAGAATTCCTGCTAAAACTTATCTAAAATTAGTTTACATTGCTACTTTTTTTTGGTTAACAAGTTTACCAGCTTTAGTCATCAATGGCATAGATATTGCTCACCTGCATTTAGTACAACATGACTCAGTAACTGGGTTGACTGTGGGTTCTTATTATGTATATATCAGCATTCACGGGATTGAGCAGGGATTAACAATTTTGACACGAGCGATCGCATCTCTTTGTTGTTTATACTTCATCATATTAACTATCCCTTTTACCGAACTTCTACAAATTCTGCGTCGCGTCGGTTTACCCGTACTGTTAACAGACTTATTATTACTGATGTACCGCTTTATTTTCGTCCTTTTAAATACAGCCGCTGAATTATGGATTGCCCAACAAGCTCGTGGCGGCTACCGCACTTTTAACACTGCGATGAAAAGTTTAGCTCTATTGATTAGTCAATTACTCAAACGAACTTTAGAAAACTATCGTCAAGTTTCCTTGAGTTTAGCATCACGGGGCTTCAACGGTGAATTTCAAGTTTGGCATCCTCATCGATATCATCTATCCAAGCGATATGCAATAGAATCAATTATCGGATGTGCAGTATTAATAGCAGTGGATTGGTATAATGCAGCAATCTTTACTCGAATTTGAGCAGGTATATTACACTTATCCCGGCGCACAACAATCAGCTTTAAATGGTTTAACTTTAAGAATCCCTGCTCACAAAAGATGTGCATTAATTGGTCAAAATGGTTGCGGAAAAACCACACTTTTTTTACTAGCTAATGGTCTATACAAACCTCATCAAGGTAGTATAAAATGGCAAAAAAAACCTCTGAAATATGACCGTCAATCTTTGATGAAATTACGCCAACAGGTTGGGCTAGTTTTTCAAGATCCAGAGCAACAATTAGTAGCCTCTACCGTTGAAGAAGATATTTCTTATGGCTTATGCAATTTAGGATTACCCACAGGAGAAATTAAACAGCGAGTCGAGCAAGCCTTAGTTGAATTTGGGCTGACTGAACTAGCAGAAAGACCTGTGCATCATCTCAGCTTAGGGCAAAAAAAGCGAGTCTCCATAGCTGATGTGATGGTGCTAAAACCCGAACTGCTATTGCTAGATGAACCGACGGCTTATTTAGATAGATTACATACTCGCAACTTGATGGCAACCTTGAAAAAGATTCAGACAACTGGCACAACAATACTAATGGCAACCCATGACCTTGATTTAGTTTATCGCTGGGCAGACTGGATTTTTGTCATGGATCAAGGACAACTCGCAATCGAGGGGAAGCCGCAGGATGTTTTTACCCAACGTGATGTTCTCGAAGATTTACAGCTAGGAGTACCGTTGATATATGAAATGTTATTTGCTGAGGGAGTAGCTGAAGAAGGGCCAGTTTTAGAACGGTTGCGGCAAAGGATATTGAACCTGTTTCGCTATTTTTGAGTTGAAAGCCAAAAATACTCAATCTAATCAATTGTGGGCAAATTTTAAAGCAAGTACCAAAGTGGAGTTTTTCCCCTTCATTTTAAAATTTCCCAGCATTGAACTCTAAATCAAAAAATGCAATTAATCAGAATTTATTTAAATAAAGGTAAACATCTTATTTGACGTAGATGTTATTGTCTATCTATCCTGAGTAACACCATAACATCCCCCATGAGGGCATTGCAAAAGAGGGTAAAATCTTGTTTGTTATTAATTTGATGCCGTAGTTATATTATTAATATTTGTGTAAATAAACATAATTAAATACGTGACCAATTATGCATATTCCTGATGGGTTTGTATCTCCACCAGTTGCAGTGGCTACCGGTTTAGTAAGTGCGGCAGCGCTTTTCATCTCCTTTGGGCGATCGCAACAGGCATTTGGTGTCCGTCGTGCTCCCATACTGGGTCTGACCACCGCCTTTATTTTTGCCGCCCAGATGATCAATTTTCCTGTAGCAGGAGGTACTAGCGGTCACTTGTTGGGGGGAACCTTAGCCGCCATCGTCCTGGGTAGTCCTTGGGCGGGAACGTTGTGCATTGCCACGGTTTTAATTATTCAAGCTGTGCTGTTTGCCGATGGTGGGATCACAGCCTTGGGAGCAAATATTTTGAACATGGCAGTAGTTGGTGTCTGGGTTGGCTGGGGGTTAACCCAAACCTTGCAGCGGCTGCTTGGCGGATCTAAAGGGCGCTTACCCTTGGCTGCTGGCATAGCTGCTGGCATAAGTGTGGTGGTAGCCGCCATAGCTTGTGCCATTGAGTTAGTCCTTTCGGGAACTGCACCCGTAGCTATAGTTTTACCAGCCATGACTGGTGTGCATATTCTAATTGGCATTGGCGAAGGTTTAATTACTGGGGGTGTGCTGACTTACCTAGCCACAGCCCGACCAGATTTATTACCAGGGGAACAGTACGAGTTTCGTGGCTGGTCAGTGCCTGTTGTCAGCATTTTCCTAATTGCAGGTGTGCTGTCACTGTTTGCCTCAGCCTGGCCCGATGGGTTAGAAAAAGTTGCGGAAAATACAGGCTTTATTGACTTAGCCAAGCAAGTGCGGGTAATTGTGCCGACGCCGTTGGCTGACTATGGTATTGAAGGTTTGGGACCAATTGGCACTAGTATCGCTGGACTTCTGGGAGCTGCGGTTTGCTTTGCTGTCGCCTTTGGGATTGCTAAAGTTGTGAAACCGAATAATGCTTAAACTTTCTTTGCCGTTACGCTTGCACTTGTCCCTAGTGATTGTGGTAGGGGCAGCTTTATTAAAGCATTATGCTTGGTATTGCCTAGGTGTTTATGGGGCGATCGCCCTTTTATGGGCTGGACTATTACGCGTACCAATTCGCCGGATGGGCGGCTTAATTGGTACTGAATTGATTTTTCTGTCATTGCTAGCATTACCCTTGGGATGGGAGCGAGCCAGTTTTTTATTGGTTCGTTCTCTTATTTGCCTAGTTACTATGAATAGTTTTTTGTTAACCTTACCACCCCACAGTTTCGGCATCGCCCTCAAGAGCTTACCAGTACCAGCACCTTTAAAAGAAAACTTACTGTTAGCTGGGCAATACATGGAAATTTTGCTCTCAGAAGTAACGCGAATGCAGCGCAGCGCTCAATTACGCGGTTTGAATGGAACTGCGGGATGGCTGCGTTACGCTAGTGCTGCCATGATTGGAGCCTTGTATCTCCGCAGCCTGGACAGGGCAGAGCGAGTCTACGCGGCAATGGTAACTCGTGGTTACAATGGACAGCTGCCCATAGATTCCCCCCTCAGAGCAAAAGAGCGTATTACCCTATTAGTAGCCTGGGCGATCGCTGCTTGTTTGACTTTAACTTCTTACAGAATTTAGCTCAGTTGTGCATCTTGAAATCTTTGACATCTAATCCCCAAACTCCAACCCAGAACCCCCACCCTGCCGTGGTCGAGGTTCAAAACCTGGCGTATGCTTATTCTCCGCAAGAACCAGTATTACAAGAAATTTCTTTTACCTTGAACAGAGGCGATCGCGTCGCATTAATGGGAGCGACTGGTTCTGGAAAAAGCACCTTGCTAGAGAATCTAATCGGCTTAAAGCAACCACGAACTGGGAAAATTTTGATTAACGGCATCCCAGTAGAACCTACAACTCTGTCCCAAGTGCGTCGTCAAATTGGCTTTAGCTTCCAAGATGCCAACGATCAACTATTTATGCCGACCATCTTAGAAGACGTTACCTTTGGGCCACGCAACTATGGTGTACCACCAGCAATCGCAATAGATCGGGCCCGGCAGTTATTAGCTGATTTTGGTCTAGAAGCCTACGCCAACCGTTCCTCCCACGAACTTTCTGGTGGACAAAGACGCCTTGCAGCCCTAGCCGCAATTTTGTCCCTAGAACCGACAATTCTAATTTTGGATGAGCCGACTAACGGTCTTGATCCATCATGGCGGCGTCACTTGGCGCAAGTATTGTTAAAGTTGCCTGTACAGGTGATGTTAATTGCCTCCCATGACTTAAATTGGTTGGGTAGAGTGACTCAACGTGCTTTGGTACTGTCTGCTGGTCGCATTCAAATAGACGGCAACATTCAGTCACTTTTGCAAGATGGGGATACTTTAGATCAGTTGGGTTTGCCGGTAGATTGGTGATTTTGCCAGATGAGGAGATGGAAGGGAGTGGGGGAGTGGGGGCAAAAGAATAGAGTTTTTATACTTGTTCACGAGTCTTTAATACTCGTGAACGGAGTTCTAAGGTGGATTCATCCAGTTCTAAGGTGGATGAACGGAGTTCTGAGGTGGATTCATCCAGTTCTAAGGTGGATGAACGGAGTTCTGAGGTGGATTCATCCAGTTCTAAGGTGGATGAACGGAGTTCTGAGGTGGATTCATCCGGTTCTAAGGAGGATGAACGGAGTTCTGAGGTGGATTCATCCGGTTCTAAGGTGGATGAACGGAGTTCTGAGGTGGATTCACGAGGCTCAAACAGGACTTACGCAAGTGTCATATTTTTAACGCCAGAGGTTGTCCAGAGTCAAAGGTCAAAAGTCCAAGAAACCTTGATTCTTGAACGCCACTTGCTTTAAGTCAAAAGAGCCGCAAGGGCGCAGTGGCTCCCCTTGACCCTTGACCGAATGGCACTAAGAAAAGCCTAAAGGCTTATGTCGCCTCGTTCCCAGTCTGAAGACTGGGAATGTATTTCGAGAGGGCTGCTGCCTCTCGTCAAGCCACTGGAGGCGGAGCCTCCCAGGATGGATTCCCAGCCTCCAGGCTGGGAAACAGTCAGGGCAAGGGCTATATCTTAACTTAGTGCCATTCACCCTTGACCCTTGACCCTTGACTCTTATACCAGAAGCTTTGTGTGCCAGTTGCGTAAGTCCTATCAAAGACTCATTGTTGCATCTTAAAATATATCTCCTCTGCTCCCCTGCCCCCTACCTCAAATGCTACTTTTGCTCGTAATATTGAATACTATTAATTACGTATAACTGCTATTAAAGTGTTAACATCTGTGTCACGTAAATGTACTGTTATTGCTCCTGTTAGTCTAAGCATCGCATTGTTAGTTACTAGTTGCAGCGACAATAAAGCCTCCCAGTGTCAGCGACTGATTAAGGTCGTAAATGCAGGAACTTCTTTGATTGATAAAAATAAAGGAGCGCAGGTCGTAACCAGTGTGCAACTGTCTAAGGATTTAGCATATATTACTAAATCCATTAAAGAACTGAACTTAAAAGACCCCAAGCTGAAAGAATTTCAAAGCGGTTTTGTCAAAGTTTTCCAGACTCTTTCTGAAGCGATCGCCAAAGCAGCTAGGGGTCTGGGCGCAGCTAAGACAGCAGAAGCCTCGGTATCTGGTAGGGAAAAAATCCAAAAGGCTAGATCCGAAATCGATTCAGCACTCACAGCAGCAGCTACAACTGTTGGTAAGCAGTCGGATGCGTTAGTAAAGGATCTGAATAAGTATTGTAGCCAGCCTGAATAATGCATCAGGGAAATTGGTTAATTCTTGCTTCTCTTAATGTATTTTCCTTAGCAATATAGGCTTTCAGCCTTTTTAATACTAGAAAGTTTCAAAGTCCTATAGGACTTACGCAACTGGCACACAAGGCAAGGGTCAAGGGTCAAGGGTCGCCACTGCGCCCTTGCGGCTCTGCCGACTTGTTCGCGCAGCGGCGACCACAGGAGAAGCAAGTGGCGTTCAAGAATCAAGGTTTTTTGGACTTTTGACCTTTGACTCTGGACAACCTCTGGCGTTAAAAATATGACACTTGCGTAAGTCCTGTCCTAGTCAATCTTCAATGGCTGGGACTTTATAGCATACGTGAAACAATAGTAAAATTTATCACTATTTTCTTAGAAATCTTCCTGACACACGCCAAGTTGGTCTGTCAAAATAAATATTGGTATCAGTCAAATTAAATACTAAAAATAGCATGAATCTACTTATGTCAATTGTGCTAGCAACGTCAATATCTGCGCTCAATTTACCAAAACAACCTGTAATTACATCTGATAATCTTGTACAGCAGACAATACAGGAACGTTTATCTCAAGTAGTCCCGCCTGCTGAAATTACACCACCCGAATTACTGCAACTAAGTGCAAGCCCTCAACCCACCTCATTAGCTATAAAAAGTAAGTACAAAAATATACTACAAAGAAGTCAAGCAAAAATTCAATTCCAAAGTTCCCATAACTTACCTAAATCTAAAAATTCCCAACCTGTAATAGAAGTTGCACAGAACCAAGAAAACACCAAAAAATTCTCCCCCTCCCCCCATCGTCTTATCCCTCCCTCTTCTCCACAACCCATAAGTTCAAACTCAGACAACCAGATGTCTGAAGTAACATCGGTATCGCAACTTGAAGATGTGCAACCCTCAGACTGGGCTTTTGTTGCTTTGCAGTCTCTAGTAGAGCGCTATGGCTGCATTGCTGGATACCCTGATAGCACTTATCTAGGCAACCGTACTATCAGCCGTTATGAATTTGCTGCTGGTTTAAATGCTTGTCTGGAGAGGATTAACGAAGTTATTGCTAACAATAAAATTAATCCTGTTAACAATCAGGATTTAATTCAACTGCAAAGGTTGCAAGCCGAATTTCAAGGAGAGTTGCAGCAATTACAGAAGCGTTTAGAGACTGTTCAAGAACGAACAGACGAATTACAGACGAATCAGTTTTCTCCAACTACCAGACTATTTGGTCAAGCCATTTTTAGCGTGCAGGGAACGAACAGCACTGATGTAGATTTATTCCCTAGAGATGGAGTACCTGAACGCCGAGGAGAAAGTAATCTAACTTTCGCAAATAGCGTACAACTAACATTAGCGACTTCGTTTACAGGGCGAGATTTATTGCTAACAGGACTATCTGCGGGTAATTTGGGTTCTACTGCATCGTTAGTATCCACCAATATGGGGCGGTTAGGTTTCGAGTCAAATACAGACAACAATTTAGTTATTAGTGATTTGTCTTATCGATTTTCACTCTCAAATAACTTGGGAATTGTTGTAGGTACAGCAGGAGTCAACCCAGTTAACACTTTTCGCGGTATTAGTCCTTTAGAAGGTTCTGGTGACGGCGCAATTTCTCTATTTGGTCAGCGTAACCCGATTTTAGGGATTGGCAATGGTACGGGTGGTATAGGTTTTGACTGGCAAATTAGCGATCGCATCAGTCTGCAAGGTATTTATAGTGCAGAAATTCCTAGTTTTCCAGGCAATATCAACCAAGGCGGTCTATTTGGTGGTAGATGGACTGCTGGCGCTCAGCTAAGTTTAGCACCCACTAATAACATTGATGTCGGAGTGCATTATCTTTACTCTCACTCCCCTGATGGCTTACTAGGAACCGGTATTGGCGATAGTCAATTAATTTCGCCTTTTGCAGATCCTACAGCTTTCAATACCCAAGCTATTGGCACTACCGTCGCTTGGCGCATCAACCCCAACTTGCAGTTAGGTGGTTGGGGTGGCTTTTCTTCTTCCCAAGCAGTCAACTTTTCTGGAAGCGTGGAAACCACAAATTGGCTGGTATTCGCTGCTTTTCCCAATTTGCTGCGTCCTGGCAATTTAGGGGGTATTCTCGTAGGACAACCCCCTAAAATTACTTCCAGTACTTTACCTGAAGGATTTAATTTTCCCAACTTTTCTGATGGGGGAACAGCGGGCGGACGCAGTGACACATCAATTCACGCAGAACTTTTTTACCGCGCTCAGTTAAATGACAATATCGCTTTGACCCCAGGTTTATTCGTCATATTCAATCCTGATCACAACGCTGCTAATGAGCCTTTAGTAGTCGGGGCGCTAAGAGCAACCTTCCGGTTTTAAGTTTGTACGGTTGTAAATGTAATAAAATATGCCATATTTATACGGCTACACTCCGTGTTAAATACTAGCTTCACGTAGTCTGAGCAGGAAAAAATTGCCTATAAACTCATGCGTGTTTTATTTAATAAGTGATAAAAGGAGCAAGTGTTTCATGAAATTAAATTCATCAATTAAGCTAGGTTATGCAATTGTTAGCAGCAGCAGTTTAGCCGCAGTCATCATCGGTTTAGGTGGAATAAGCGCTTCTGCTCAAATCACAATTCAAAGTACTGGTATATTGTCAGGAACTATTCAACTTCCCAGGAATAATCCCAATTTCAATAATAGAGTTACACGTGTAGATACAGACGACAACGGAACTTACTCCCGAAACGAAGGTTCTAAGAGTAACCCTAATTATGTTCCTGTTTATAAGTCAGAATATGTGAAAGTAGAGACTCGCTCTGATGGTAGTCTGCATTACTTTGTTGACTTTAAAGGTATTCCGGTTGTCTCCTTTGATGGTGTTCTCAGTTCGCCAGTTCTCTCTGGTGGTGAATTGCAACCGTATACATATCAAGGAAAATTGCCAGGAACCAAATTTCAAGGCGTAGTTCAGGATGAGTTTGGATTAACAAGAGCCTCTTATACTGGCATTGTCACCGACCCAAAAACCGGAAACCAGTATCAAGGTACTTTTGAACTGAATGGACAAGGGCCACGATATAGCGATCGCAATGGTGGTACAAGTCCCACAGTCTTTGATTTCAAGTCCGATATTCCAGGTTCACCAAGCGTTACATCATTGACTATGACCAAATCCCCCTTGGTAAGATTGACAATCAAAGTACCTACAACTGCAACTCTCATAACTCCCGCACCAGTAATTAGCGGCGGTAGTATACCTACTCCCGCACCAGTAATTAGCGGCGGTAGCATACCTACTCCCGCACCAGTAATTAGCGGTGGTAGCATACCTACTCCCACACCAGTAATTAGCGGTGGTAGCATACCTACTCCCACACCAGTAATTAGCGGTGGTAGCATACCTACTCCCGCACCAGTAATTAGCAGTGGTAGCATACCTACTCCCGCACCAGTAATTAGCAGTGGTAGCATACCTACTCCCACACCCGTAGTTGGTAATGATAGTGCGATCGCCGAAACTGTCCCGCAGATATTAGTTTCACCAACGCCTACAGCTTACACATCTGAGTCTACTTACCCATCGCCTTCAGCTACACCCAATATAGAATTTAATAGCGGTAATTCTTCTGGAGTTAATCGAGTGGTTGTCAACCCATCAACGCTTACTTCAGGCGTTTGCTCTCAGAATTCTGGAAATAGCTGCATAAAACCCTCTTTACCCAAGCAGGCGATCGGCCCTCGCAGCCGAGTGCTCTTGCGATAATGATGTACTATTATTAGCTTGCAAGGGGTTGCACAATTCTTTCAAACTTTTGGTAAAAGCTTTAGTATAGGTCTGGAACTTAAGCAGTACAAAATGAAACTAATATCATAGCTAGGACAAGAGCAACATTGCAGTTAGGGAATTCCACCAAAATTTCTCAGCGGCGATTTTATAGCTCCGACTTCCTTTTTGTGGTAGATTTTACCCTAATGATTTTCTGCCTATACTAGTGGCTTCAACCGATTGATTAATCATAGGACTTACGCAACTGGCACACAAGGCTTCTGGTATAAGAGTCAAGGGTCAAGGGTCAAGGGTCAAGAATCAAGGTTTTTTGGACTTTTGACCTTTGACTCTGGACAACCTCTGGCGTTAAAAATATGACACTTGCGTAAGTCCTGAATCAATGTCAGCCCCCAACACTAAATACCAAAACTCTATGTTTCAGGCATATATTAGTATACATTTACTATTTAACTAACACCAAATATTGTTAAGAGTTGGAGTAAATAAATTTCCGAGGGGGCTACAAAAACTTTATTAGTTAATCACTGAGATTAATAACACTAGAGAGCAAATTTAGATAAATCATATATCTTCAGAGTAAATAATTATGAAAGAAGAATTGATAACCAGAGTTTTGCAAGTCTTACGAATTAATATGAGTTGGATGACTTGGAATTTATTTCTGGCTTTTATACCTTTAGCCTTAAGTGTGTGGCTATTTCGCATCAGACGCAATCGCTCTTGGCTGTGGTGGCTAGGATTCTTGGTATTCTATGCTTTCTTGCCGAACGCGCCATATTTGTTGACTGATGTGATTCACCTGATAGACGATATCCGCCAGATTCAATCGGTATGGATGATTACTCTGGTACTGATTCCTGTTTACTTGGTAGTAATTCTGTCCGGCTTTGAAGCTTACGTAATATCTTTAGTTAATTGGGGTTACTACTTACACCGCATTGGCAAAAGTCAATGGATTGTGTGGATTGAATTAATCACCCATTTCCTGTGTGCTGTTGGTGTTTATTGGGGGCGGTTTTTGCGTTTCAACAGTTGGGATTTTATTACTCAACCCGATGCTGTGCTAACCAGAGGTGTAGAAGAAATTCTTGGTAAACAGCCATTAGTAATTATCGCTATTACTTTTGTGATACTTGTCGGGCTTTACTGGATTATGAAACGAGTAACTTTAGGTTTTGTTAGGCAACCACAAAGTAGTTATGATATCAAGACACAACAAGCAAATTCTAATACCCATAACGCTGGATAATTAAAGGTTTCTCATTTTTCCCTCTTTTAATTCACGTCGCGCCACTTCTAAAATTAGGCGTTGTTCAGCACGGGCGATCGCCTGATATGTTCGCGCGACTGCTTCTGGTTCAACGGAAATAGAAGTAATGCCCCATTGCACCAACTTATCAATGATTTCTGGATACAGGGCTGGTGCTTGACCGCAGATTGAACAAGGTATCCCCGCACTTTGGGCCATTTGGATGAGTTGGGCGATCGCACCCATTACCGCCGGCTGACGTTCATCAAATACTTTTGCTAGTTGTCCTTGCTCGCGATCCACTCCCAGCAATAATTGTGTCAGGTCATTTGTCCCAATGGAAATCCCGGCTACACCTGCTTTGACGTATTCTGGGAGTAAAAATAGTACGCTTGGCACTTCTGCCATGATCCACAGTTGAAATTGGGAGACTTCGTTTAACCCTGCTTGTTCAACTTTGCGGCGACAAAAAGCAACCTCTTCTACAGTCCGAACAAAAGGCAATAGTAAATGGATATTGCTATAGCCAGCTTGCTGTACAGTTGCTAAAGCTTTTAATTCCAACTCAAACACTACAGGATTTCGTAAATAGCTAAAAGTGCCGCGTTCACCCAACATTGACTGTGGTGAAGATTGTGTATCACTCAATGATGGTAAATCCTGCGATCGCCAATCTAAAGAACGATAAAAGACAGGTCTTGGTGCAAAAGCACGGGCAAACTGTATAATCTCATCCGACCAGCGTTCTAACAATTCTGCCTGACGCCCGCCTAAAAGCCAACTATTGGGGTGTTGCCCCTCTAATATGGTTAGTATCATTAGTTCTGAACGCAACAATCCCACCCCATCCACAGGCAAGTTTTGCACTTGCTCTATCAAGCTCGACTGGCTCAGGTTAACCAGCAACTGGGTAGCATTCATGAATGGGTAAGGAGTAGTGAGATGAGGAAATGGGGAAATAGGGGAATGGGAGGAAAGAGGATTTTCTCCCCCTCCCCCCCTATCCCTCTCTTCCTCTCTCCCCTTCTCCCCCTCTCCTCCTCTTCCCATCTGTTCATTTGCGTCTCCTCTAATCCGATAAACCTCTCCTCTATCACCATCTACCAGCAGTCGTTCACCAGTTTTAATTAGAGTTGTGGCAGATGTCGCGCTCACTACTGCTACAAGACCCAATTCTCTGGCAAGAATTGCAGCGTGACTGGTTAATCCGCCCTGTTCGGTAATAATACCAGCAACTTGTTGAAGTAATGGTAACCAATCAGGTGTAATGCTTGGTATTACTAAAATTACTCCTTTGGGTAGTTGTTGTGGTCTTTGTTTGGAATTGATGATCACATAGGCAGTCGCCATAATACGTCCCCCTGCCGCTCCTAATCCCTTGATGAAATGCACATTGGGAATTATGGATTGGGGAGTGATAATTTGTGTGATGTAGAGCTTGGTATTTGGGGTTTCCTGAGCGATAGTCCACTTAATGGTAAACTCTTTGCCTAGTTCACTTACTAGTTGATTCCCCAGAGCAATTATTTGTTGTAAGTATTCTTCTTGTAAAGCGTACTGTTTTTGTTGAGATTCCTCAAGCAGGTAGGTAACTAGACAAGTGTTATCTGGCGTTAAAACTGGCTCCGGTACGGATTGCGAAATAGTTGCAGGTGTTTGATGATCAACACGATAAGCCAGCATTTTATTGCCTAGATGTTGCTCTAGTAAAACCCCAGTTTCCTTTTGAATATAGTGGACATCTGGTAATATTTCGCCGTTGGCGATCGCTATTCCTAATCCCCAAGTAGCTTTAATTTCCCACCCAGAGGAGTTAGCGTTCAATAGACCACTGGCGATCGCATTTTCAACAGGTTGCACCAACACCGCTAAATTAATTTGTTGCATATTAATTCCTGTTCGTTGCCAATATAGCAAGCTTCTGGCACGAAACAGCTGGCTCCAAGTACGCTTTAACGCTAGAGCAATATCTTCTTGATCACAATGGCAAAACACCGACTCCAATAACCCAGATACATTCGCCTTAACCGGGCTAGCACTTGATACAGCCAGAGTCGGTCGAAAAATCAAACAGTCAGTTTGCCATTCTCTAGCTGCTTTGAAAATTGTAGTTACCCACTGCGGTGGCACATTCGCAGCGATAATTTCCTGACGCAAGCGACCAGCCACCTGTTGAAGTTGACGCCAATTAGCTACATCCAAGTGCAACGAAGAATAGGGTAAGTCAGCGATTAATGACTCTGAACTATTAAGAGTTTCGAGAAATTGTCGCAAAATTTCTGCCGAAACTACAAAACCATCCACTACCGGATAACCACGCTGCATAATTCTGCTCAAGTAAAACGCTTTGTCACCTACTTCGGCGCGATCTTGTAGTTTAATTTGGTCAAGCCAGTAAAGTTTGTCCACTCAATTTGTTAGTTGTGAGTCAGTGCAATCTTGAGGATTTCGACGCCAGTTACTACAACAGCGAAGAGTCAATTGCAAGTTTGTAGCCAAGCCATTGCTTCCTGGTACATTATTAGCCATAAATCCACTGACTACTTACTAGGACGATTTCCCAGTCAGTATTTACGTTTAATTATGCCAATCTAATCAGTGGTTAATTGCTGGTTACATGATGTCTCGCTGTAATTAAACTCCTTTGTCAACCAATTTTTTCCTTCATTCGCCCTCCTTCCCTGTCATAAGTAGTTTAGTAGTATCGTATTTAATTATTGAGTGTATGATTAAAATCAGTCATTTAAGGTAAAATATTGTGGGCTAATCACTTTAAATAATTACAAAATCTTTTAATAAAGTTAAACGTCTTGCTGTCTAAGCAGTAAAACCTTTGGAATAACTTAGTTATTTGAGTATTTATTGCCAAAAAACATCACCTTAACGATAAAAATCAAACAAATTGAGGATATAGATCCGTACTTAAAGAAATATTGTCCAATGGGTTCAATCTCAAATAGATACAAGCTGTTTTAGTAACTAGATAAACAAAAGCAATATTCTTACAGTATTTATTGAAATACATTACTAATTAACTTAAAATATTAAGGCTTACTCATACCAGATCAAGCAAAATTGTCAAGCAATTTCTATCTTTCAAGTTCTGATTGGCTGAATATTAGTTTTAGGCTGTGCATTGCGTTGCTTATCGGAGCAATTATCGGCTTAGAACGCGAAGCTAGACACAAACCAGCTGGATTAAGAACTCATATCCTAGTAAGTCTTGGTTCAGCTATTTTTACCGTTATACCTCTGCAAGCAGATGGCTTGCAATTTAGTAATGATGCTCTCAGTCGTGTGATACAAGGTATTGCCGCTGGTGTGGGATTTCTTGGTGCTGGAGAAATTGTAAGCCATTCTTCCCAACAATCACAGCAATTTGAAGTTAAAGGACTAACGTCTGCGGCCGCTATTTGGGTTTCAGCTGCTTTGGGAATAGCCGCTGGGTGTGGCTTGTGGCAGTTAGGATTAATTGGTGCTGTGCTAACTTTTTTGGTTCTAAACGTTTTTAAAAGATTAGAAAAACGTCATTAGTCAACTGTTACAAAATCCAAAGCAAAAATTACTAATTAAACAGCACCAATACCTAGAAAAAATTGTTTCTTCCGCTCTAGAACACCGATTCAGTATTCAAGATAGGAGCGAGAAAAACCGATTATTTCGTAGAGACGTTGCATTGCAACGTCTCTAGAGTCAACTTCTTTACCATGCCCCATGCCCCATGCCCTTGTAGGTGGAGTTTTTCATCTGTGATGAACCAATGACTAATGACTACTTCGGTGATATTTTTCCTGCCTCTACAAAAAGAATTTGCGAGGAATTTAACCACTGAGAATCAAAAGAACTCAAATGAGTGGTAGTAATCAGGGTCTGAAAGCGGTCTTGGATAGCATCAAGCAATTGATTTTGGCGGGATGGATCTAGTTCTGCGAGAACATCATCAAGCAATAACAGCGGTGGCTCTTTGACGACTTCTTCAATTAGTTGTAATTCTGCTAATTTTAAGGCTAGAACCAGCGTTCGTTGCTGACCTTGAGAACCGTATTGACGTGCGGGTGTCTGGTTAATAGTTAATTCTACTTCGTCGCGATGAGGGCCGACAAGAGTAGCACCTTGGCGCAGTTCGGCAATGGCTCGTTGCTGAATTTTTGTTAAAAAAGCTTGTTGTACTTCTTCTGGATTGTTTTGCTCCAAAGGAACACTAGGCGCATACTTAATTTGCAAAATTTCTGTACTACCACTGATGCTGGCGTGCCAAGCAGTAGCAATGGGAGCCAGTCGTAGGATGGCGCGATCGCGTCGTCTAATTACTCGTGTTCCTGTAGTAGCTAACTGTGCATCCCATACAGCTAATTGTTCACAGTACTGAGTACTGGGTGCTGAATCTTGAGTTTTTTTTAAAAAAGCATTGCGCTGGCGTAACACATGATTATATTGCTGCAAAATGTGAGCATAAACTGGTTCGAGTTGAATTAACAGGGTATCTAACCAATTGCGACGACCTTCCGGGCCACCACGTACTAGATCTAAATCCAAACTGGAAAACTGTACTGCATTAAGAACACCAAGAAAATCCATTTGCCGACGTACAGATTCGCCATTAATTGCAACGCTGCGGCGACCATTGCGGCGGAGAGTTAAAGTCAGTTCACTAACACCCACTTGCCGTTCTAGACTGGCATTAATTTGGGATATGGCTTCCCCCTCTTTGACTAAATCGCGATCGCGTGCCATCCGGTGCGATCGCAATGTTGCCAGCAACTCCACCGCCTCCAACAAGTTAGACTTTCCCTGAGCGTTATTACCTACCAAAATCGTTTTGGCAGCAGTAAACTCAACCTTTTGCTCTTGGTAATTACGAAACTGTCTCAGGTGTAGAGTTTTTAGGTACATAGTGGGGATTGGGGATTGGGCATTGGGGATTGGGCATTGGGGATTGGGGAT
>NZ_JADEXR010000017.1 GCF_015206995.1 aff. Roholtiella sp. LEGE 12411 | reverse complement strand
GGGCATTGGGCATGGGTCATGGGGCATGGGGCATTGGGTATAGAGATTTTCATCTAATTGCGTTATTGTAAAAATCAGCTTCCCATCAGTTGCTATCAACTGATTTATAAGCATGAGCCAGTTTGAAAATCCCACTGCCCAAGCTACTTCTCTGACTAACCACGATCGCAAACCCATTCATGTACCTGGCTCTATTCAACCTCATGGCGTATTACTAGCACTCAGTACCGGATTAGAAATACTACAAGTTAGTAACAACACCCAAGAATATTTGGGCAAAGAGGTAAAGAATTTGCTCGGTCAACCCTTGAGTTACTTGCTTGATGCTCGGCAAGTTGAAGTAGTTAAGCAGTGCTTGATGAAAAAAATTGGCAGTAGTACTGCTTTGAAAGTATCAATTGCAACTTTAGATGGGGAACGATACTTTGATGCTATTGCTCATCGCATAGCAGAAGCTGTGATTTTGGAGCTAGAACCGACTGACTTGGAATCTGATTTGAGTTTCTTGAGCTTCTACGCTTTGGCGAGTGAGGCGATCGCTAAAATGCAAAGCACATCAAACCTGATAGAATTTTTGCATCTAGTAGCTCAAGAAGTTCAAAAAATCACGGGTTTTGACCGGGTGATGATTTATCAATTCGACCAACAGGGAGCGGGTTGTGTCATTACCGAAGTCAAACGAGAAGATTTATCACCTTATTTAGGACTCCACTATCCTGAAACAGACATTCCGGCACAGGCTAGGGAATTATACACGCGCTGCTTGCTTCGATTCATTCCCGATTTGTCTGCTCAACCTATTAAGCTAGCTACAACTGAAAACCCCACATCACATCAGTATCTTGATTTAAGCTACTCTGTGCTACGGAGCGTTGATTCATGCTGTGCTGAATATCATCAAAATATGGGAGTGGCAGCTCTGATGGTGATTTCACTCATTCAAGAACAGCGGCTTTGGGGATTAATCTCCTGTCATCATGAAACTCCAAAGTATATTCCTTACGAAGTTCAGAAGATGTGCGAGTTTTTAGGACAGATTGTTTCTTTAGAGTTAGCGCACAAAATTAGTCACTCGGAATGGGACTATAAGGGAAAGCTCAAGTCGCTGCAATCTGAGTTTTTAGAGTCCATTTCTCAAGCAGACAATTTTATAGATGCCTTAATCAAACCTGAAATCCGGTTGTTGGATCTTGTTAGTGCCTCTGGAGCAGCGGTTTGTCTGGATAATGAAATCACACTTGTGGGGACAACACCGGATATTGATCAGGTTCATGGGTTAATTGAATGGGCAGATAACCAAAGCGACAACCTGTTTGCTACCGATTCTTTGCCGAAGCTTTACCCAGAAGCTACTGTCTTTAAAAATACTGCTAGTGGCTTGCTACTACTGCGGATTTCTAAAGTCCGCCGCTACTGCATCCTCTGGTTTCGCCCTGAAGTTATCCAAACGGTATACTGGGCAGGTAATCCAAACGCATCTATGAAAGTTGAGGCAGATAATAGCATTACTCTTTGTCCACGAAAATCCTTTGAACAATGGCAAGAAACGGTGCGATTAACTTCTCTACCTTGGAAACCGTGCGAACTTGACAGTGCGATCGCTCTCAAAAATGCGATCGTCGGTATTGTACTCTCTAAGGCGGATGAGTTAGCCAAAATAAATCAGGAGTTAGAGCGCAGTAACAAAGAACTCGCTTCCTTTGCCTACGCTGCTTCCCATGACCTCAAAGAACCTCTGCGGGGTATCCATAACTTCTCAACAGTGCTGCTGGAAGACTACGCCCAAGTGCTGGATGATGACGGCATTGAATACTTGCAGACGGTAGTATCCTTGTCTGTGCGGATGGAAACTCTGATTAACGCTCTGCTGCGGCTCTCCCAGCTAGGACAAGCACAACTTAGAGAGCAAGCGACTGATCTCAACGAATTACTAGACCAGGTAATTGATGTCTTTCGTGCTAGTCGCCAAGACTCAGAACTTATCGAGATTCGTATTCCTCGACTTTTACCAACAATTCAGTGTGACAAAGTTCTTGTTAATGAGGTCTTCAGCAACCTAATTGGCAATGCGTTTAAATACAACGAGAAAGCAGAGCAATGGATCGAAATTGGCTACCTGGAAGAGGCAAGCAAAGCAGGGGAGCAGGGGAGCAGGGGAGCAAGGGAAGAAGAACTATTGATTATTGACCCATCCCCCATGCCCCATGCCCCATGCCCAATCTTTTACGTACGTGATAACGGTATTGGAATTCCAGCCCATCACTTAGAAACCATTTTCCGACTCTTCAAACGGCTCCACTCTCAGGAAAAATATGGAGGAGGAACAGGTGCAGGGCTAGCCATTGTTAAGAAAATTGTTGAGCTTCATGAGGGCCATATCTGGGTTGAGTCTACTGTGGGCATTGGTTCGGCCTTCTATTTCACGCTGGAATAGTTTAAGATATTCACCAAATATGTATTTTTGTTAAGTTCTTTTAAGACTGCGAATGACAAAAAAACTTCATGAACCGCTGCTCGTTGTTGAGGACAGCAATGAAGATTTCCGGATGCTGCAACGGCTAATGCGGCTGATGGCTGTCCAGAACCCGATACATCGTTGTACTAATGGGGATGAGGTCTTAGAGTTCCTCTATCGAGACTATCAAGAGGGGAGCGATGCCTATGGCAAGGGCGAAGTCCTACGCCAACCTAAAGCAGTGCTACGTCCCTCTGTTATCTTGCTCGATCTGAATTTACCAGGTATTGATGGTCGTGACATCTTAGATCGGCTAAAGCAAGATAAGAGTTTCAAAGAAATTCCCATTGTTGTTTTTACCACATCCTCTAACCCCAAGGATATTGAATTGTGCTACCAAAAGGGCGCAAATGGCTATCTAGTAAAGCCGATGGATGCTCAGGAACTAAAAAAGACAATTCAGGCATTTGTGAATTATTGGCTTGAAGCTAATATTCCGCCAATCTTGGATTAATTTGTTTATTTTCTGTTGATCAGGCAGTAGGGATACAAAAAGATAGAACAGACAACTAGGAGGACAAGGTGAGATATTTTCCTCTCTAAATTGCTGTGTCTAGTTGTCTGTGCTAGATTTTTTTCTCACTGCTTAACTCTGATGTGGTTACTAAGGTAGGCAAGCTTATTGCTTTATAATTAGTTAAGAATTTAGATTTTATTTATATTTATTTTATATTATTTTTAGAATTATGCAATAACCACAATCTGGATTAAAGGATTTATATTGCCCCCTGATCCTCATGCTTTGATGTTGGACACATGGACGCTACTGATCATCGATGATTGTGCAGCGGATCGGAAAATCTATCGTCGATATCTTTCAAAAGATCCGCACCATTTCTACCAGATTTTGGAGGCTGACTGTGCAGAGGACGGATTTGCTTTATGCCAGAAGAATCACTGTGATGTCATTCTGCTTGATTTTTGCCTACCTGATATGAGTGGGTTAGAACTCTTCGATAAGCTCAAGCAGGAGATATTTGAGAATAATGTGCCTGTGATTATGTTGACAGGGCGTGGTGATGAAGAACTCGCTGTGCAAGCAATGAAACGGGGTGCTCTGGATTATTTAGTTAAGCACCAGGTGAAACAAGATGTGCTACAAATAGCAGTCCGCAACGCGATCAAACAATTGTGTCTGCAAGCCCAGTTGAGCAAAACTCAGGAGCGACAGCGGCTAATTGCCACAACTGCTTTGCGAATTCGCCAGTCTCTGAACTTGGAACAAATTTTGAATACGGCTGTAGCAGAGGTACAGCAACTCCTGAAGTGCGATCGCGTGATGGTGTATAAATTCAACTCAGATACAGGTGGTAAGATAGTTGCCTCCTCGGTTGAATCATGGCGCACTGTAGCACTGAGCGTTGGTGATGATGGGACAAGAGACTGGGGGCTAAATTCTTACCCAATTACTAATACCCAATCTTTAATACCTATTACCCCTTCTTCTCAACGGGAGCTACGAGCTTCCCAATCCCAAATCCCTTATATTTATGAGCTTGGCTTGAGTAATTGCCGTACCCTCAAAAAGCAATTTAATACTGAGGCCAATCTAGTGGTTCCGATTAATTTGAGCAACAACGGGAACCCAGCCCCAAAGCTTTGGGGTTTGTTGATTGCCTACTATGAGTCAAAAGAGCGACAGTGGCAAACCGATGATGTAGAGATGCTTTATGAAGTGTCGGTGCAATTAGCGATCGCCATCCAACAAGCTGAATTACTTGCTCAAACTCAAGCAGCTCTTGTAAAAGAAAAGCAACTCAATGCATTTAAATCCCAAATCGTGGCGACAGTTTCCCACGAGTGTCGAACGCCGTTAACTTCAATCCTGGCCGCTGCATCAACTCTTGTAAAACATGGCCAGCAGTTGGATGAGTCTAAACAACTAAGGTTCCAGCAAATTATTGAGCAAAAAGCCAGGTATATGTCCAAACTCGTGGATAACATGCTTTTAGTTAACCAATTCGAGATGGACAAGACCAAGTTTAAGCCCATACCGCTGGATTTACTGGAATTTTTCTCTGATCTCATAGAACAAGAGCGAGATACAGTAGATGAGCGGTACAAATTGATTTTTCAAATTAGTGGAAATAACAAAGGCTTTTGGGGCGATCGCGAACTTTTACAGCAAATATTTGTCAATTTAATGTCCAATGCAATTAAGTACTCCCCGGCTGGAGGTATTGTTGAGTTCCACCTGATCGGTAAAGAATCAGAAATTGTGTTTTACATTAAAGATCAGGGAATTGGCATCCCGATCGCAGATCAAGAAAACTTGTTTCAATCCTTCAGTCGTGGAAGTAACGTTGACACAATTCCTGGCACAGGATTAGGATTAGCGATCGCTAAAGCTTGTGTAGAATTACATAGTGGTGATATTAGTTTATCTAGTGAAGTGGGGCAAGGAACTAAAGTTACAGTCAGCTTACCAAAGCAAGCTAATTCCTAAACGCATTGAAATTACAGCAGTTGCCAGTTAGCGAATGAGATAAACTAATCATCAAAGCCAGACACCAAAAGACTTTCAAGCCCATCCCCCATCCCCCATTCCCCATTCCCTACTATACATATTTACTATAAAATTTTACCGTGCAAGGTTTTCTCAACTTAAACAAACCATTCGACTGGACTTCTCACGACTGTGTGGCGCGGGTGCGGAAACTGCTACGCCTCAAACGTGTGGGACATGCAGGAACGTTAGATCCAGCAGCTACTGGGGTATTACCCATAGCACTTGGTAAAGCCACAAGATTATTACAATATTTACTAGAAGACAAAGCTTATAAAGCTACTATTCGGTTGGGTGTGCGTACCACAACTGATGATTTAGAAGGCGAAATTATCACTTCTCAACCTTGTACTGGATTGAGTATTGCAGACATAAAAACAGCACTAGTGCAATTTGAGGGCAAGATTGAGCAAATTCCACCAAGTTACAGTGCAATTCAAGTGGATGGAAAACGTCTTTATGACCTAGCACGTAGAGGCGAAATAGTCAAAGTTCCAGCGCGGACAGTAGAAATTTTTCACATAGAAATTTTGGATTGGCGGGAAGGAGATTTTCCCGAATTGGATATAGCGATCGCCTGTGGTAGTGGTACATATATAAGAGCGATCGCTCGTGATTTAGGCGCAGCTTTACAAACTTGTGGCACACTCGCCGCTTTGACACGCACTCAAAGTAGCGGTTTCCACTTGGCTCATAGTCTCACCTTGGCTGACTTAGAAACACAAATCCAAGCCGGGACATTTCAACCTAGTGTTCCTGATACCGCGTTGCAACATTTGCCATTTGTGACTTTATCCGCAACATTTGCCCAGAAATGGTGTCAAGGACAGCTAATTCCTATAACTCTTGAACTTTCCGGGATAGTGCGAGTTTACGAAGAAACTCGCTTTTTAGGTATTGGGCAATTACAAGGCGAAACGTTGATTCCCCAAATGGTGTTTGAACCAATTTCATAACCACAGCTTTAGCTCGACTTTATCCGGCAAAACCCCTGGCTTTTTAGCAAATACTTTTTTCACTCTACAGGTTATCCATAAAATTTAGGACTTACGCAAAATCTCTCTGAAAAGTTCTACTCCCAAGTCGCTATATCTCGCAGTGGCGCTGGAATTTCACCTTGAGATAGTGGAAATTCCAACACAGTTTCTCTGTAACCTAAATATCCAGACTCAGCAAACGATAAAAGCATTCGTGAAAGCGCCAACCAAACCTCCGATTCATATTCCCAATCACGATAACGCGAAGCCCGACCAGCAATTGAACGTAGCGCCCAAAAATAAGAATTCCTGACCACAGAACCACCCTTCTTAAACTCTGGCAAATCTTCGTGGTGGAGAAAAAGTACTTGATTTTCAATTCTGGCTCTCATATCAGCCATTTTAATTGATTCGGTGCAACGTCTTGACTACAAAGTCGCATTTAAACCCAAACGAAAAGTAAATCCAGGACTATAGATGCGATTCACTCGCTCGTATTGCTCACCTAGTAAATTTTCTAAGTAAACCGTCAGTCCTATATTGCTAGTTACAGGGATACGACCGCTAAAATCCAAATTCACGTAAGATGGAGAGAAATCTGTAGTCTTATCACCAGGATTATTAAAGAACGCTCTGCGAGAGCCACTGTTGTAAGTAAGATACAAATTAGCTTGCCATCCGGAATTTTGATAACCAACACCACTTTGAACGACAGAGTAGGGAATCAAACCTAACTGTAAACCATTCTCTGAGCCTGTTTTTATTTTGGCATCTGTATAAGTATAGTTAAGAAAAGTTGACCAGCCAGAACCAATTTTTAATTGCAATGCTGCTTCTAAACCATTGGTATCTACCAGGCCAATGTTTTCCCATTTTCCTGCTATAACTCCTAAGCGGTCATCGATACTACTGCCGAAATAAGTAAACTGTCCAATCAAATTATCAGAAAAATTGATATCTACTCCCGCAGTCCAAGTAGAACCATTTTCTGGTTTTAAATCAGGGTTTGGTTCCCAACCATGAACTGTATCAAAAACATATAACTGATCTAATCCAGGATTGCGTTGTCCCCCGGCCCAACTTCCACGCACAGCAACTTTTGGTGTGATGGCATAGCGTAACCCAACACTAGGATTGAAATAACTTCCAAACTGACCGTCAAAATTTTGTCTTAGTCCTAAATCTACTAGAAAATTATTGGTAATATTCCAAGTATTAACAGCAAATAAAGCTGTATTAAATACACTCCTGTTTTCAGTTTCGTTATTAGCAATCCTACTAGGATTTGTACTCAAGACATCACCGTTTAAGTCAGTATTTTTTAAATCTAATCCCCAGCGTAATTTATTATTAGCGGTAACTTGCCACTCATGATCTAACCTGGCTGTAAGTTGTTGGGTATCTAGAGAGCCTGTACGGTAAAAATTTCCTGTAGGGCCATAGGTGCTAAAGTAATCTCTGTTATAACCAATTGATGTTGTCAAATTAGAGCTTTCTCCATTACCCAGTCGAGTTTTCCAAGATAAACCAGCATTCAAACCATCGTGGTCTAGTCGGTCTTTTTGAAGCGGAAAACCAAAATAAATTAAGCCACGACGACTACTGAGTGCAGTAATATCGAAATTCAAAGAATTTTTATTATCTAAATCTAGACCAATGTTTCCAAAATAAGTACTTGTGGCTGTGTCTGCATTTGATAAAAAACCTTGAGGATCACGATTTGCTGCACCTATAGGAACACGGTAACGGTTATCTGTAAAGAACCTTTCAAAACTAAAGTTGTATTTGACAGCATTAGATGAACCACTATATGTCACTTGTTGATTATTTAAACTCAATGAGCCAAATTCTGCACTACTAGTCAATTGAGGTTGTCCAAAACCTTCCTTAGTAATGATATTAACAACTCCGCCAAAAGCTGATGAACCATACAAAGCCGAGGCTGTACCGCTATATAATTCTACTCGTTCAATAGCTTCTACAGGAATGCTATTTAAGTCGGTTCCACCATGATAAGTGTTGACATTATTATTAATTGGTCTGCCATTAATCAGAAATACAGACTGATTAATTGAGGCTCCGCGGTAATATGTACCTGTGTGGATATCTGCACCATGTCCTACATCATTGATGGCAAAACCAGGCATTCTTTTCAAAATATCGGCTAGGCTTGTAGCACCTTGTTTTTGAATTTCTTCTTTCTCAATTACGTAAGTTGGTGTAGATTGAGGTAGGTTATCTGGTTCTGCGATCGCTTCTATAGAAATGTCTGCATCATCGGCGGGAGTTGGCTCTGTTTCAGACTGATTTTCTGGAGTGACTTCTTGTTGAGTTAATAATTCAGCGCTAATAGTGGGTAGCTCAATGTCACTCAGACTAGGAATATTTGAAGTTTCTTTGGTTGATTTATCAGTATTTCTCTGCTCAATCTCTGTATCAGCAGCAAAGCTAGGAAATGTTATTAGTAAACTCGATAAAGAAATTTGCAGTAAAAAAAAATACTTGTTCACCTTATTATCTCACAACCAGTAAAAACAGTCACCACGTAGTATTGTTGCTATAACAGTAAAATCGTGTCAAAAGACACGCTGTCATATTTACACAATTCACCTCTTGACTAATAAAGCAACTAGATTATCTGTAAATTTAATCTTATTAGTTACTGCTTTAGTTTGTATTTATTTAGCTGCGATTTTGATTAATTTGAATGAGTATAAAATCAACAAAGTTTAATTATATCAAGGCTGTATTAATAGTTACTATAAAGATAGTAAATTTAGAGATAAAAATCATTTAATTATGTCTAAAAAAAACTGAATTTTATATAATAACTTTACATAATCATCTGCTTGATTCTAAGTTATGATATAGAATTTAAGAGTTAAATTCACTATTATTCAAGTGGACCACATAATTTTCTGAATCATTTGCTGGCAATTTTGCCCCACTAAAATAGAACTGTTCATCACCTGACCCATAAATTAAGACAATGGCTAAAATAGTAATTTCCGACTTACATCCTAGTGATGCGAAGAAGTTTTTGCATGACCTAAATTCAGTACAAATAGATGCCATACTAGGTAGTAGTACGCCAGAACTACTGCTATCTACGATATTTGATGGTGTACTTGAGCTAGTATCTAATAATACTTCGCCTAATACATCAGGCAACAAGGTTTTTGGAGTTGACTTTTCAAATTTAGCCGTCAATTTAATAGTCATCTAATTATTCAGTAGTTGCCAATTCCTCCTAATGGATAAGCAAAAAATAGTTAACCATTCATAGGTAGTATAATTTTGACAATAATAGGTTCTAAATATATTTAGAACCTATCATCTAATTAATAGTAGTCTAGATAACACCAAATTTTACAGAATAGCAACTTCAGTTGCTAATTGAATTTCTTGTCGCAGACTCTTCAGTAAATCTAAAGTTTTTTGGTAGGCGACTTTCTTTTGTTGGTGCTCAAAATACTCAGACGCCTTTTTTAAATCAGCGTAGATGCGAAGCAGCTTGTCGCTAGACATCGCTCCTTGATGATATCCTAGGCGATAGCGAGCAATTCCCCGATTGACGTAGGCTAAAGCGTTACTAGGATTAAGTCTGATGACTTCAGAAAAATTAACTACTGCACCAAAGTCATCCCCATTTCTACCGCAAGCACAACCCCGGTTAAAGTAAGCTCTATCATCGTTAGGATTGAGACGAATTGCTAAATTAAAGTCGAGCATAGCTGCTTGGTGGTTTTGCAACACCAAGTGCGCCAAACCTCGGTCATTGTAGATATCTGCAAGCAGTAAACTGGTTATTTGAGTAATTTGAGTTAATGCTCTATTGTAATCAACAATAGCCTCTGAGTAATTTTCCTCTCCAGCTAAGGCTATACCTCGATTATAGTAGGCTCGAAAATCATCAGGTTTAAATGCGATCGCTTGATTGTAATCAGCAATAGCAGCTCGATAATCCCCTTGTCTGTAGTGCGCCAGTCCCCGATTCAGATAAGCCTCAAAGTTATTGGGTGCAAAATTTATTGCTTGAGTACAATCAGCGATCGCCTGATGGTAATCTTGTAATTGAAGATAAGCAAGACAGCGATCGCCATAAGCTACAGTAAAATCTTTCTGAAGTTGAATCGCCTGGTTAAAATTATCTATTGCTTCCGGGTAATTACCACGCCGCATCTCGTCTACACCCAACTTGAAGAAATCGCCTGCTGTAATTTGGGTGATAATAAGAGGTAATGAATGCGCCCTTGGAGTCGAAAAAGTTAGAAACAAAGCAATAATCACACTGAGAAATAATCGCCGTAAATCAGTCATAAGCATCATATTTGACAATTTCGGCAGCAACAAAATTCGCGGGACAAAAAGCCCCGCAAAAAGTTAATTTTTGAAGTGAGATGTTGGTTTTAACTCTACTCACCTTACACTTGCATATTTATTCGTAAGACTTCTCTGTTTGTAATTACAAATCACAAAAGACAAATGACTGTCTTAACGAAAAAATGTGCAACTTAGACGCCCATTAGTTTACTTCCAATCTTTGTCTGCTTCTTCAAGCACGTAGGCGGCTACATCCTCAATCTGATTAGGTTTTAAACGACCATTGAAGGCGGGCATGGCATTTTTACCTTTTGTAACTTGGGCGATAATCGCTTCTGCTGAGTACATGCCATACTTTTCTAAAGCGTCCTTCTTCAGAGTTTTCTGAGCTTGAACTAGATTCTTGCCACCCGCATGACAAGAAGCACAATTAGCACTAAAAAGCTTGGCTCCACTAGCGCTGTCTGCTGCAAAAGCTGGACTACTGAAGGCAAAGGTGAAGATAGTTATGCCTAACAGTATTGTTGAAATGATTTTTTTCATTCTGTGTTCTCTCTACAATAATACCCGATTCACTGCAATACGCTCCATAATTCTTATTTGAGCAGTTCTCCCCGTCAAAAGACAAGCTGTCAAACTTAGCCTTAAGGATCAATAATTGATCAAGAATAAAGAGTCAACTACCCCACTGACAAGCGAATGGGGTTTTATGGGGGATCAATAAATCTCTTGCTGCTTTTAATTTCAACCCTCATCCTGTACCTTTAGTTGCTAACTGTGTTAGCGCCTGTTCTGTGACGCGACAAATTCGCCAATCATCTAAAATAGATGCTCCCATACTACGATAGAACGCCTGAGCCGATTCATTCCAATCCAACACACTCCACTCTAACCGTCCGCAATCCCGCTCCACAGTTATCTGGGCTACTTTTATCAGGAGAGCCTTTCCAATACCTTGGCTTCGATATTCTGGTAACACAAATAAATCTTCCAGATAAATTCCCGGTTTTGTCAGAAAAGTTGAATAATTGTGAAAAAACAGGGCAAAACCAACAGCTTGCCCCGCATATTCTGCTAAAATTGCCTCCACATATCTTGGCGTGCTAAAAAGATGCTCTTTAAGTGCTAGAGCATTGCCAGTTACAGCATGAGATAATTTTTCGTACTCTGCAAGCCCTTGAATTAATTCAAATAGTACATTGCAATCAGCTGGTTCAGCAAAACGCAAAATTAAATCGCTACGCGATATCATTAGTCCCTAATCCATAGTCTATAGTCCATAGTCTATAGTCAACCGTGCAAAGTTTTTTGACTAATAACTAATAACTAAAGAAAGGATCAAAGCAGAGGTATAAAACACCCAGTTTTACGGCTTGCCACAGGTCAGGATGAAGAAATATACAGATATAAGCCCCTAAATTTATTTGTAGAGCTAATTAGGTCAGGCGTTAAATCTCTATCTCAAGCCAAAGGATTTAACATATAAAGTGTAAAGTGACAATCTAGATCAACCAACCTTTTAAGCGTTTGGCTATGTGGGGACGCCGTAATTTTCGCATGGCTTTGCTTTGAATTTGTCGCACTCGCTCACGGGAAAGATTAAACATATTTCCAACTTCTTCCAGAGTACAGGGTTCGCTGGTTGTTAGACCGTAGCGCAGAGAAATTACGTCTTTCTCCCGTGGAGTTAGCACGTCACCCAATACTTCCCAAATCTCCTGACGCATCATGTTTTCATTCATTTTTGCTTCTGGAGACAGGTTGTCTTCATCTTCTAGCAAATCCATCAATTCCGTATCTTCTTCTTTCCCGACACGGTGATTGAGGGAAAGCGCTTGACGCCGCAGTTGTTGTAGTTGGCGTAGTTGTTGGACGCCAATTTCTAAAGCTTCGGCCATTTCAGCTTCAGAGGGATTGCGACAGAGTTTTTGCTTAAGTTCCCGTTGGGCTTTTTTTAGCTTGTTCAGCTTTTCAACAATATGGATAGGCAAACGAATAGTCCGCGCATCGTTAGCTATAGCACGTGTAATTGCCTGTCTAATCCACCAATAGGCGTAGGTAGAAAACTTATATCCTTTATCTGGGTCAAACTTTTCTGTAGCACGATTTAAACCCATTGCTCCTTCCTGAATTAAATCCAGAAAAGGTACTCCTCGATTGAGATATCGCTTGGCAATGGAAACTACCAATCTCAGGTTAGAGCGAATCATTTTGCGTTTCGCAACTCGACCTTGATACAAGCGACTTTCTAGTTGTTTTTCCGTCATTTCTAGCTGGGATGCTACTTGCTCTTTGCTAGGTTGCAACCCTAGTTCTAAATGTAATGAAGCTTGTATTTCCCTAACTTCTTCTAAAAACCTGACTCGCCGCGCTAATTCTACCTCTTCGTCAGGTTTTAACAGTGGATAACGCGCCATTTCTTTAAAAAACGCGCCTACAGCATCATCATGCTCGGTTTTATTGTATCCCGATGGGCGGGCTGCTGCCATCTCATCCCCATCGCGTTCTTCTGATTCGACATTCTCTATCTCTATAATTGGAGGTTCTTCATCTGCCACTGGATCTAAACTATCGAGTGATTGTTCTTCATTATCAGCAGCATTCTCCAGAATTTCCATTTTTCCCAATTCAGCAATATTCATAGTTTCCTTGAGGATTGTTGCTTTTTTTGGTGCATAATTTAGTGACAGATGCTTGTTGAAACCTTGGTAGTTTTCTTAATGGACAGATGCACCCTTTTACCTAGCAGAATATGAACTTCTGCTAATTTTTCTTTAGGATTGAAAATCGGTATTTACTTACCTGTTATAGGTTACACATAGATAAAACCAACAACAAATACTGACTTTCTCACCCCATAAAACCTTATTTTTCAGGCTTACAATAAAATACGTACATATATATTCCTCATTTTTTTCTTAATTACCAAATATGTCAAACTCCCTCAAACTTTCTCAACCTTAACAAATATCAAAATTTTAGGTAATAATTCCAATACGTTAAATTTTCCTATATTTTGCTAAAATCTTTGACTTTTTAGGCGATTTTGGTCATTGAATAAATTGAAAACTTGCTACTGGGGTTATGCATCTCTATATTAGGGTTACTCAAATGAAACAAATTACAAATGTAGCAGCTTAATTTCCGGATCATCTTGTTTGTATAAGAGCATCTCATATACAGCAAGGGTTGAATATCTATCGATAGGCGGAAAACGGCTATTCCCTATTTAGGAGATAGACAATAGTTCTGGAAATAACCGAGGTAATTTTATTTGTTGGTAGGTACAAAATATTTATTGCACGTATAGTTGAGATGAATTTGTCTAGTAGATTACATAAGAAGAAACTTATCAAGTATTATGGGTGATAAAAGTATTGCGAAATACAGTTTATGTCTATGAAAGCGAAAAGTCAAAGTTGAGTGAGCCAGGTTAATTTTGACCAGCTAGATAAGGGAAATATCTGTCTATAAAGTCAGAAACTATGTATATTAATGACGTAAATTTATCTCCTATGGTAGCTGAGCCTGGGGAATCATATCAGTCACAGACAACTTTAAACAAATGGATTGAAGTACTGGTAGATTGTCCAGGAAGCACAGGACTATTTACTTACCGATTGCCAGCCCAGTTAGAAATAAAACCAGGTGATATTTTGAGTGTGCCATTTGGAGCACAACAAGTAGGGGCGATCGCTATTCGTTTGCTTGCACAACCAAATATTGACATACCACTAGAAAAAATCCGAGAAGTAGAAGATATAGTCAGCGTCGGGTTTTTCCCAAGTGCTTATTGGGAATTACTCAATCGAGTAGCCGCATATTACTATACACCACTTATTCAAGTGATCCGGGTTGCTTTGCCACCAGGGTTGTTAGGGCGATCGCAACGTCGCATCCGCCTTATTCGAGGAGGAGAAGACAAAGAAACAAACAATTCAAAATTCCAAAATACTTTTACTCCCCCACAGTCTTCTAGCTCCCACTCCTCCACTCTCCCGCTCATCTCCTCGTTTCTAACTCCAACTGCACGGCAAATTTTGGAACTTCTGCAAGCGCAACCAGCAGGAGATTACAGTTTCGTTTATATACAACAGAAAGTTAAATCCGCCTACCGAGGAATTCGTGAGTTGTTGCGATTTGGTTTAGTACAAAGTTACTTAGAACCGCCGCGACTAAATCGACCAAAGCTGCAAAAAGCAGTAACACTCATAAATACAATCGATCACGACTTAACCACTCGCCAACGAGAGATTGTAGAAGTGTTGCGGCGCAGTGGTGGTGAGTTGTGGCAAAATGAATTATTGCAAATTTGTAATGCTAGTTCCTCTATTCTCAAGACGTTGACACAAAAGGGTTACATCGTCATTGAAGAACGGGAAATATTGCGAACAGAACAAGGACCAGCATTAGCAGGCGATCGCCCTAAATCTTTAACTGCTGACCAAGCTAGTGCTTTAGCGATAATACAATCAATAGATGGATTTGCTCAAGTTTTGTTGCATGGGGTGACAGGTTCAGGAAAGACAGAAGTATATTTGCAAGCGATCGCATCTTTACTCAATCAAGGCAAATCCGCCCTCGTCTTAGTTCCAGAAATTGGACTCACACCCCAGCTAACTGACCGTTTTCGCGCCCGATTTGGCACGGCACTCACCTCAACGGGGGGAACCCCCGCACGGCGCTGTCTCTACAAAGTTAGCGTTTATCATAGCGCCCTCTCAGACGGTGAACGTTACGACACTTGGCGACAAATGCTCACAGGTGAACCTCAAGTTGTGATTGGGACTCGCAGTGCCGTTTTCGCCCCTTTGCCCAACTTGGGTTTAATCATTTTAGATGAAGAACACGACAGCAGCTTTAAGCAAGACTCTCCCATCCCTACCTACCACGCCCGCACCGTCGCCCAGTGGCGAGCCGAATTAGAAAATTGCCCGTTAGTGTTGGGTTCCGCCACCCCATCGTTGGAAAGTTGGGTAAGCGTCAAAGTAGCTCAAACACAAACAAACAAACACAATTTCTCCCCCTCCTACTACCTCTCCCTTCCCGAACGCATCAACTCCCGCCCACTACCGCCAGTGGAAATAGTAGATATGCGGCAGGAGTTACAGCAGGGAAATCGTTCTATATTTAGTAGAGCGCTACAAGAAGCTTTACAACAGTTGCAACAGACACAGCAACAAGGAATTTTATTTATCCATCGCCGGGGACATAGCACCTTTGTATCTTGCCGCAGTTGTGGATATGTGCTGGAATGTCCGCACTGCGATGTGTCACTAGCGTATCACCATACGGAAGAGGGAGCACCGCAATCATTACGCTGTCATTACTGTAACTATACGCGATCGCATCCGCAATACTGCCCCGACTGTAGTTCTCCTTACCTAAAATTTTTCGGTAGCGGTACTCAACGAGTAGCCCAAGAATTAGCTCGACAGTTCCCAGAGTTGCGCTTGATTCGTTTTGATAGCGATACCACCCGCAATAAAGGCGCACACCGTACCCTACTCACCCAGTTTGCCAACGGTGAAGCAGACTTATTAGTAGGTACACAAATGCTCACCAAAGGATTAGATTTGCCCCAGGTGACACTTGTGGGCGTTGTCGCCGCTGACGGATTGCTACATTTATCAGACTATCGCGCCAGCGAACGGGCATTTCAAACCCTGACTCAGGTAGCTGGACGTGCTGGTAGAGGCGACGATCCGGGGAGGGTGATTGTGCAGACTTATACCCCAGAGCATCAAGTAATTGAGGCAGTGCGATCGCACGATTATCAGTCTTTCTCTGAAACTGAATTAGAACAACGGCAAGCACTTAATTATCCCCCTTACGGAAGGTTAATTTTGCTGCGCTTAAGTAGTCTCGATCCCATTCAAGTGCAGAATGCAGCGCAAATAATCGCCACAGTTTTGAGTTCAGAAGAGGGATTTGAAATATTGGGCCCAGCACCAGCGAGTATTTTACGAGTTGCTAATCGTTATCGCTGGCAGATATTGATTAAATTTGATTCTGATGTATTGCCACAATTACCAGATTGGGAACAAGTGCGATCGCTTTGTCCTCATGCTGTGAGCTTGACCATAGATGTAGATCCATTAAATATTATGTGAAGAGAAATTATGGTCAAGAAAGTAGCGATCGTTGGTGCTGGCCCTAGCGGAGTTTTACTTGCTCACTACCTGTTACACCGTGGTGACAAATACCAAATTGACATTTATGAGCGCCGCAGTGATCCCCGAACTGTCTCATTCTCGAAATCCCGAACCTTCCCCATTTCTCTCAGCTATCCCTTCTGATTACCAATACCTCTGCCAATTTACGAGGGTTCAACACCGTTGGAAACGGTATGAATACGTCCCAAAGCAGTAAGCTTGGCAAAAATCTGGGTTAATAAAATAGGCTCAGGGATTTCGGGAAGCATTTTTAACATTTCACGAACATATCGAAAACCAGGGTTTCTCTTGGGTTTTTACTTTTTCGCTTCGCAGCTAAGCCGAGTCTTCTCCCAAGGGGAGACGCCAAGAGCAAACGAGCGTCATTGCGAATTGACAATTGTTTTGGTAAATCAGTAGCAGGACGAGTTTCTCTAGTTTCCATTGGATTTTTCCTGCAAAATTCAGTAGTTTTCCAGATGCTTTATTTTTAGTAGCCAATCAGGTGTAAAACGTCGCGGAGAACGCTATAACCAGCTAAATCCCAAAGTAAATATGCAATAAAACCAATCATCGCAAAACGACCATTCCATAGTTCGGCTTGAGGAGTCCAGCCAAATAGAAAAGCATTGCGATCGCTGCCATTGTATTCTGTTGCAATTGTTGGCAAATCAGTGGAAGAGCGAGGTTCCATTTTTTTTTGTCCTAAACAATGTGTTTGTTAACTTTAATGTAGCTATTTAAAACTGAGTTGTTTTCTGCCTGTGGGTACAATCTCTAAGCACTTCTTGTGGACGATAATCAGAAATATATTGGTACACACAAATCCACCTCAAGAGAGTGACACCAAAGATAATTGTAAATAAGTGTAAATCCTAATTAACTGAACCATAGATTTCAACAAAATAAATTATCGTGACTAAGTAATTAAAAATTAACGATATTAATTTTAGGTTTCGTAAGGTTTTGACCTCAAAATACTTGGAATTAAAGGAATATTTTTATCGATAGATAACAAAAATTCTATCTTCCGCTGGATAGAGGTTTCAAACTTTGGAGAGATGCATTAACCACCTAAATTACTGGATTCTGAGAGCTACAAGAGTTAAGTATTGCCATAGGTACACAAAATAGATCCAGATTTGCTTTTCAGGTAGTTCTTAATCCCCCCATATTTAAAACAAACATAGAGGAAGGAAATACATGTTTCAAAGTGCGGAAATCATGCTGGGTCTTTACAAGCCACTATTCTGGGTGGCACAGATCCCGGCAGATAGCTCAAGCTTTACGCCAGCACAGGCATCAGTTCTCACTTCGGGGCCGCGCTTTTTTGTGGCTTTAATCTCCGGTGTGATCCTGGCCTTCGCTTTCCAATTGGTTTTAACAAACCTTTCTGTTGCGGCTGGTATTTCCTACCTGGGTCGTCCATCTACTTCGGATTCAGGTAGCGAAGAAGTTGGAAGTTTGGGGGGCACGATTCGCAAAATTGGTATAGCAGTGGGGATTTGGACATTAGTCACTGTGACGATCGCCTCATTAATCGCTTCTTTCCTCGCAGTAAAACTCAGCCTCCTGGTTTTAGATCCAGGACTGGGAGCGATTCTGGGGTTAGTTATTTGGGCTGCATACTTTTTACTACTGATGTTGGCAAGCTCCACTGCTGTGGGTTCTGTAGTCGGGTCAGTAGTCAGTACAGCAACTTCAGGTTTTCAGGCGATTATGGGGACAGCTACCGCTGCACTAGGTGCAAAGGCTGTCAATAATCAAGTAGTGGCAACAGCTGAAGCCGCCGCTGCCGCTGTGCGTCGGGAACTAGGGAGCGCCATCGACCCCACAAGTATCCGAGATAACATTGAAGATTACTTAGACAGGCTGCGTCCCCCAGAGCTAGATTTGTCCAAAATTCGAGGTGATTTTGAAAATTTACTCAACGATCCGCAATTAAAAGCGATCGCCGGGACTTCAGACATCCGCAATATTGACCGTCAGAAGTTTACTGAGTTAGTCAGTAGTCGCACCGACCTTTCCAAACGAGACGTTAACCGCATAACCGATACGTTATATAAAGTCTGGCAGCAGGTAGTAAGTCAGCAACCACCCACCCAAGACCGGATGGGTGAGTTAATGGACTATCTCAAATCACTCCCACCCGGACAAAGCAAAACAGATGAACTCAATGCCAAACTAGAGCGGTTAATTGCCGAAACGCGTGGTTCCAAAGAAACTGACCAAAAGGCAACCGCAGGGCCCATTCAACAAACACTCCAGCAAGGATTGACCGCCTTAACTGGTATTGTCATGGGACGCACTGATTTGTCAGATTTGGATGTGGAAAAAATCTTGCGATCGCTCACCACAGCTAAAGACAAAGTAACTCAACAAGCAGATAAGCTAGGGTTGCCCACACCATCACAACCTTATAGCCCAATTCGAGCTGATGTAGAAAACTATTTGCACAATACCTATGCTTGGCAGTTGAGCCAGGAAAAAATTGCTCAAGAATTTCGTGATGTTATTTACGACCCAGCAGCCGATCCTGGCACAGTGCGAAGAGAATTAGAGCGACTTTCTCGCAACGATTTTGCTAATATCCTGCAACAGCGAGGACTGCTTACCCAAGCCCAAATTCAGCGCATTGCAGATCAACTGGAAGCTGTCCGCCAAGAAGTCTTAGTGACAGTTACCGCTGTTGAACAAAGAGAGATAGTACAAGACTTGCAACGCAAAGTGGAAAGTTATCTGCTTGTTACCCCAAAAGCAGATTTGACGACCCCTGAAAGCATACAGCGAGATTTTGCACCGCTATTAGCAGACCCAGACGCAGATTATGAAACCTTGGTGCTGCGACTGGCGCAAATTGAGCATCAAGAAATGCGGGAAATATTGCTGCAACGTAATGATATTGATGTCTATGAAGTAGAAAGGATTGTTGACGAGTTAGAAAGACAGCGCGATCGCGTCTTGGTAGAATCCAAAGGACTAGCAGAGCAGGCAAAATATCAAGCAGAAACCCTCTGGTTAAATGTAGAGTCATATCTGCGTAACACTGGTAAAGGAGAATTAAATCCTGATGCTATCCGCGCCGACCTAAAAAAGTTGTTGGAAGATCCTCAAGCAGGAATTACTGCAATTCGGGCACGTTTGTCTCGCTTTGACCGCGATACCTTGGTGCAGTTATTGAGTCAACGGCAAGATTTGAACGAAGACCAAGTTAATCAAATCATCAATGATGTTGAGCATTCGTGGTATAATGTCCGCCATGTACCTCAAGCTGTAGTGGATAAAGCTAAGGAGCAATATGATTCTGTTACTACCACACTTGCAGATTACTTGCGGAATACTGGCAAAACAGAACTGAACCCTGAAGGTATTCAACGGGACTTTAGTAGATTGTTTGAAAATCCCAAAGAGGGAGCCGTAGCACTGCGCCGTCGGTTGTCGCAAGTAGACCGCGATACCTTAGTGAAATTACTGAGCCAGCGTCAAGACTTGAGTGAGCAACAAGTCAATGAAGTTATTGATTCCTTGCAAACATCGATTAGCAACTTTGTGCGTGCGCCTCGTCGCCTAGCCACTCGCACACAACAAAGAGTGCAAAATTTCCAAGCTTATTTGCAAGAGTATTTGCGACAAACGGGGAAAGAAGAACTCAACCCAGAAGGTATCAAACGCGACTTACAACTACTGTTACACGATCCACGAGTTGGGGTGGAAAGTTTTAGCGATCGCCTTTCCCATTTTGACCGTGAGACAATTATCGCCCTGCTGAAAATTCGGGAAGATATGTCTGATGAAGAAGCAGCGAGGATTGCCGACAACATTGTCTCGGTGCGTGATCAATTTGTGGAACAAGTGCGGAGTATCCAACGAGGCATTCAAGATGCAATTGATGGAGTTTTTGCCCGCATTCGTAACTATCTCAACTCCCTGGATCGTCCAGAACTCAACTATGACGGTATTAAGCGCGATGTTCGCACAGTTTTTGAAGATCCCCAAGCAGGATTTGATGCTCTGCGCGATCGCCTGTCTTCTTTCGATCGTGATACTTTAGTGGCGCTCATGAGTTCCCGTGAGGACATCTCTGAGGAAGATGCCAATCGCATCATCGACCAAATTGAGCGGGCACGCAACACAGTGTTACAACGTGCAGAACGCCTACAACACGAAGCCCAACGCCGCTTAGAATCTGTGAAGCATCAAGCCCAGCGGCAAGCGGAAGAAACCCGTAAAGCCGCAGCTACAGCGGCTTGGTGGCTGTTTGCCACAGCGATTGTCTCAGCTATTTTCTCTGCATTAGGAGGAGCGATCGCTGTAGTTTGGGTGTAGGTTGACAAGTTGTCTTTGCTAACTTTTTCTAGCCTCCCTGTGTGGGAGGCTTTTTTATGCTCCAGGATTTTGGTTTAATCTTTGTGCCAACTGTTCCTCTGAAACCCACACACCGTGGAAACCATAAGGCACACGCTGGGGAATGATCACCCGCGCTACGGGTTCAGCAGTAACATCTTGAGCATTAACTACTACTAATTCAGAAGTGTCTGAATTCTCATCGTGAACAAAAGTCACAAGCCAACCATCATCTTCAACTATGCCACCAGAACGCGGTGCAAACACAGTTTCACCACCATAGCGCCCCTGTCCAAATTTATGGGTTTGGGATTGACCACTCCTAAAGTCGTACTTAATTACTCCCTCGAATAGAGGTAAGGAACTCTTCGCCATCTTGTTAGTATAGCCATATCGCATCTGTCGCCCCAACAGATTTTCGTTGATGCGGGGGAATTCGGAAGCTACATCATCCAACATTTCCTCACGCACTGTTCCCGTATTGAGGTCGAACCGCCAGCGATACAAGCGGGGGATATTGGCTTCTGGATCAGATTGCGAATCACCAGACAAGACAGTAGTTGAACTCATGCGACAGGCGACAACTACCACTTCATCTCCCTCTTCATAAGCGTTGAGAGTATGGAAAACGTAGCAAGAGGGACTTTCAAACCAGCGGATATTACGGTTGTCGCCGTGACGTCGGAGAATGCCAAAGCGACTGGGGCGATCGCGCTCAAACATCATTAAAGGTTCTCCCCGTTGCATTCGTTCTGGGCTGAAAGTTAGCGGCAGATCCATAAAAATCGTGTAGTTTTCAGTGATGGCGAAATCGTGCATCATTACACCCATTGGTAGGATGATTGGCACTGTCCACAACAGTTCGCCTTCTGCCGAAACCACACTGTATTGCAGGTATGGTGGCGCAAACGGAGAGTAGCCAAAGAATATCATCTCCCCTGTAATCGGGTCTACCTTGGGATGGGCAGTGAAAGCAGAAACCAGCTTGTCATTGTAGGTGTATTTGCCAATTGTCTCTAATTCAGGAACCTTAATCGCATGAGGACTACCCCCTTCGTTAAGCGCTAACATTTGACCAGCGTGCCACACTAAGGCAGTGTTAGCAGTATTTTTGTAAGCACCGTGGGGGTTATCTAACTGTGATGATTCCAACAACCCATTCCAGATAGCTTTACCCGCTTTTTGCTCTATTTTCCATCCCGTTGTCTGCACATAACGATTGCGATAAGTGGCTGTACCATTGCTAATTCGCACACCGTGCAACATGCCATCTCCATCAAACCAGTGATATTGACCAATGGGTGACCATTGAGGATTAGGACCATTCCGCACAAACATCCCCGATAGCTCAGAGGGGAGTTCACCTATTACTTGCAATGTGTCAGCAGTAGTTTCTTCATGGACTGGGGCAAAGTTCCCATCTAAATAAGGATTGACTGCTATTGTTGTCATTGTATTAGTTATAAGATTTACTGAATTTCGTGTGATAGCACGACAAATAAATTTTAATTATAGAAAGTCTTGAAAAAGAATACCAATTCTCTATAAATGCTGCATAAGCTAAAAGACATTTAAATTGCACAATCATTCATGAGGGCTGTCATGCGTCATTTGTCATTAGTCGAAAGTAACCCTCTCCTAAGAAAACAGAATGGTTTCTTTCATCCATAGCGAGCGATCGCTCATGAACAGCTTCTGTCACTCTCCGAAAACATTTGCCTTTTCTAAAATCTAGAGCTTTTGTATAGCAAGCAATCGTGCGATTCTTTTCTAATAACAAATACAAGACCTATTTTTTTCTAAAAGTATAGCTTGTATTGATTGCCTCATGAGGCTTCTAGCGATCGCCCTCCCGGAGAGTGACACAAGAGGGTTATTTACAAAGGACTTATGATAGCTCATCAGTAAAGCAACTTGTTCCAACAAAAAAGCGCCCTCCATTCCTGGAGAGCGCTTTCTACTTAGTTAAATTCAGAATTAACCGTTGATTGCAGGAGCACTGATAGCTACAGGAGCAGAATCAAGAGCAGCCAAATCTAGAGGGAAGTTGTGAGCATTGCGCTCGTGCATTACTTCCATACCCAGGTTAGCCCGGTTGATTACATCTGCCCAAGTACCAATCACACGACCTTGAGAATCAATGATTGATTGGTTGAAGTTGAAACCGTTCAAGTTGAACGCCATCGTGCTTACACCCAAGGCGGTGAACCAAATCCCGATGACTGGCCATGCAGCCAAGAAGAAGTGTAGTGAACGGCTGTTGTTGAATGATGCGTATTGGAAGATTAACCGACCGAAGTAGCCGTGAGCCGCAACGATGTTGTAGGTTTCTTCTTCTTGACCGAATTTGTAACCGTAGTTAAGGGATTCGCTTTCGGTGGTTTCACGAACTAACGAGGAGGTTACTAGTGAACCGTGCATTGCACTGAATAATGAACCACCGAATACACCTGCTACACCTAGTTGGTGGAAGGGGTGCATTAAGATGTTGTGTTCTGCTTGGAACACGATCATGAAGTTGAAGGTTCCCGAAATACCCAAAGGCATACCATCTGAGAATGAACCTTGTCCAATTGGGTATACCAAGAAGACTGCGCTTGCTGCTGCAACCGGAGCTGAGTAGGCGATCGCAATCCAAGGACGCATTCCTAAGCGGTAAGATAGTTCCCACTCACGTCCCATGTAGCAGAATATGCCGATTAGGAAGTGGAATACTACTAACTGGTAGGGACCGCCGTTGTACAGCCACTCGTCTAAGGAAGCTGCTTCCCAAATTGGGTAGAAGTGTAGACCGATGGCGTTGGAGGATGGTACTACTGCGCCGGAGATGATGTTGTTTCCGTAGATTAATGAACCTGCTACTGGTTCCCGGATGCCGTCGATGTCTACGGGGGGGGCGGCGATGAAGGCGATGATGAAGCAGGTGGTGGCTGCTAGTAGGGTGGGGATCATCAACACGCCGAACCAGCCAATGTATAGGCGGTTGTTGGTGCTGGTTATCCACTCACAGAATTTATCCCATACGTTGGCGCTGCTGCGCTGTTGTAAGGTTGCTGTCATGGTTTTATAAGTGCGTTTAGTTGTGAATGAATCAAGCAAGTTGTTTTTTTGCTTGTGATAGTAACTTACACTAATTTACATAACTTTATCAAGCTTTTAATTTTTGTAAAACTGATGGAAGCTATTAGTTTTACTTATTAAAGGGTTAGGGTTGCGATCGCTTTGTAGGTTTGGTTAAAAACTCCAAGATTTAACTTCTTCAGCATTCGTCCTACACTCACTCGAATGAGTGTGGGACGCCAGTCGCCTGCGACGGGAAACCCATGTACAGCGCTGGCTCATGAATGCGCGTGAGTTGACGACTGTCTTTTGACCAATGCGATCGCCAGACTCGGCAGGTGTAGGTACTTTACATTGGACTTAAGCTATTAACCTTGAATACAAGTCCAAGGGGGGTAGGTGATTTCACTTTTTCAAAACTACAGTAAAAGAATTTAAATAACCTGTAATAGTTCTAGCTAAAGTCTTGTGCTGCTTTTTCGTAGTTATAGCCATTACTTGATACAAGCGTCCCTCAGCAACATACATCCTGTTTTTAGTGATTTTGCCGCCAGAGTTAATATACTCAATTTCTCTACCCGGATGACCATTTGAACTACGAATATTGCGTTGACGTACTAAATTACTTTTCGTAGTTTTTAAAGCCATAAGCTGGGCTTTATTCAATATTTCTTGAGGGTTAGACATTTGACCATAACTGTGAGGAAAGTCATTATAAGTTACTAGATATGCCACTTGCTGCTTTGGCGGTTGAGCGACAAATATTTCTAAGTTAATTTCCCCCATGTAGGTTTTTTGGGTTTGAGTCTCTCTTTGAGGCATTCCGGGCATCAAAATAGTAAAGCGCCCATCTGGAGCAGTAAATAACTTCCATTGTGGCTGCACTAGTTGAGCAGCAGTTGGTTTAGTTTGAGAAACTGGACGTTTGGGTTGACGCGCATCTACTAAAACAGAACCACTGCATAAAAAAGTAGCTGCGATTAATGGCAACAAATATCTGATTGTCATATTTTTTGCTTTTGAAGATGCTGATATTACGGAGGATGTTAGTTGTTCACTCTAGTAGATCTGCAACTAACTTGACCAATCAATCTAGCAAATTATTTACAAAAATCCCTCGCAGATGGACAAACCCCAGCAGAAATTAAGCAGCTACTCAGAAGTACAAAACCGTCCACTTAAGATCATTTTTCCACTATTCCACCCTGGTTCCCAGGTCGTCGCCCTTCGTCCACCTTTACCAAGCAATCCGGGTTTCAGATCCGCGACGATCAGTATTAGTCATTCGAGATTTCACATAATTGGACTGTCATCAAAATGGTCGGTGACGATGCGTCCAATAGCATCAATTTCTACCAGTTCGGCAGCAGAAAGTTTAACCTCAGCGGCTAGTGCGTTTGCTGTTGCTTGTTCAGGATAACGCGCGCCGGCGATCGCATTTGCTTGGGGTTGGGCAATTAACCACGCCAAAGCCAACTGTGCCAGGGTACAATTGTGGCGGGCAGCTATGGGACGCAGTTTTTCTAAAGCTTGTTCGGCACGTTCAAAGTTTTCGCCTTGAAACAGTTTGTTCTTAGCACGGTTGTCTGCTGGGTCAAATTTATGACCATACTCAAATTTCCCTGTCAACAATCCTTGTGCTAAAGGCGAATAGGCCAGGATAGAAATATTGTTTTCTACACAATAAGGCATTGCATCCTTTTCTATCTGTCTCCAAAACAAAGAATAGGGTGGTTGTAAACTATCAATACGTCCATACTTTGCTGCTTCTGCCAATTGAGCGCGGGAAAAATTAGAAACACCAATTGCTCGAATTTTACCTTGCTCTTTGAGTGAAGTCAGAGCACTCATAGTTTCCTGAATTGGCACTATTTCACTATTGAAAGCGCCGGAAGGCCAATGAATTTGGTAAAGGTCGATGTAATCGGTTTTGAGGTTAGTTAGAGAGCGCTCACAAGCTTCAATTACTTGATCATGCTTTAGATGGTTAGCAAAAACTTTTGTGGCATATTCCACGCGATCGCGCACATCAGATAAAGCTTCCGCTACAATGCGCTCAGAATGCCCTTCACCATATACTTCAGCAGTATCAATTGTAGTGATCCCGGACTCATAAGCGGCTCGGATGGTTTTAATAGAGTCAGCATCTTCAATTCCCACCCACATTTTTTTACCAGCTTGCCAAGTTCCCATAAGAATGGGTGTGATTTGCACATCCGATTTACCTAGCGATCGCTTTTCCATGCTTAAATCTTGATTTGATAATTCCTTCTCCATCTTATGCAGCTGAAGTCGATAGCTGTAAAGGAGGAGACTACCTCAGCTATGGTTCTACAGTGACTGGTGTCCCTAAATCCACCTGATGGAATAATTCCTTAATATCGTGGTTGTACATCCTAATACAACCATGTGAGACAGCTTTGCCTATTGAATCAGGATTAGGAGTACCATGAAAGCCAACCCAATTTTTACCGTCTGTCCAAAATCCAATCCAGTAGTTACCAAGAGGATTTTCAGCGTGTCCTCCTGGGATAGCTTTCTCGGTGAAAGGGTTGATCCAAGTAGGATTTTTCAACATATTAAGTATTTGAAAATTACCTATTGGGGTTTCCCAACCTTGACGGCCCACTGCTATTGGATAACTTTTAATTTGGGTTTTTCCTCGATAGAGAGTTACTTGGCGATCGCTAAGACTAATCTTGAGATGAAGAGGTAAAGTATTGGAATCATTAGCAACTAAATTGTTAGATGAGGTTTGAGAAGTAACTGTCATCTCAGAAGCTAATGGTATCGCCGGATGAGAATTTAATACAAATGCAGAAGTTATAATAACTAATTTGAATGATTGCCTTAACATTTGGATATGCCTGTATTTCAGTGGCAGAAACATTTGGGAGTTTCTCCTCATCGATATCTCTTGAGTTAAAAGCTAAAAACTCCTTAAATTGATAAGCAATTTTCTGTAAGCACAACTGTTGTTATACTTCTGAATATAATTAACAATGTCAATCAGAAGTTTAAAAATTGTATGTAGGCATTTATCTTAAAATTTAACTTTGTTAATTTCTCGTTCCGTCTGTCTAGAGTAGAGTTAATTTCAACAATTTGTAATGTTTAATACAGCGTTTATTTGTAACTAGTTTATTTTTTAAACTACCTACATCTTTTTTTAATCAAATTGCTATAGTATGAATTTAATCATTTCGATTTTGATTAAAGAATAAAGAAGGAACAGAATTATTTATAAAAGCAATTAAATTAAGGATATTGCTAATTTTCTATGATTAACAGAACTTATGCAAAATCATGAAAAAACGAACCGCAAAGGACGCAAAGTAATAAGAGTTTCAGAGAGTTATTGCGTAAGTCCTAATTGAGTAGCAATGGTGTGGATGATAGTCAACACACCAGATGTTAACCTATGAGTAAAAGGGATTGGGGTAGTGGTATTCAAATGAAAAATTATGGAATTTGCTCTAACCCCAAACATATTTTGGAATTTTTCCCCAGTCCCCATTCCCGATTACCCAGTACCCAGTACCCATTACCCAGTACCCAATGCAAGCAACCACTATCCACGCTCTCAAAGAATGGGCAGTTGCCGTAAATGCCCTAGAAAGTGGCAAAACAATTATGTTACTCCGTAAAGGCGGTATCCATGAACGGAATGGACGTTTCCAAGTTGCTCATGAGCGGATTTTGCTTTATCCTACTTATGAACATCAGCAAGCTTTCATGCTGAAAACTGAGTATGCTAGTCTTGTCTATCCAGTAACATCAGGTTGGCATCCAGAAACAATTCGCATCGGCAGTTGGGCTGAAATTACTGATATTTTGCCAGTCAGTAACGAATCTATTGTTAATGCCTTAGTCCCTTTCCATATTTGGAACGAGCATTTTATTAGCGATCGCCTCAAATGGAAAGCACGTCAACCCCTATACATTCTCCTCCTGCGGACTTACAAACTAGCTCAAGAGCAAGAAATTTCTTATCACTCTGGGTACGGTGGCTGTAAATCATGGATTGATTTAGATCAATCAATTCAAATACAAGGTTCAAAACCTGTTTTGTCTGACTTTGCATACATCCAGTTAGTAGAAACAATTCGCGGGATTGTCGGTGATAAATTGTATTCTCCATTGCTCTAATGTCAAGCGCGGATTTATGATTTTACGCAACTTCATAAGTAATTTCCAAAAGCCGCGCTGATGTAACCAGAACAACAAATAGTTTGATTGCGAACCTAAGCTTAAATAGTAGTTCTTGATACATACAATTGCAAAAAGCACAGATAACATTAGAGAAATCTTGCCCTGGTGGGAAGGGAAAACTGTTTATCTTTATGTCCTACTATCAGCTGCCCTCATGGGTTGACATATTAAGTAATTATCCGTAGTTAGATAGTGCTTAATTTTTCATGCATAGTACTTTAGATAAAAAAGTCTCCCACAAGGGCGAGGTTAGACTTTACAAAAGTCTGCCATTATGCTTTATCAGATAAAAGCAAAGGAGTTTGCAATGCATCGACAAATGTGCTGGCTATCTAAGTTTGGCAGCGATGGAGAGAAAATTTTGCATTTGCAGATAGCACCCAATCAACCTTGGCGTCCCTACACAGCTTTTGGGCAATTTGCAGTGCCAGATTATCAAATACCAGGCGGTTCTAAAGGTTGGGCAACTTATCAAAAACTTCTCAAAGCTGGCTGGACATTAGTACATAGCGCACGGGCAAATGAATTTGGCAGCAGCTTTGCAGAGTCAACAATTCAAAATCAGTAGTTAGGAGTCAAGGGTCAAGGGTCAAGGGTCAAGGCTTGTGTCGCCTCGTTCCCAGCCTGGAGGCTGGGAATGTATTCCGAGAGGCTGCTGCCTCTGGTCAAGCCACTGGAGGCGGAGCCTCCGAAAATGGGTTCCTAGCCTACAGGCTAGGAACCAGTTAAAAAAACCTTCTGCCTCCTGCCTCCTGCCTCCTGCCTCCTGCCTCCTGCCTCCTTCAATCCACTCTTCTACTCTTCCACTCCTCCACTCCCGCTCACCACCCTCTAGGGGAACCTTCACCACGGGGATCAGCCGCTCCTTCTAAAGTTCCATCCGTTGTCACGGCGATCGCGTTAGCATTACCCCAAGGAGTAGTTTCCTTAATATTGTGTCCTCGACGGCGTAATTCTTGCAGAGTTAGAGCATCCAAACTCCAGGATTCTGAGCGGAACTCATCTGGAAGCCATTGATGATGTATGCGTGGGACAGAAATCGCAGCACCGACATCCATGTTGTATTCCAGCACATTCAGGATAACTTGCAAGACTTGGGTGATGATGGTGCTACCTCCAGGCGCACCCACTGCCATGCGGAGGCGTCCATTTTCTGTGATAATTGTGGGAGTCATGCTGGATAAGGGAGTTTTGCGAGGTGCAATGCTGTTGGCATCGTTGCCAACTAAACCAAAAGCATTAGGTACTCCTGGTGCAGCTGCAAAATCATCCATCTCGTTGTTGAGAAAAATCCCGGTTCCTGGTGTCACCACACCAGCCCCAAATCCCAAGTTAATCGTGAAAGTCAAACTCACAGCATTACGTTGTTCGTCCACAACAGTAAGGTGACTAGTTTCATTAGATTCAGAGGATTTTGAATTTGGAATTGTATTGAGTCCTGGCTTGATCTCGGTCGAGGGTCTAGCCACTTTCATATTAATTTCTTGACGGCGTTTTTTGGCGTATGCTGGACTGAGCAGTTCTTGTACAGGAACTTTGACAAAATCTGGATCGCCTAAATATTGGGAGCGATCGCTGTAAGCAATCTTCATTGCTTCTACCATCAAATGTAAAGCATCGGGATGATGCCAACCTAAAGATTTTAAATCAGTGTCACCAATAATATTTAATATCTGCAATAGGTGAATACCTCCTGATGATGGTGGTGGCATTGAACAAATTTTAGCTTTGCGGAAATTTCCACAAACGGGAGTCCGCCAAATTGTTTTGTAGGCTTTCAGGTCTTCCAAACTTATTAAACCACCGTTTTTAACCATATCGGCAGCGATCGCTTGAGCAATATTTCCGGTATAAAAACTTTGGGGATTCTGAGCAATTGCTGATAATGTGCGTCCTAAGTCACGCTGCACCAGCTTCTCCCCTGGTTGATAAAATTCGCCATTGCGAATAAAAATTGCCCGCGCCGCCGGATTGTCGAGAATTGCTTGCTTGCGGTTTTTGTACTCTGAGATCGAACGCCAACTAACTTGAGGACTAAGGATAAAGCCATCCTTAGCGAGAGCGATCGCAGGCTTTACCACCTCTTGCCAAGATAGCTTACCATAGCGACGATGCACTTCATAAAGTCCCGCCACTGTTCCTGGTGTCGCTACGGCTAAATAACCATTTACACTGGCATTTGGACGCACCTTACCTTGTGCATCCAGATACATATTTCTTGTAGCTTTCAGGGGTGCGCGTTCGCGGAAATCTAAGGCTTTGATTTCCCCAGTTTTCTGAGAATGCATCAATAAAAAGCCACCGCCGCCAATTCCCGCCGAAAAAGGCTCGACTACAGAAATAGCAAAAGTTGTGGCTACAGCTGCATCAACTGCGTTACCACCTTTGCGTAACATCGAAATTCCTGCTTCACTTGCGAGGGGATGAGCCGATACCACCATTCCCTTTTTGGTGCGTAGGGGTAAAGTCAAGGCTGCTGATGCGACTTGACTGTAAAGCAGAACGCTAAAAGAGAAAAAAGCGATAGCCACTTGCATGGAGTTGGTAACTAAGGCGATCGTAGATGGGTGTAAACGTTTAATTTGAGCAGACGTAAAATTTTTGGACAAGTCTAACTACCTTCAGCCTAGTTGAGCTAACTCAGGTTAAACAATAAACAGCGCACCTAAATTACCGCTATAACCAGTAATCTCAATGATGGCGTCAGTTTTAGCGTCAAATCCACTATAGTAATCCGATTTGATTCGTGAACTGACTCGTAGAGACAGGGAATGGAGAATGGGGCATGGGGCATGGAGAAGAAGTAATAAAGATGTACTGAATTTTTTTCAGAAATCAAATATGATTCCTATAGTAGAATCATTCGCCCATTACCATATATTACATCTGTAGCTACACCTACACTAAACGTCGCCGCTTGATTGGCTACAGATGTCAGGTTGCCATCGGCATTGAGCGATTAATAAGCTTCAGAGCAATGACTGTGGCGATCGCAAAACGCAATTAAAGAATAAAAGTTGTTTCTTCAACATTTATATCCAATTTTTAGGTGAGGTTTAATCACCTTAAAACTCACACTGCCATTTTGCGTTTATTTTCTCGAAAAACCTTAAATGTAATAGGACAATCTGGAGTATGAAAAACTTTTCCTTCGCTCAATGCTACCCACAAAACCAATTTATGATGATTTATACCTAAACATACATAGGAGTATTGTCTATTTTCAATACACCAATGATAATGAATATCTTTAAGAAATTCAGTCTTTAATTTATCAAACATAACTTCCCAATCAGGGCAAATATTTTGAAGCTTATATTTAACCCAGTCTTTCACTTCAGAAGAACTTAACCACTCAGACAATTCGTCAACTGTTGGGCGTGAATTACCATAGTGATAATCTAAAAAATTTCTGATTTTTGATTTCAGCATTGGTTTTTAATAGATAAGGGATTTCTAAGAAATAAATTATCCAAGAAAACTAACCACAGAGGCACAGAGGGCACAGAAAGATGAAGAATAGAGAGAATTGTTGTATGAGATTTATGAATGTTTTTTAATTTGTAAGTCCCTAATTAAAGTCGCTAACAGTAAATAAATCAATACGAAATGATTTCTAATTAGTGTATAAGTGGCTACAGAGGTAAGAAATAATAGAGCCAATAATACTTGAAACTGCTTCTCTGATTAAAACAGCAATAATCTAAAATTGGTAGATTTTTTATAACACCATTTTGTTATTTCTGTAAATTTTATATCTAAGATACAGTCATAATCTTCATTTTCTTTGTAACCGTCCATCTTCCATGTGAACAATGCGATCGGCAATATCTAAAATACGGGCATCGTGAGTTACAAGTAGAACTGAACAACCTTCTTCTTTTGCAAGACGTTGAATAATATCAACGACATCGCGACCAGTTTTGCTGTCTAGTGATGAGGTAGGTTCATCTGCTAGCACCAATTTGGGCTGAGCAACCAACGCCCTAGCGATCGCCACTCGTTGCTTTTGTCCGCCCGATAATTTGTCTGGGTAATTATCCACAAGCTCGCCTAATCCTACAGCTGCTAACATGGCTATAGCGCGGTGTCGATACTCCTGTTTGGGAATTTCTGGATGTAGCTTTAGGGACATGCGGACATTACCATAGGCAGAAAGGCACTTAAGTAAGTTGTGATGCTGGAAAATAAAGCCGATTTGGTTCCGCACTTGAGTTAACTGCTTTTTGCTAGAACCCCGTAGTTCTTGACCGAGGATTTTCAGGCTTCCATCTTGCACCGATCGCAATCCGCCAATTAGTGTCAGTAATGTCGTCTTACCACCACCAGAAGGGCCTGTGAGGATGACAATTTCCCCCGGATAAATCACCAAATCCACATTACTTAGCACAGGCTTACGCAAAACCCCTTGACCGAAAGCATGATTGAGGTTGCTAACAGCGACAGTCGGTTCCATAAATTACTCCTAAAACACATCCGCCGGATCGGCGGAACGGAGTTTAGTAGTGGCGATCGCACCAGAAACGGCACACATTACAATAGTCAGGATGAACACTTGAATAGCAACACTCGCCTTCATCGCCAGAGGAATTCGCGTGAGTGTTACGAGTAATTCATAAATACCAACTGAGGCGATAAAGCCGGGGATAAATCCCATTACACCCAAAATCACAGCTTCTTGTAGTACTACTAATAATAGAGAGCGATCGCCATAACCCATAGCTTTGAGAGTGGCATACTCTGACAGGTGATCGCTAACATCAGAGTAAAGGACTTGATAGAGAATAATTACCCCAACAACAAAGCCAACAATCGTACCAAACTTGAGGATGATTCCCTCTGGCTGTGAACTGTAAAATTGCTGCTCGCGTTGAATTAATTCTTGATGAGTAAATACCTCCACCTCTGACGGAAGACGTTGACGCAGTTTTGCTTGGACTGCGGTTATATTTGCGCCTTTTTCAAGGGTAACTACCCCTAGCCGCGCTTGGTCGAGGCTATCTTGACCATTGCGCTGAGCGTAATTCCAGTCACTCATAATTACGTTTCCTTTATCATTCATGGTGCTACCCATGCTGAAAAGTCCAACTACATAAGTGCGGCGATTTTCCATGATTGTTGCTAACTCTGATTTCTTAGCAAGCAATTGAGGTATTTCACCTAAAGACGGTTGGGATAGACGGTCAAATAACACCGTATCTGGTGCAGTCAATTTTGCTAGTTGCTGATTCACTTCTGGTAATTTCAACACAGAAGGATGAGCAGGATTGAAAGCAATAATCCTAACTTCGTTACCAAAGAAACCCCGTCTGCGAGGCATTTTTTGGTTAGAGTTACTCGGTTTAGATAACTGATTGGGATTTACCCAATTTGCCCTATTAATATAGACAGGGCTGACAGCAGAGACACCATCTACCGCAGTTGCTTGATAAAGGTAAGCACGTGGAAAAGATATTCTAAACTGTAAACTAGGACTGTATGAGGATACTAATAATAAGTCTCCTGCTAAACTCTCATGAAGTCTGGTTGTTCCTTCTGTTAGCATTGCTAGGAGTCCTAGCTGAGTGAACATTAGAATATTGGCAAAGCACACGCCTGTGGTTGCTACAGCTAAGCGCACTTTTTGATGAGACAATTGCGACCAAGCTAGGGGAGTTTCTAATTGGAAATTGTTAAAAAAGAATTTGAGCGGGGGTAATTTCATGATTGCAGGTTTGTGATTTGGGTAACAAATTACCTTTAACCTTTTCTACCAGAGGCTCCGCCAACGCAGAGCGTCTCGTAGAGAAGCACGCAAACATTAGAAGGAGAAGATTTTACTAATGGTTAGGACATACTTTAGGAAGCCGCAACGTCAATTTTGACTCGCACTTGCATCCCAGTTAAAGTGGCTACTTTTGGGCTATCTTCTGGATCAATGCGGATTTTAACTTCCACTACACGAGCATTGACATCGTTAGTTGGGTTATTTTGGTCTTGATTGAGGCGGGTTTTACCAATTTGCAGACCAATTTGATCAACCTTACCCCGGATGTCGCCACTAAAGCCGCCGTACTCGCTGTTAATTATTGCTTGTTGTCCTAGACGCACCTTGACAATATCAGTTTCGTAGACTTCTGCGATCGCATACATCTGTTTTGTTTGTCCCAACTCTGCAATTCCCTCTTGGGTGTTTACCTGTTCTCCAACACGGGTATTAAGCCGCAAAATCTGACCAGCAAGCGGAACTCGCACTTGTGAATCTTCTAATTGAGCTTTTTGCTGTTCTACCTGGATTTGGGCTTGCTCTAATTCAGCTTTCGCAATCTCAATATCAACGGGACGCACCTCCTGTAATCGCTTCAGATTTGCCTTTTCTTTAGCAAGTTGTGCTTGTAAGGTGGATGTGGTGTTGTCTAATTCGGCTCTATTTTGTAAAAGAACTGCTTTTGCTCGATCAAATTTCTCTTGGGCGTCGTCTAGCTCAGAGCGCTTGATAGCTCCTTCCTGAGCTAAAATCACATAGCGTTGATATTGCAACTGAGTATTACGGATAGTTGCTTGGGCTTGGGCGATGGTTGCTTGTCGTTGTTTGGTTTCAGTTCGCAAGCGAGCGTCTAATTCAGTAATAGCAGCACGTTGGGCAACAATTTCTCCCTGTTTAAAATCACCTTGTTGAATTTTAAGCAATTGCGATCGCTTAATTGTCACATTTGCCTGAGCATCCCTGAGTTGTTGTTCGGCTTTATTTTGTCCTTGGAGAATAGCAATTACCTGATTTGCCTTGACCAAATCACCTTCCTTTACCAGGATTTGGTTAACACGGCTATCTTGGGCATTGACTACAGAAATCTTAATCACGTCTCCTTCTGGTACTAACTTTCCTAAAGCTACTACCCGACTTGAGGTAGCAACTTCAGTCTTTACCGGAGCATCACGAGGATTATTTTGTGCCTGTATAGAACCGCAAGCGACAGATAATGTGGCAAGACTGATGATGGTTGTGTAAGTAACACACTGTCGAAGTACGACAGATACACCTTGCTGAAACTGAACCACAGCTAATAGGAGCATCATAGCTTTTGGCAGATGTTTTATTTTGATGTCAAGCCACAAATATGCTAAAAGGCAACGCCTACAAAAAAATACAGACTCCAGGTGTATTTATAAGGTTCCCCATGAATAAAATTGCTGACTCTCAGTTGAATGTATCACAAACTCAGTTAGGACTTACGCAACTGGCACACAAGGCTTCTGGTATAAGAGTCAAGAGTCAAGGGTCAAGGGGAGCCACTGCGCCCTTGCGCTCTGCCGACTTGAACGCCGCTTGCGTCTTTGACAGGAGAAGCAAGTGGCGGTCAAGAATCAAGGTTTTTTGGACTTTTGACCTTTGACTCTGGACAACCTCAATGAAAAAAATATGACACTTGCGTAAGTCCTGAGTCTATTACTCGTTTACTTGACTACCATCAAATTAACTGGCGCAACTCCAGCTAAATCCAAAATTGGCGCAATCAAATCCTCTCGCTTCACCGCCATCATGTGGACACCTTGACACAATTGCCGTGCTATTTGAACTTGCTCGGCGGCAATTTTCATGCCTTCTTCAAGGGGATCTTTTGCTTGTGCCAATCTATCAATAATGTGTTCTGGTATATTTACACCCGGAACACACCTATTAATAAACTGAGCATTTTTGGCAGATTTCAACAGGAAAATTCCTGCTAAAATTGGTTTTTTGTACCCAGCGGCTATTTTGTCCATAAACTTTTCTAACCGCTCAAAATCTGTAATCAATTGACTTTGGAAAAACTGCGCTCCGGCTTCGATTTTGCGTTCAAATCGACTTTGTAAACCTGACCAACTGGCACATTGCGGATCTACTGCTGCGCCAGCGAATAATTCCAGCGCCCCATCAGTCAAAGGCTTATCGTTACAATCAACGCCCTGATTCATTTTCCGAATCAGTTGTAGTAATCGCACAGCTTCCAAGTCAAAGACGGCTTTGGCATCAGGATGATCACCTGCTTTTACTGGGTCGCCAGTCAAGGCTAAGATGTTATGGACACCTAAAGCATGAGCGCCCATCAAGTCAGCTTGCAGACCAATGCGGTTGCGATCGCGGCAGGCAATCTGACAAATCGGCTCAATCCCTTTTTGTAATAAAATTGCCGAAGCTATCAATGAAGACATCCGTAGCACTGCGCGGCTACCATCGGTAACATTGACGGCATGAACCCTCCCCTTAAGGGTCGCCGCCATTGATATCATGTGCGCTGGATTACCACCTTTTGGCGGTGCAACCTCGGCGGTAATCAGGAATTTGCCTTCTTTAGCAGCTGTTTGGAAGGCAGTCAAATAAGTTGGTTTTTGCGTATCAAGCATAACATTGAGTATTTCTGACTCTGGATACACCCATAACATATAGCACCAGAAAGCGAAACCTCATAGAGGCACAGAATAACCTAAAGCAGCTTTTACTTGTGCCAGAGTTTGGTTAGCGATCGCCTGGGCTTTTTGCCGTCCATCACGCAACACAGACTCTAGATAGCCTTTGTCCTCTGTTATTGTTTGATATTTTTCTTGTATTGGTTTCAGGGATGCAATTATTGTGTCCGTCAATAATGGCTTGAATTGTCCCCAGCCCATATCTTGACATTGGGCTGCTACCTCTTCCTTGGTCTGAGCAGAAAGTAGCATATACAGTGTTAACAAGTTGTTACACTCTGGACGCTCTGGATCGTCGAAAGTCAAACCACGAATTGGATCAGTTTTACATCGTTTAATTTTGTACTGAATCTGGTCTGGTGGATCGAGCAAATTAATCCGGCTTAAGTCAGAAGGATCAGACTTGGACATTTTGCGCGTACCATCCGCTAAACTCATCACCCTTGCACCTTCCTTGCGAATCAAAGGATTTGGTAACTTCAGCACTGGCTGATCTGGTTTGCCAAATTGATGATTAAACCGGGCTGCAATATCTCGTGTCAGTTCCAAGTGCTGCTTTTGGTCTTCACCCACTGGCACTTTATCAGCCTGGTAAAGCAAAATATCAGATGCCATCAGCACAGGGTAGTCCAACAAGCCCACATTGACATTTTCTCCCTGTTTGACAGCCTTTTCCTTGAACTGGATCATGTCTTCTAGCCAGTTTAGAGGTGTGATGCAGTTGAGCAACCAGGTGAGTTCACTGTGAGCGGAAACATGGGATTGCACAAAAATAGTTGAGTGGTTCAAATCAAGACCACAAGCTAGATAAAGCGCAACGAGGGTGTAGGTATCAGATGCCAAGCGTGTTGAGTCGTATGGCACTTGTGGGACTGTAATTGCGTGCAAATCTGCTACGAAGAGGTAATTCTCGTATTCGCTCTGATTTTCTACCCAGTTGCGAATGGCTCCCAAGTAGTTACCTAGATGATAATTTCCTGTTGGTTGAACTCCAGAAAGAACACGCTGCTTGCCCATAAATTTAAACTTTAGTTATCTCAAATCCGCGCTATGTTAATGTGGCGATGTCTGGCGACAAGTCGCTTGTCTACGAGACACCCTGCTTAGCTTGCTTTTTTGCAGGAGTAAGCGCCTACGCAAAACTCATTTAATTTTGACATTTTCCCGGTCAACTCGCCGCTGAGAGATTAGAGATTTACTAAGCTAATGTGCGTCTAAGTTGCACATTCACTAGCTAAGACCGTTATTAATCATTTGTCATGCGTCCTTTGTAAATACTTTCGACTAATGACAAATGACGCATGACAGCCCTCATGAATGATTGTGCAATGTAAATGTCTTTTAGCATTTCCTCCTTGCAAAAGTAGCAGATGATACCTTGTAATATACAAACAAAAAAAATGCGATAATCAGCGCACATTTAGGTTTACGATCATGAAATTTATTGGCATTGACTTAGGTTGGAAATCCCAGCCAAGTGGACTATGCTGCTTAGAATGGACAAATAAACAACTTCAACTACTAGATCTAGATCGCAAAGAAGCCATTGTAGACATTTTTAGATGGCTCGATATATGCATACAACCAGATGAATCAGCCATCGTTGCTGTAGATGCACCTACTCTCATCCCCAACGCTACCGGAAGTCGCCTACCCGATAAACTCAGCCACAAGCACTTTGGTAAATATCACGCGGGATGTTACCCAGCTAACCAGAACTTAGCCTTTGCAGAACGTACTGTTAAGTTTGGCTTAGAATTGGAATCTCGTGGTTTTGCACATGCACCAATTATCGAAGTGCAAAAACTTGGCAGATATCAAATAGAAGTATTTCCGCATCCAGCAATAGTTAATCTATTCTCCTTAGAACGCATCCTTAAATATAAAAAAGGACGCCTGAATGAGCGTCGCTTAGAATTAATTAAACTCTACAATTACATTCTTGAGATTCTACCCACTCTTGAACCTTCTTTGCGTCCTTTACACCTTTGCAGTTCGTTCATTTCCGAAATCCCCACCACAGGCGCAGCCCTCAAAGCTGCTGAAGACAAATTAGATAGTCTAATCTGCGCTTATGTGGCAGCACACTGGTGGTATTGGGGAGAGCAACGTAACTTGGTGCTAGGCGATCGCACCACTGGTTACATTGTCATCCCCAAATCAGCGCTAAATATTGAGTATTAAAAAACTCAGCATTGTATTATTCTGCCCAAGCAATCAGCCTTGGTTCATAGGGACTAGACAGGTATTGGTGTTTAGGCAATACCCGCAAAGACAAGCCTTGTAAACCAGAGGTGGTATATGTGATGTCTGCCGTGTAAATACTTAACCCATGTGTATCCTCTCCTTGGTAAGCCATCACCACGGGTATAGCGTTCACAATGTCACCATTGGCATCGATCGCACCTTGATATAGCTCCACTTGCACATCATCATTGGTCAAAGTTGCCAAATCAACTTTGGCTTTGACGGCAACAGTTTGATTAACTTCAATCTCTGAAACTGCTGATACGTCAATATCTTTGATTTTGATGTTGAACCAGTGTGCGCCCAGTTTTGTTTTCCAAGCAGCTAGTTCTTTAGCTGGGGCATAGTTATCAACTGTCAGGGTGTGATAGCGATCGCTAGCTGGGAAATAAGCCCGCCCGGCGTATTCTCCCACCATCCGGGCTGTATTAAAGAAGGGACAATTCAACCGAATTGCATCCTTCATTTTGGCAACCCACGGACGGGGCAAACCATCACTATCCCGGTGCTCATAAAATAAGGGTGCAACTTCCTTTTCCAGCAAATCATAGAAAGCATTTGCTTCTACTTCATCCTGGTAATTGGGATCTTCGTAATTCTCTCCATGTCCAATCGCCCAACCAGTGCGGACGTAATCAGCTTCATCCCACCAGCCATCTAGTACACTTAAATTCGGCAATCCGTTCATTGCTGCTTTCATACCACTAGTACCAGAGGCTTCCCGTGGACGACGCGGTGTGTTTAACCAGATGTCACAACCCGCTACCATCAACCGAGCAATGTGAATGTCGTAATTAGGAACAAACACTACCTGCTTTTCTAGGTGTTGTTCGTGGATGAAGTGATTGATATCGCGGATCAGTTCTTTACCCGGAATGTCCTTGGGGTGTGCTTTCCCAGCGATCACAAATTGTACTTTTCTGTCTTTGTTGCCCAGTAAAATCCGCTTGATGCGTTCTAAATCGCGCATCCAGAGGGTAGCACGTTTGTAGGTGGCAAAGCGTCGAGCAAAGCCAATAGTTAAAACGTAAGGATCTAAAACTTCTTGTGCTTGGACAATTTCTGAGGGGGAAGCACCGCGATCGCGCAAATGCTTAACCAAATGCTCCCGCACGTACAAAATCATGTCTAACCGACAGCGTTCGTGATTCCGCCACAACTCTTCATCGGGAATGGCTTCCATCCGCTCCCACAGTTGGCTATCTGGTGGTGCTGATGACCAATTGGGCCCTAAGTAGCGGTCATACAACTCTTGAGTTGATTTGGCGACACAACTACGAGCATGGACACCGTTGGTAATTGCGGCGATCGGCACTTCCTCTACTGGCACTTTTTGCCACAAGCCCTGAAACATTTGCCGGGACACTACACCATGTAGTTGTGCTACACCGTTAGAAAATGTCGCCATCTTCAGAGCCAGCACGGCCATACTGAAAGGCCCGGATAAATCACCTGTATTTTCACGCCCCAACCCTAAAAATTGCTCTTTGGGTAAGTCAAAGATATCTGCATAGTACCCCAGGTAGTACAAGATTTTGTCGGGAGCAAACAAGTCAATTCCTGCCGGTACTGGCGTGTGGGTGGTAAAAATATTACTAGAAGCCACCACTTGTTTGGCTTGGGCATAACTCAACCCATCTTCTTGGATCAAAAGACGGATACGCTCTAGCGCAGAGAAGGCTGCATGACCTTCATTCATGTGGTAGGCGGTAACTTTTAGCCCCAAAGCTTTGAGCATTTGTACGCCACCGATCCCCAGCATAATTTCCTGGTGGATACGCATGTCAATGTCGCCACCATATAGCTGATCTGTGATGTCGTTGTCGTAAGCTTTGTTGGGTTCAATGTTGGTGTCCATCAGATATAGCGGCACAGTTCCCACCTGTACGCGCCAAATCCTGGCGTACACCTTACGTCCTGGATAATCTACTGCAATCCGTAGTTCTGAACCATCGGGATTGCGCTCCAGATGTAGTGGCATATTATGGAAATCGTTAATTGGATAACGTTCCTGTTGCCAGCCATCGGCATTTAAGTACTGGGCAAAGTAGCCTTGCTGGTACAGTAAACCTACACCGACTAACGGTAGCCCCAAGTCACTGGCTGATTTGAGGTGATCCCCCGCTAGAACGCCCAAACCTCCAGAATAAACCGGCAAACAATCTACAAGTCCAAACTCAGCCGAAAAATATGCGTAGCATTCCTTTGGCGTCTGTCCTCGTTGTTTCTGATACCAGGTGCGCTCTTGCAAATAATCTTCTAGCTGACGGTCAGCTCGATCCATTTGCGCTAGGAAGCCTTCATCTTCGACAACTTCCAAAAGCCTTGCTTGACTGATAGTACCCAGCATTAAGACTGGATTATGACGGCTAGACTCCCACAGGTCGGGGTCTAAGCGGCGAAATAAATCTTTGCTTTCAACGTTCCAATCCCAGTGCAAGTTATGTGCCAGCCGCCGCAGCGGTTCGAGTCGCGGCGGAAGTGAAGGGGATACGTTGAATGTACGAATTGGCTGCATAGGTTGGCAAAACTCCAAGTTTAGCTAAGGTTATTGTTTACTGTCTTTACCAATGTTGCCAATTCTTTATACTGTGTTTGTGAGGATGCGATGACTTTGTTAAGCATTGATAATTATTCTTCTCCTCGTTGCTATAGTTTACACCAAGGGTGTTTGTAGTTCTATGCGTTCCCCTAAGTCCAATGCTCTCCATATTAAAATTTAATAATTTGATGACATTTATATATTTATAAGAAATCTGGATTTTTATACTGATAGAACTTACGCATTGACAAGAAATACCAAATATGAATCAAGGTTAAAAACCATATCTTTTCTAAGGGCACAGCAATGCTGTGCCCTTAGAGGTTGTTTGAAAAGTCTAATTTATTACTCACCGGGCGACTGGAAGTCGCGGCTACACAATCAAAACCCACTTCTGTGGGTTAAAAACCCTTGATTTTCATTAGTCCACGGAGGTGGACTTTGTTTGTGTAGTAGCGAATTCTATTCGCCTAATACTTTTCAAACATCCTCTTAGAGCCTGAGAGTATTAACAAGCGGTTTGACAAAAAAAAGCGATCGCCAACCGCTTGATATCAAAACTCAATCTTGCTTCAGTAAAATACATTACTAGCGTGGTATTTTATACACCCATCGAAGGCTGATCGTTGGTATTTTTTGGCAGACTCAGAGCCATAGCTGCTGCACTCGCAATCTCTGCTGCTATTTGGTAAGCAAGTTTGAGATTTGATGAAGCGTTTTTACCTTTCGCAGACTGAGAAGCTTTTTTTCGACGCGACTCTTGCTTAACATCACCTGTAACAACAGCTCGCTGCAAGATAATCCAGGCATCTAGGTCTTCTGAGTCATAGTTAGTTTGAATAAGCACTCGCATCTGATCTTCGGCTACAACGCTTAGATAGCCGGTGGTTAAAGCTTGTTGGACTATTTCTTTAATTAAAACCATAATTTAAACCAAGTTGACGAGTTGAAACCGATACCTGAATTTGGGCACTTGTATAGTTGTCTTGTAGACTTATCCGGGAAATTAAGATATATCTGGGTTTTCTCTGATATAAAATCTATAATGGGCAGTGTCAAGCACGCATCACCCGCTTGGCTCATCCGATCGGGTGATTTACAAATTGTCAAATATAAGTAATAAAACGTGGAAACTTTTACCTTTTTGGCTCTTTGATGATCAGGATGTGAAAAGTATCGTAAATATCATTTTGAGTGTAACGTGGAACCAATGAGTTCCTTACCTAAGCAACACTAAAAATATGGACAAAACGACCTAGAAAACCGTTACATCTAAATAGCTTTCACGCTTGATTTCTTCATCGGCTTTTAGCATGAGTTTTAGTAAATTATACGTAAGCGTTAACTGTATCCGGTTGTAATTTGACAAGCGATCGCCTTAATGGCTACCGATTATTGGTTTTATACAAATTTATCTGGGTTTTCACGTTTATACATTAATTGATAGGGTTAATGCAATAGTATATGTATTTTATTAGACAGTAATTAAGCTACAAAATATGATTTATGTATATTTTCTCTGTAAATATAAAATTAATTGATAATTGCGATCGCTCTAGTAATAAATTTATCCAAATATCTATTCTTTCTATATAAGCAATCTTAAAGTCAACTTAAGTTTTGAGAGTGATCCAATAAAAATAAAATGTGTTATTGTTAGAAACAACTATTATTAAAAGCCGTTCATGTAATTAAAAGCGTGATTGGGTTAGTCTGTAAATCATCAGTGTGCAACATGATTGGAGCAGCATACTCTAGAAATTCGTTGCAAGAAAGTCGTCATAGCAGTCGGGGAAGCGCTTACTTGTTTGCACCGATGGTTAACTTCAATGTGATGGCTGAAGTTGGAGATAATCCACCTTAATTAGGTTTTATTTAAGCAAAAACACCTATACAAATTCAATAATAATTACATTTTTATGCTAGGCAGCAATTTTTTTTGGTCTTTACAATAGTCTAGATAGATGTATTTTTGTTGAAAAATAGCTTGTTGAACTGAGTTGTTTTAAAAGAGTAAAACAGCCTGATAGTAATTACTATTAAGGCAAACAACTTTATAGCTAGTTGTGTAACAAGTTTTTCAAGTTTTACAAGAAAACGAAACAATAGCCTGTTTCAACCAGGAAAATTTCCCCTTTGACAATTTAATAGTCTAAGGTTTGACCTTGCAATCCACTATAGGATTCCTATTTGATTTTTGAAAAAACTGCGTACACCTTTAACTCCCTTCTTTCCCATTCCCTATCCCCTATCCCCCATTCCCTGTCTCTACAAGTCAGTTCACGAATCAAATCGGATTACTATAATATTGCTTTGTTAATTAGGTTTGGTCATAAAGAAGCAATATTGTTGCGTACTTTGCTATTAAGAACACTGGTGCGAAGGCTTCTGGCGCTTCAAGGAAATTCTGCATACCAATTGAGAGATTCCACAACGTTTAGGTTAGAGAATTGCTCATATAGTCAAACCTTGACTGTTTGGTTTTCTAAGTACTTAGGAACCCATCTAAACATCTTAGAAAGTTTTCCTCATCCTGCTAACTAAATTCAGAGTTTGAAGATATCAAGCAAACTGGTATTAGCAGAAATAAGGCTGTTTTTAGAACCATTGTTCAATCCTGCTAACAACAATTCATCGAGAGTCTGTAGGCATGAATAACAAGAACTATTCGTCACAATTGCAACGCTTGCGAGAAGTTTTATTAATCACTTTGTTAGGAGAAATTCCCACAATTGCCCTAGGTGTAAAGTTACGAAATTTGGGATATCGTAGTATTTTTAGTCGGATAGGCAGCCAAGTTTACATTCAGAATGGCGTAGAATTTATGGGGACTTCTTGTATTGAAATTAGCAATAGCGTATATATTTTCAAAGGTGTAAGGATAGATGGGAAAGGACACCAAAACAACAAAGTTTTTTTGGGAAATAGAGTCGCAATTGAGCGTAACGTTGATATAGGGTGTTTGGAAGATACTTGTATACATATTGGGGATGACACCTTCATCGGGCCAGACGTGTGTATTGAGGGCCCAGGAGACATCAAAATTGGTAAGCACTGTATGATTGCTGCCCACTCAGGAATATATGCCAATAATCACAATTTTGCAGATCCGATGGAGCCGATGAAATATCAAGGTGTCACTCGCAAGGGAATTGTGATTGAGGATGACTGCTGGCTAGGGCACGGAGTAACGGTATTAGATGGCGTTACCATTGGCAAAGGCAGTGTTATCGGTGCTGGAGCAGTTGTTAATAAAGATATTCCTCCCTTCTCCGTTGCTGTAGGTTTACCTGCACGAGTAATCAAAAATCGAATTAGTATGGTCTAGCAGCGATGTTTGATAACAAAATACTTTATATCCAGACTGGGAAACCTCTATCGTCATTCAACGTCACAAGAATAACTAGTCCACAACTCTTTGTTAAAGGCATCTACAATTCAGACAATACACAGCACCCATAGCCAAATACGCGGTAGAACCTTATGGGTTACTGTAAGATAGTTAACCAAGCTCACTCTTGAGCACAGTAAAGGGTTCTCCACTATCACCGGAGTCCTCCAAAAAAGGGACGAGATTTGGGTAATATAAAGGAGCTATCTTTTCTGCATGGCAGATACTGAGAGAAAGCTTTTTTCACACCCTTGGAGATATTTCTATGGTGACTTTAAAAATCGCTGTTTATATTGTTGTTGCCTTGTTTGTGGCTACTTTCGTCTTCGGATTTTTGTCGAACGACCCAGCTCGTAACCCAGGCCGCCGGGATGCGGAGTAAAAGAACGGTAAATAATCCGCGACTGCCGACCGAAGGTCGAAGCTCCTAAACGCCACGCGCTTGCTACCTTACTCCATAGGTTCTGTTTTGGAATATTAGGAAAACATTTCGCCTGTAACTGAACGCCAGATCCTACCATCCGAGTGTCTAAAACTCTTGGTGAGAGCAATGTAGTGGCTTAGGAAGCCCTTCAATCGCCCTTAGCAGCTTCGGTGAGGAAAAGTTTGGAGCAGCTTTTGCCGCTCCAGCTTATTTGCGAAATGCACTGTCCTCCTTCGAGTAGCTTGTTATAGGTAGGTAGAAGGCGAAAATCGGAAGGCAAAGTCTATAATTCATCCTTCCGGCGGCCATTTGGCTGTTTGTTAGCTCGATTGTGTTCAAGTATGCTTCATCCAGTTCTGCCGCCTGATCCGCCTCTCATCCGCGAACCTTTACAACTTGCAAATTCTGTATCATCTGCTAATGAGACCAAGTTTACCTCAGTTGTAGAAACCGAGACTGGGACAAAGCAGGAAAACAAGGACAAATCTAAGCAGCAAAAGGATTTGCCTCATTTAGCACCTGCAAGCGACACTGGGAGTTATCGGCGTTTGCCAACTCCTGTAAATGCAACTCAAGATAACTTGGTAGTTGCCGAAGTCCTATCTGCACCCAATACACCAGAAACCTTTCCACCAGAATTTTCACCTCTGACCACCTCTGAGAGTGCTGCGCTTTTGGGACAACCGCTGACAGTTGGTTATCCTATGCAGGAAATTAAAACCTCTAATCTTCATGAAGCCAGTAGCCCAGATGCGCTGCCAACTGATCCAATCGTCACCAACAGCAGGAAGTTATACCAGTCTAAAGCGCAAGTCTTAATTGAAAAATTAACTCAATCAAAACAGCAAAGTGATGCAACTGTACAACAGTCTCCCAGAAAAATCACTCTGTCTCAAGCTGTCGTCGATAATGCACCGAGTTCTCAATTAGTAAAAAATACTATAAAATTCAAGTCTCGCAGCCCGACAAACCAGCCCTCAACGCCGATTACCATAGAATTCAAGTCGGAGATCCAACAATCTCAAACTCCAGTTCCTGTACCGCAGAATGACGCTATCAATCAGCCACAAAATCAACCACCTGGTAGATCAGCACCTACTAACATACCAGCAACACCAAGAGTTGTAGAAGTAACATCAGATCGCCAGGAGTACGACGAGCAAAGACGAATTATCACAGCGCAAGGTAATGTAGTGGTGCGATTTGATGGGGCGGTTGTGGATGCCGATCGCTTGCAAGTAAATTTGGACAATTTGATTGCCGTGGGCGAAGGCAATGTAGCGTTGACAAGGGGAGATCAGGTATTGCGGGGACAACGCTTTACCTATAACTTTATTCAAGATAGTGGGGAACTGTACAATGGCGGGGGCGAAATTTACGTACCCACAACGCAAACAGATTTTGCTTTCTCGCCCACGGATGTGACTGCGGGTGGAGTACCAAGACGTCCACCAAGCGATCGCATTAGAGCCAATCAGCCCATTTCAGGTGTGAGCAGTCCTGGAGGCATTGACTTTGTACTAGGTGGTCAACCAGATGCTAGAAACGTCCCGCCACCAAAAGTAGGGGGGGTAGTGAATCGGCTCCGGTTTGAAGCTCAAAAAATTGACTTCTATCCGCGAGGTTGGCAAGCTAGGGATGTGCGGATCACCAATGACCCTTTTTCGCCTCCAGAACTAGAGATCCGGGCAGATAAAGTTACTGCAACTAGGGAAGCGCCCTTAGTAGACCGCATTACCACGCAGCGACAACGTTTAGTATTTGACCAAAATTTCACTGTACCAATTCCAGTGGATCAGCAAACCATCGATCGTCGGGAGCGGGAAGTTACCCCCGCAATCATCTCCCCCGGTTTTGATGGAGATAAGCGGGGTGGTTTGTTTGTTGAGCGTGGCTTTTCACTGATAGATACAGACCAAGCAAGCTTGACTATTACGCCTCAGTTTTTCGTGCAAAAACTTGTGCAAGAAGGCACTAGTGACTTAGCCGCGCTTTTGGGTGCGAAAACAAAGCTGAATGCTGTTTTGAGTCCAACAGCTACACTTCAGGGTTCTGGGGAATTAACTAGCTTTGACTTGAACAAGGTAGACGAGAACCTAAGAGCTAGTTTGCGATTGCGCCAGACATTAGGCGATCGCAACCCCCACATATTGAATCTGGAATATAGCTACCGCGATCGCCTTTACAATGGCACTCTAGGTTTTCAAACAGTCCAGAGTAGTCTTGGCGGCGTAATTGCTTCTCCAGTGATTCCTTTAGGTAACAGCGGTATTAACCTCAGTTATCAGGGAGGCGCTCAGTACATTGAAGCCAACACCGATCGCCTCGACTTGCTAGAACCAAATCGGGAAAATGATCGCATTTCATTAGGTCGTGTACAAGCCAGTGTTAGTCTCAATAGTGGGCTGTTGCTGTGGCAGGGAAAACCATTAGCACCAACCGCCACACAGGGATTACGATACACAGCCACTCCAGTTGTTCCTTATTTGCAAGCAGTTGCCGGTGTCACAGGTACGAGTAGCTATTACACCAATGGTGATAACCAAAGTACCCTCATTGGTACAATTGGCTTGGTAGGACAGATTGGTCATTTCTCCCGGCCGTATTTAGACTATACCGCCTTTAATATCAGCTATTCTCAAGGTTTCAACAATGGATTATCGCCCTTTCTGTTTGATCGCTCTGTTGATAACCAAGTGCTGAGCGCTGGGATCTCGCAGCAAATTTATGGGCCATTTCGCTTAGGGTTTCAGACATCAGTTAACTTAGATACAGGTAGAGAAAGCAGCACGGACTACTTTTTAGAATATAGCCGCCGTACCTATGGCATCACTTTGCGATACAATCCAGTGCTGGAATTAGGTGGCTTCATTATCCGCATTAGTGACTTTAACTGGAGTGGGGGCACAGATCCATTTTCTGAAGTTAAGCCAGTTGTGGGTGGTGTGCGACAGGAAAATTAATATGGGCTGGGGGTGCAGAAATTGCACGGAAATATTTGCTGTTCTACCTTCCCAGAGATTCAGGTAATAAATTGAACTGCACAGATACAAAGAATCTATGCGCTTGTTGTGACTATGTGGTTAGTTTCATCTTGGTCGTCCCAATGTTGTAATGTAGATAACTGCTTCATCTGTAGGGATACCCAAAACTTCATTTACTTGGTCATCAAAAAAACCACCGATACCACTGACGCCGATATTTAGGCGCATTGCAGCTAAATTCAGCCGTTGACCCAAATGACCAGCATCCATGTGTAAGTAACGGTAAACGCGATCGCCGTACTGGGCGATCGCTGATTTGAGATCAGCTGTATGAAATAGTACCGCTGCTGCATCCCGCCCTAATTCCTGCCCCAAGCAGAGGAAATGCAACTCTCGGCGGAAGTTTTTAAACCGAATTTGGCGCAACTCTTGGGCTTTGGGTGCGTAATAGTAACAACCTGCCTCCAGTCCTTTAACTCCGCAAACAGCAATAAATGTCTCTATTAAATTTAGGTCAAAATAATCTGGAGAAGTATCTAAACTTTGGTCAATATAATTTTGTGGTTGGTAGGTAAAATCAAGTAAAGACTTCAGTTCATCAAAGGTTAAATCATCACCATTATAAGCGCGGGTAGAACGTCGCTTGTACATGTTGATTTCCAGTTCTGCAAGCTTTTCTCCCCAGTACATCGGCATGGTAGCGGTGGGAATTTTCAGACAGAAAGGAAAATTGTATTTATCCTCTAAAGATTTTTCTTGTTTGACCGTTGGTAAATTGAGATTACCAGTTATACCTGGTTGAACCTGGGTGTGCTGATGAAAATATGTCAGCAATTCACCATCAGGGATTGGCGGATAATTGGTTTGGGTGACAGAAGGTAAAGCAGTACATCCCAGTGGCAGATTTTGTTTGATATCTAACAAGTCTGCCAGAGGTAGGACAGCGATCGCACCTTCCTGTTGCGGATCGACATAAAGCAGATCGTTTACCGATTCATCTACAAAACCACCAATTAAGTGGGGGCGATAATCAGTAATCGCACCAGCTAACTCGATATTACCCAGCAGGTGTCCTGTATCTAGAAAAATTCGGCGGTAAGCCCGATCTTCATAGCGCCACGCTGAACGATAAAAAACCGCAGTCACAATAATTGCCAACTGGGTGTTTTCTAGTGCGGGATGCCAGAAACAGGCTGCTTGTAAAGTTTGCCAAACATCACTTTCCCAATAATGCATCAGGGAATGAGTCCGACACTGGTAGTTATACAGTCCAGGTGGTAATAACGGCGTTCCACGGGAAACCACATATATTTCGGCAGGATATAACCCGCCTGCACTTGGTGCGGCTCGTAAATACACCGCACTTCCCATAGAAGGCATTTTTGCTGTTAGTCCATAACTGCGAAACAGCAGCTGCGATAATCTTTGCCACCATTGAGCATCTGGGTTATTAGTAAATGCCTTTGATTTTTCTTGGATATAAGGTTTGAGATCAAAAGTAGAGCCAATTTTGTACTCTTTAAAAGGCACTGGCTGCTTAGCCCAGTCTAACCTCTGATTTTTAGAGGCAAGAGTCTCAGGATCATACTTAGTACGTTCGTGATAATGCTGGGCAATTGATTGATATATTTCTGGCATAGTAATTTCAATATCCTTGGTATGTCCTTTTTTTTGATCTTGGCATTCATCAGCCTCATTATTTCGTCTTAATTAGTACAATCCTCAAACTCACAAAGTGGTAATTGGTAACGAATCAACTGGGAAGTGGGGGATTGGGGGAAAGTCCTTACCCTCTGCCCCTCTGCACCGGTTTTTGAGCGCTAGCGCTGAGTGTAGCCGAAGCGTAGCCCTTCTTCCTGTTCAGCGAAGACGTTTTTTCGCAGTACCATAAGCGCAAAGCTATCTCTCCACGGGTGGATTTGCAATGATGCCTGTACGTCAAACTTTATCAAAGCCTGATATCCAACTTTCTTATTTAGAGTGGAACCAAGGTAAAGAACCTTTACTACTGTTACACGGCTTAGGTGATCACGCCCTAGTGTGGTCTAGCTTGGGAGATTACCTGGCGGCAGATTACCACATAGTTGCGCCAGATATGCGTGGTCATGGCGAAAGTAGTAAGCCAATAAAAGATTATAGTTTTGAGAGTGCGATCGCAGATCTCGAAGCATTAATGGATCATCTGGGATGGTCTTTTGCCCATATTGTGAGTCACTCATGGACAGGTAAATTAGCTGCTATCTGGGCAAGGGAAAACCCAGAACGCTTGCGGAGTATAATTCTAGTCGATCCGATTTTCATTTGGAAGATGCCCAGCTTTCTGAGGGTAACTTTTCCAATGTTGTATCGCTTGTTACCTTTTCTTAAAAGTATGGGCCCGTTTGCCAGTCAAGAAGAAGCCGAACAACAAGCTCAGCAGTTAAAGCAATATCAGGGATGGAGTCTTTTACAAAAGCAAGTCTTTCAGGCAGGAATAGAACAAAAACCTGATGGTAGTTGGGGTAGCAAATTTACTTTTGCTGCCCGCGATCGCATTTTTGACGAAGTAATGCAAGTGCCTGGTTTGACAATTCCCCTTAACACCCCTGCCCTCTTTGTGCAGCCAGAACAAGGTTTGAACCGCCAAAATTGGCAACTCCAACCCTATAAAGCCTATCTGAAAAATTTACGCCTCTGCCAAGTTCCCGGCAATCACTGGCCCTTTTTGACGCAACCAGAAGCATTTAACCAGACTGTAGCAACTTTCTTGGCAGAACACAGGTGAGAAAAATCTCATTATTATTTGGACGGGATTATTGAACGGGAACAGAAGAATGAAGATGAGCGATGTCTAGCGACGCTATACGTCTACGCTCCTCTTCAAGTACGGATAAGCCAGTCATGAGCCTTTGTATCAATCCTGTTTGCCCTCAACCAAATCACCAAAATAATGATGAAAACCGCTTTTGTCTAAGTTGTGGTTCCCAGCTAGAGTTACTGGGGCGTTATCGGGTAATGCGTCTGTTAAATGAAGAAACAGGCTTTAGTAAAGTTTATGAGGCATACGAACAAGATACGCCCAAAATCCTCAAGGTACTCAAGGAGGAATTATCAAACAATGCTGAAGTTGTAGAACTATTTCAACAAGAGGTAACTGTACTGGAAAAGATGAATCATCCCAGCATTCCCCACCAGGGTAGTTACTTCCATTATCAAACCCGAAATGGTTTGGTGTTGCACTGCATTGCAATGGAAAAAATCGACGGCCCCAACTTAGAACAGTGGCTAAAGCAGCAACAAAATCACTCCATTTCCCAAGAACAAGCGATCGCCTGGTTAAAACAGTTGCTAGAAATTCTGGATTCCGTCCATAGCAAGCAGTACTTGCATCGAGATATTAAGCCATCTAACGTCATAATCCGCTCCTCCCATACCAAACAAAGTTGGGGAGAGCTTGTATTAATAGACTTTGGTACAGCCAGAAAAATAGCCAAATCATGCTCAACCCAACTCAGCAACTACAAAGATATGACAGCAATTATGTCATCCGGCTACAGTGCTCCAGAACAAATGAGCGGTGAAGCTGTGCCAGAATCAGATTTATTTGCTTTAGGACGCACTTTTGTATTTTTACTAACGGGATGCCATCCCTTGGATATGTACGATATCCACCACAATTTGTTGCACTGGCGGAATCATACTATTCGCATCTCACCTTTACTTTTGAATTTAATTGATTGGCTCATGGTATCGGATATAGAAAAACGTCCCGCCAATGCCCAGCAGATTTTGCATCATCTAGAAGAAATTGAGCGTCAATTAATAGCAAAAACTGCTGCAAATGTGAATTTAGTCGAGAGTCCAAAGTCTGAAAATTTAACTTTTCCAAGTACTAATAAAACTTTTATAACCCAACAACATAAATATCTGAAAAAAGTATCCGCAAGGGCACTTTTAACAGCACTTTTAGTAACTTTAGGATTAGTTAGTATTATGGCTTTAACGCTGTGGCACACAAAACTCTCTTCAACTTCAAAATATGGGCAATCTCCGATAAAAATAGGTAAGACTAATTATTTTCCTTATGAAAAAGGTAGGGATAGCCAGGGTAGAATTGCCAAATTTAACATAGCCATTTTATCGGTAGAATATAAATGGCTTTTAGGCAGCAGCTTTCAAATTAAATATAAGGATCAAATTATTAGCCTCGATCTTTTAAAATTGAATGTAGAAGAAGATATTCATAAAATAATGGAGGCTCCCAGTGAAATTATCTCTGTAGGCACTGCTTGTAAAGGTGATTTGGTGGTTGAACACCGTATGGCTTTGGAGCGTTCTAAACAATTACAACTTGTAGCTAAAAAATTATTTAGTAATAGCCCAAGTGTTAAGGGTTATCGCTTATTAAATCTTGGTCAATTTCAGCGTAGTGATTGCCAGGACAATCATGATTTAACCGCATATCAGCAAAGTATTATAATTATTGGTGTCAAACAAAAATCACCAAATGTAATTCTGGATGAAGCACTGCGGAATAGGTTAGAACAGAAGCCTTTTGCTGATTTTAGATTAGAAGATTATTCTTTGGGTTCGGCTGAAAAATTTAAAACAATACCAAGTAATTTGTAGTCTACATTTCATATATAGTAATCAGATTTGATTCGTGAACTGACTTGTAGAGATAGGGAATAGGGAATAGGGGATAGGGCATAGGGAATAGGGGATAGGGGATAGGAAAAAACGGAGTTAGAGGTGTACGCAGTTTTTTCAAAAACTAAATAGGAATCCTATAGAAAGCAGTAAATTGCTGCATCTACTCCCGTTATAGACATCGCAATTTTGGAATTGTTCACGCTCCCATCCCAGAATACCGTTTCAATCCCGCACGCCACAGTAAGCGATTCGCACCTAAAAATATTAATATCCAACCCACCATTGAGCAAAATCCTTGGGCTACATCCACAGGTAGCCCCACCAAAAGGCTCGCAGGGAAATCAATTAAATAGGGAAAAGGTGTAAATAGCACTATTGTCCGTATAGGTTCTGGAAAGACATTTAAAGGCGCAATAACTCCAGACAAAAACAGATAAAATAATAACCAGAAATTTTCTAAAGCGCTAGCCCGCTCCGTCCAAAAGGCGAACATAGCTAAAGTGTATTGAATTAGAAAGCGTAAAATAAAAGCTAGCACTACTGCCAATGTAAACAGGGGCCATTTTTCTAAACTTGGCACCCAAAGAGCTTGGGGATATAGTAAAAAAAACAATACAATTAGTAACAAGATAAACGGTATGCGAGCCACTCTTTCTGAAAGATGGGATGCCAGATGATGCCATACCGGATCTATCGGTTGTAACAATTTTGGTGAAAGCTTGCCTTCCACTACTTCCTTTTCAAAATCCCAAATTACCCAGGCGATTGTAATTTGCCTAACAACAAAAACTGTGAGAAAGTAACGAGCAAAATCCACAGGTGTTAAGCCAAATTTTCCACCTTGGGCTGCTTTTATCCAAATACCCATGAAGATAATTGGCAAAGACCCAGCCAAAACCCATAAAAGCAATTCTGCCCGATACTCAACAATATAGGCATAGTATACTGATAAGAAAGTTAGGGCTTTTTTAATCGTCCGTTTCATTTGATTTTTTGCCTTGGCCGCTTGTAAATCAGCGCTTTTTAGGGAATGAAACAGCTTTGCTAGAGAATACCCCGTGTATTCACTGATCATACACTATCAGAACTAGACGCATTGCGTAACTACTCTTGTTTGACAATTTCTCGCCGGACAAACAAAGCTCGATAAACAGGTTCACCCCGCGATCTGACACTTGTTTCTCTTTCTGTAGGGACTGGTAGCGGATTTTTTGCTAGCCATTCTTCTGTGCCAAGTTTCTGAAAAGCTGGGTGAGCAGCAAAGCGATCGCGCATTTCCACTGCGACAAATTCTATATCGGATTGCAGCAATACAACTCCCCCAACCACAAGATAATTAGCTAATTCTGCTACTAATTCTGGTTGTACTACACGACGTTTGGCGTGGCGAGTTTTAAACCAAGGATCGGGAAATTGAATGGTAAGACGCTGCAAAGTTCCTGTGGGGAGGGAAGATAAGAGCGATCGCAGTGAATTATTCACATTGCAAAACAAATAGTGCAAATTTGTCAAACCCAATTCCGAGCGTAACTTATGCGCTTCCACCACCAGCGGTTCCCGAATTTCCAAACCGAGAAAATTCCAGTTGGGTTCTATCTTTGCCATATCCAACAAAAACCGTCCCTTAGCACAGCCAATATCTAGATGTAGCGGTTGGTTTGGCTTTGCATAAACTTTTTCCCATTCAAGGGGACTCGCTGGTGTTTGATACTTGTTGGCAAGTGGGTTAACATGTTGGCGGACTCGGACAGTTGCCAAAATTTACTCTCCTTTACGTAAAAATACCCTCTGATTTCCTTGAGCTTAAATAGAGTTTCGTCCCCTGATTTTTTCCCTTATCAGTTTGACAAAGCAAAAGCTATACTCAATCGGAAAATCGATTATATACTCCCATGACTGACAATTTACCACCCATTTATTTTTACATTCCCCAAAGCCAATGGCCTGATAATCGCATATTAGAGAATGCGGATCTTTACTGGCAGTGGCAAAATTCTCTGCGTTACGGTCAAGGGCGCTACAACTGGACTCTACAAACTTATCTTCACCTCAAACATCATGGATTCCCATGTCAACTGGTAGGAACTTTACCTCACGAAGGAATTATCTTGGCGCATCGTGATTTTTTGCCAGACAACCTACAACCAACACCAGAATTATTGATTGTTTGTTTGCGTGCAGATAGAAGTCATCACCCTTATGCACAGCTTCATATTATACAAAATACTCAAGATGAAATTACAAGACGCTCAGCCAGTCTTTGGCAAACCTACTTTATGCCCCACTGGCCTCAGTCGGGGCTAATTCCTCGTGATGATATACGTGGTGATCGATTTGAAAATGTTGCCTACTTTGGTCAAGTAGATAACTTGGTTTCGGAAATGCAAACAGATGCTTGGAAACGCCAAGTCAATGCCTTGGGTTTAAATTGGAATATTGTTAACTTTGAACGCTGGCACGACTACAGTGATGTTGATGTGGTAGTTGCCGTGCGTAGCTTTAATAACAATACATATAATCAGAAGCCAGCCTCTAAGTTGTATAATGCTTGGCACACTGGAGTTCCGATCATTCTTGGTCATGAATCTGCTTACCAATATGAGCGCAAAAGTGAACTAGATTATATCGAAGTCTCTTCCGTGGAAGAAATAATTACATCACTGAAACGTCTGCGTGACGACCATAAATTGCGTCAGGCAATGATAGAAAATGGTCATATTCGAGCCTCTCATAGTGGGGTTTTACAATTAACTACAAGGTGGCAAAACTTCTTAACAGACATAGCTACTCCTACCTATGAGCGCTGGCGGAGTGCATCAAGTTGGCAGCGCCAAATATTTTTGCAACGCCGTTACTTTAACTTGAAGGTAAATAATATTAAAGTTCGCTTTCAAAAGTTTTTTAAGTCTAGAAGTAGTTAAGAATTTTCTATGTAACTCATATAATTTCAAAAAGGTTACAAACAATAAGTTCTGATTAGTTAACGTGTACACACGTTTTTTAAAATTCAGAAATAGGATTTTACATTTTTAATTTTGATAAAGGTCTGAGCATCCGCTTCCAATGATCGGAACTTTATTGATTTTGAATTGGACTTGCCGTGTAATTGAAGCTTTATGTATATAAATGTTAAATGGACGCGTTCCTTAGCAGGGAAACAAAGCAAAGGTTATATTCTTTGGAAAAGAGTAGTTTTACCCTCTGCTTTTAACATTTTATTAAATCAATGGTTCTCAATTTTCGCTTTGCGATAGTCAGTGACTTACACCTCGCACTTCCCCACACAATCTGGAATCATCCCAGCCGTTTTCATTTGGTGGAAGTTAGTATCCCCGCCTTTGAAAGTGTACTAGAACATTTAACACAACTCGATTTAGATTTCCTCTTACTTCCAGGAGATTTAACTCAGCACGGCGAACCGGAAAACCATGCTTGGTTACAACAAAGATTAGCCCATCTACCTTTTCCCGTCTATGTGATTCCTGGTAATCATGACGTTCCTGTGCTGATGGCAGATCAGCAATCAATTGCTTTTGCCGATTTTCCCTATTATTACCCTAAATTTGGCTATGACAATCCACAGCAAATTTACTACACTCATCAGTTGTTACCTGGAGTTAGGCTAATTGGATTGAATTCTAACTCTTTTAATGACGAGGGTGAGCAGGTGGGGCGTTTGGATACCAAGCAGCTAAGGTGGTTAGAAGAAGTGCTAGCGGCGGCTGGTGATGAATTAGTCTTGGTGATGGTGCATCACAATGTTGTTGAGCATTTGCCCAATCAATCGCGTCACCCAATCGGAAATCGCTACATGTTGGAAAATGCGCCGGAACTATTGCAGATGCTACGACACTATGGAGTCAGGCTAGTGTTTACCGGGCATTTACATGTTCAGGATGTTGCCTGCTCAGAAGGCGTATATGATATCACCACTGGTTCTTTAGTCAGCTATCCTCATCCTTATCGGGTATTAGAGTTTCATCAAAATAACCAAGGTAGGGAATGGTTGCAAATCTTATCACATAGGGTAGAGTCAATACCTGATTTTCCCGACTTACAACAGTCATCGCGGCAGTGGATGGGCGATCGCTCTTTTCCTTTTATAATTAAGCTGCTAACTCATCCGCCCTTAAACTTACCATTGTCCCAAGCAAAAGAACTAGCTCCTGGTTTACGCGACTTCTGGGCAACTATTGCTGATGGCGATGCTGTTTTTGACTATCCTCACTTTCCATTAGAAGTGCGGCGCTACATTCAGACGTATGGTGCGTTTACGCAGCCCACAACAGGCATTGCTACTAGTGGAATTCCTACTCTGATTGATAACAACAGCACATTGTTACTGAGTAGTGAGTTGTGTTAGCGGTAGCGGGGCGTGGCCAGTCCGGAGTTTTTAGTTATGAGTTTTGAAATGAAAACTTGCTTTCAGGTCAACATTTGAGCGTGTCAGCTGAATCATACGTGTTTGGTTGAATGCTGATCATTAAAGACTGATGCAAAGGCACTCAGCACTCAGCACTGATTTGGCGGCAAATTCCAAATGCTGAAGTGTAGGCGTGTAGGAAAGTTCTACCACCAACTGGGCCAATTTCGCCGCCGCAGAAAAAGCCGCCAACAGGAATATCTTGAAGGTAGCGTCTAAATAGCTCAGAATCAAAATTGGGTTTTCCATATAGTCCTTCACCTCGCCCTAGACAAGCAAACATCAAAGCAGCTACGGCAGAGGGAGAGGGTTCAGTCTCTCGTTGGTGTTGATAGCTTTTTAAGAGTAATTCTAAGTCTTCGGCGGAGGCTTCGGCATCACGCAGATGGAATTGCAGGCGTTGGCCGGGACGGACGCGATCGCCAATTGCGATCGCCCCTGCTGTCGGATCTACTCCCAGTATGCCGCGAATTAAAAAGTCTCCTTGTTGCAAAGAAACTTTAAATTCATCCATTGCTACACCGACAAACAAAGAGTGTTGTGCCAGAGTCTTTTCTTTTTCGCTGAGAGTCGCAATCAAATCTCGCAATACCACCAGAGGTACTTGCTCATCCAACTCCAAGATAATATTGCGATCGGCTTTTGTGACCTGCAACGGTTTACCAATTGGTCGGCATCCTTGTGCCACAATTGTTTCCAGCACAATATTGCCACTTAAAGCTATACCAACTGTGCCGTCACGATACAGGCGATCGTTACAAAATAGGGCAATACGACCACCCATACCCCCACCGCTAGCTTGTCCACCCACGATCACCGATCCAGGATAAGCAAAATCCAGCCCCTGCAATAAGTCGTTAATTCCCGAAGAGAAAGAACTTGACAGCAAGATGAATTGGGGTGTCGGTGATGGTGGTACGCCAAGCAAATCTAACCAAGCATCTGGCGGACTATCTAAGTCGGGTAATTCTTCGGCAATAATATGAAAGACTTGCACCTTCACCCCTGGAAGATGCGCCAAAGTTAAGCTAATGGCTGGTTCAGCTTCCAGTTCTTGAGTTTGTCCACTAACTGTTGTTCCAATCACACCTCCACCACTACAGCCAATTAGCACTGGTACAGAAAGTTTCTCAGCCAATAAGGGTAAAAGTCGGGAATATTCACTCGTAAAAGCAGAGGAAATGAATACCAGCCCTAAATCTGGAGGTGCTGTTAACGATGAGACAGCTCGTTCCACCACATCTGTAACAGCTGCTTCCAAAGAATGACGGGTTGATAGGGCATTTGCCCACTGCATTTGGTCTGCCATGAGTTTTGGGCTTTTTTCTCTGTTTAGACTAGTAGTTTTTGATTCTTTAATTTTGAGAAGAATTGCATCTTAACAAGAGTTGACGCCAGCCCTTTGTATCTCCCAATCCCAGGAAGCTGGGGTTGTCATTCTCTAAATATATGCATCTAAAATATATTGTATGATTATTCATCTGTAGTACTGGCTCCACAAAATCTTAAAAGATAAAAGTGAATGCAGTATAGATGCGGCAGTTTCCTGTATTAGTATATGGATTATCAGGCTAAAACACTAACTTATCAGCTAAGTGATTAGAATGGTGAGACATAGAGCCAAAAACAGCCATTTTTGAAGTTTTTCTATACTAGTATTAACAACTCACAAAGAGACTAAAGCAATGACTAACATCCAAGAAAAAGCAAACAGCGACATTCAAGAAAAAATCCAAGAAGAAGTGGAAGAAGCTCGTGCTGTCTGTGATGCGGCAGGTAGTACCTCACCAGAGTGTGCTGCGGCTTGGGATGCAGTAGAAGAATTACAAGCCGAAGCTTCTCACAAGCGCCAAGGTAAACCAAAAAACTCTCTAGAACAGTACTGTGATGACAACCCAGATGCAGCTGAGTGCCGGGTTTACGAAGACTAGAAATTTATTTGGTAAACTTTCGCATCCTTTGGTCGGCAAGCAACCAAAGATCTATTGACCGATACCTTGCTCCTTCACGCCACTCCCACGCAAAATCTTACTTTCTCCGAAATATTTTCACCCAAATGGTGAAAACTCAGTGATTTATCTGGAGTTGGAGAAATTTAAGTCCTGTTCATTTGAGGACTTTGTTCTCTAAGAGGATCCTCTAGCTCCTAGAAAATAGAGATAGTTTGTCCGGAAGTGCCGAATCTAGAACAGATTAGGTTGGGTTTTGAAACTCTCCTTGAGTCTACTAGAGATAACAGCAAGATTTAAGTTGGGGATCTCTAGTTGCTTGTTTTTTATTTATATAGAAAGACGAAGGTGAAATTTCAGAAAATTATTCTCCTTCATCGGCGTAAACAACTGTACTACCTCTGTCTGGTTATAACTTGGATATAGTCCCAGTAATGCGGATAGCTTCTGGGCTGTTTGATTTGATTAAACTGTTATGTAAGATACATAAACTACTGGCTAGCTAACAGCTGACAGATATCTCGGTTATTGATACTCGCTTTTGATTAAAAATATTTTATTTATCTTCTGAGAAAAATTATGAATGATATTTGGCTTCGCCCTTTTGTTTGGATTGACTACCGACTGGCAGTGTTATTTGCCGTGATTATTCCCCTAATTCTCTTGATTTGGGCGTTTGTGCAAAAAGTGGAAGTGATACAACGCTTATTAGGTATTTACTGGCGAGTATCAAGCTTACTAGCAATCACGATTTATTTAATGATTGCCCAGTATCCAGTTAGCTTTATCTCTGGGTTGATGGGTCTGATACTGATCCCCATTTCATTATGGTTCTGGGTGGATCTAAACGATGAGATTGAGTATCAAACTAGTGGAGCATTAAAACTGGTTTTTACTTCTTGGCGCTGGGCTGTGAGTGTTTATTGTATTTTGAACACGCTAGCTTTTATACCTTTTCTAGGTTGTGCTTTTTCCAAAAATGTGATTAATGCTTCCTATTGTCGTCTCTGGTTCGAGGCTCCATCACTATTCAAAGAATATTTTCATCCTAATACCAAGCCTGGTTTCTTAGGCTTTCTTGCCATAATTAGTTTAGTAGTTTATGTAATATACTTAAGCTACTTTGTCCTGATCAAGCTGGGCAAGCAGGGACGCTCAGCTACACAACAGTAATCGTCGCTGCACTACTGAAATATTCAAAATTCAAAAAATGAATTTTATTTGCAAGCGACTGGAACAATACACTGCCAAACGTCAGCAAGAAGTCTTAATTGTTACGGTAGAAATTGCTGATGAACAGGATGAAATTGCTGTTTTTAGAGGCTTTTCCAGTTCTTTAATGCGCCCAACAGCATTTGATGCAGATGTGCCTGTGCTGCCAGATGGAGCAAAAATTCTCAGCATTGACCGCATAGCAAGTCCTTACAATCCTGAAGCACCTCGTTATATTCAACAAGGACTCTCTTGGGAAGCTATGCAGGCTCTATTATCAGAAGTAGGTGTTTAGGGACTTCCAAGAAATAAATTATCCAAGAAAACTAACACCGTATTTGCTTGTGCTTCTGCCGTCGCAGCTTTACATTGGTTACGCGATCGCCAACACTTAAGCGGGAGCAACGCTCTAACAGTGAGGTGCTAAAATCTAGGACGTATATAGCTTGTTTCAGGATGCGTAGGCGTAGCCCAACCTAGGCATCGCAACTAAAAAACCAGATTTTGTTGAGAAGCGTCCGCGTAGGATTGTTGCAAGCCCCGACGATCCCGATTTTGATGAGAAGGTTCAAGTAGCGATTCGCCAAAAGGTAGAAGCAGCAGTAAGCAGTACTCAGCAGGCTAACACTGCATTGGATCTGACCGACCAACAGTGATCTGTGTCAGGACTTACGCAAGTGTCACAAAAATCTCAATTTTTTGTTTGTAGTGAGGACTAAAGTCCTTACTACGAACTTCAAATAATATGCCAGTTGCGTAAGTCCTGTGTGTGACAAAATATCGCGTATGGGCTACTCGTGGTTTAAATTTAAAAAATGTCCCGTTCTGGATACACACTCCCCGTATTTGCTTGTGCTTCTGCTGTTGCAGCTTTACATTGGTTATGCGATCGCCAATCCTTAAGCGTAGTATCGGTAGATTTGATTGAACCAGCCCAAATCGCTGAAATACCAATTGAACAGGTAGCAGGACTATCCCAGAGCATGGCTTTGGCAATTACTCGCAGTGAGCCGGGTGATAATCTTGACTTGACTAGAAATACACCGATTTGGTCAATGGTGGAATGGCGAGAAGAGGGGGAAGAAGCTGTAATTATTCAAGGGGGGGAAGGAATTGGTAGGCAGATGAATGCAGGTGATCAGCCGGCTATTTATGCTTATGCTCATCGGCTATTACAAGAGAATTTGCGTCGTTTACTAACACCGGGAGAGAAAATCACGGTGACGATTATTTTACCGGAGGGGCGATCGCTTGCTGTTCGTACCTCAAATGCAGCCTTCGGTGTTGTTGAAGGACTTTCTCTTTTGGGAACAAGCGGCATTTCTCAGCCTTTGAGTACACCTGATCAGCTTGCAGCTTTTCGGGCCGAGTTACAAAATAAAGCCAGTCGTTTTGAAAGTTTGGTATTCTGTATTGGGGAGAATGGCCTAGATTTGGCGCGGAAACTAGGTATTAATCCAGAGCAATTAGTAAAAACTGCTAACTGGCTTGGGCCAATGTTGGTAGAAGCTGATGTACTGAAAGTTAAAGAAATCTTATTATTTGGCTATCACGGCAAACTGATGAAACTGGCTGGGGGGATTTTTCACACTCATCACCACGTTGCTGATGGACGCCGGGAAATTCTGGCAGCGCATTGTGCCCTAGCCGGGTTAAATTCGTCAGATATACAAGTAGTATTTGATAGTGCTACTGCTGAAGCAGCACTGACATACTTACGATCGCTCGATGCTTCAACTGGCAGCGATTGGGTAAATCAAGTTTATAGTGCGATCGCTTCAACCATTGATGCTCGTTGCCAAGAATACATCCAAAGCCATAGTGACCGGGATGTACAGGTAATTGTGTGTGGCTCTATTCTGTTTGACCGCGATCGCAAAATTATCGTGAAGAGTAAAACTGCTGGCCTGCTGATGGGGAAACTATGTTAATTTATTATGAATAATCGTAAACAATCCAAATAAATAATTTTTGCAGTAGCCACTCTAGGGTAAATTTATCGTTTTAATACCATCTCAGATTCACAAGCTCAGCAGACGTACTTAAGTTTGCGTTTGCAGAAATTCTTCATCCCATTATCAGCCTGACCAGGCAGCGAAATGGTGACACGTTAGACCCCAGAGCGACGATTTATCCCTAACAGACATACATCTACCGGTCATGAATACAGCGGTGACTCTACTAACAGAACAAGCGCCTCAAGCACTAGAAAACATTAGGCGACTTGATCGCCAATTGGTTGTGATTCTGGACTTCGGTTCTCAATATTCCGAACTGATTGCCCGTCGCATCCGCGAAACTCAAGTATATTCAGAAGTCTTGTCCTATCGTACTACAGCTGCACATTTACGCCAACTCAATCCTAAAGGGATCATCTTTTCGGGTGGGCCGAGTTCAGTTTATAGTGAGAATGCTCCTCATTGTGACCCAGAAATCTGGAACTTGGGAATACCTATTTTAGGTGTCTGCTACGGTATGCAGCTGATGGTCAGCCAACTCGGCGGGGAAGTGGCCAAGGCTGAGCGAGGCGAGTATGGCAAAGCATCATTATATATTGATGATCCCACAGACTTGCTGACTAATGTTGAAGATGGCACTACCATGTGGATGAGTCACGGAGACTCAGTTACACAAATGCCACCAGGGTTTGAATTGCTGGCACATACAGAAAATACTCCTTGTGCTGCCATTGCAGACCACGAAAGGAAACTTTATGGCGTTCAGTTCCATCCAGAAGTAGTACATTCGATTGGTGGTTTGGCATTAATCCGTAACTTTGTCTACCACATCTGCGACTGTGAACCAACTTGGACAACAGCGGCTTTTGTCGAAGAAGCAATTCGGGAAATTCGCGCTAGAGTTGGCGAAAAGCGGGTGTTGTTGGCACTGTCTGGGGGAGTAGATTCTTCTACCCTGGCCTTCTTGCTGTATAAAGCAATCGGGGATCAGCTGACTTGCGTGTTTATCGATCAAGGCTTTATGCGTAAATTAGAGCCAGAACGATTACTGAAACTATTTAAAGAACAATTTCATATTCCGGTAGAGTATGTAAATGCTCGCGATCGCTTCTTGGCGATGGTCACTGGTGTTACAGATCCCGAAGAAAAACGCCGTCGCATCGGGCATGAATTCATTAGTGTGTTTGAAGAAACATCTAAACGCCTCGGTCAGTTTGACTATTTGGCTCAAGGCACTCTTTACCCAGATGTGATCGAATCGGCTGACACCAATGTTGATCCGCAAACTGGTGAACGGGTAGCAGTGAAAATCAAGAGTCATCACAATGTTGGCGGTTTGCCCAAAGACCTGCGATTTAAACTAGTAGAACCGCTGCGGAAACTGTTTAAGGATGAAGTCCGCAAAGTAGGGCGTTCTATTGGTTTACCAGAAGAAATTGTTCAACGGCAACCTTTCCCCGGCCCTGGTTTAGCGATTCGCATCCTAGGCGAAGTAACCGCTGAACGGTTAAACATTTTGCGCGATGCAGATTTGATTGTGCGGCAAGAAATTAACCAACGCGGCATGTATCATGATTTTTGGCAAGCGTTTGCTGTATTGCTACCGATTCGCAGTGTGGGGGTTATGGGGGATAAACGTACCTATGCTTATCCAATCGTCTTGCGGATTGTTACCAGTGAAGATGGTATGACTGCTGATTGGGCACGTGTGCCTTACGATGTGCTGGAAGTGATTTCCACGCGGATTGTGAATGAGGTCAAAGGTGTGAATCGGGTTGTTTATGATATCACTTCCAAGCCGCCTGGAACTATTGAGTGGGAATGATTTAAACGCAAAGGAGCGCAGGGATTAATGCAGCGAAAAGTTCCGCGTTCGCATAAGCGTTCCGAAGGAAAGCCGGGAAACCCAGCGTAGGAAACTTTTCAAGACAAAATAGCGCAGAGGATTTATTTTTTCTCTGCGCTATTTGACTTGTGGAAGATTAATGCGATCGCGTATTTGATTTGCTGTCATTGTTGCATAGCAGGGAATAGCCTTTCAAGGCTATAGGACTAACCCTTTCAATTTGTTGTAGACCGACGAGGTAACTCAAACACCTATTTTTTCAAAAGGGCTAGTCCTAATTCTAAATTTAGCTAAATTTAATTCTTTACTGGTGTGGCAGTGTCCCTAACAGCAGTTTTTTGACGTAATATTTCCACTGCTCTAGCGAATTGAGGATCTGCTAGTGTGCCGAGTTTTTCACGCTCATTAAGCCACAAGTCCTGTCGCTGGGCATCGGTTAAATCCACCTTGACATCTGGATCAACGCCATGCTTATTAATATCTTTACCACTAGGGGTATGGTATTTAGCAATTGTTACTGCCAATCCTGAGCCATCTTCCAAGGGACGCACTGATTGTACCAAGCCCTTACCAAAGGTTTGAGTCCCTACAACAGTGGCACGTTTATTATCTTGCAACGCTCCTGAGAGAATTTCGCTAGCACTGGCTGAACCTTTATCCACCAGCACCACCATTGGTCTATTCGTCAAAGCCCTACCGTTAGCCTCTTCCCGCTCTTGCTCACCCTGACGGTCAATAGTAGAGACAATTGTGCCTCTATCCATCCACATTCGAGCAATTTCTACACTAGAGAATAGCAAGCCGCCTGGATTACCACGCAGATCCAGAATATATGCAGATACCTGTTTGGCTTCTAAATCTTTGATAGCATTCTGCATTTCTTTACCAGCATTAGCGCTAAACTGATTTAGGCGAATGTAGCCAATGTTACCCGCTGGAGTTTGCTTTTGGGAGTAGCGTACCGGATGAATTTCAATCCGCGCTCGTTTGATGTCAAACTGTTTTGTCTGACCATTACGCTGAATAGTCAAGTTAACTTGCGTTCCTGCTTCACCTCGAATTAGTGATACCGCTTGATTGGTATCCATTCCCTTAGTACTTTTGCCGTTGATGCTGAGGATGACATCCTTGGACAAAATCCCGGCTTTAAAGGCTGGCGTATCCTCAATTGGCGCAATTACAACCAGCTGTTTCGTTTTTTCATCCTGACTGATTGTGATCCCAATCCCTGTCAATTCTCCAGAGGTATCAACCTGCATATTCTTGAATTCTTCTGGATCCATAAACCGAGTGTATGGGTCTTCTAGCTTTTTAAGCATCTCCCGGATGGACTTATAAGCTTCTTGTTGATTACTGTAGGACTTGCCCAAGTATTCTTTACGAACAGCCTGCCAATCTACCTGATTGAAAGTGCCATCTACGTAATTTCGGTATATAATTTGCCATACATCATCCACCAATGCTTTAGGACTTTCTTTAAATAAAGCCTGACCTCGCGAGTGAATGCCAAGACTAGTAACAGCAATTGTGGAGAGTGTCACTGCCGTAGCACCCAAAACAAGCCTACTTTTTGTAATCACCATAATGACAGCTGCGTCAGAGGGAAAATTTATAGTCAGTATGCTCAATCTAACACAGGGTAAACTGTACAGACTGAGCATGTGTTCTTAGTTTAAACAAATTACTTGACAATGCGGCTACCTTAGTGGTTGCCGATGCAAAATCTTGGGGATGGGGCATGGGGC